>JBCCEL010000360.1:0-5927 GCA_039030315.1 Pseudomonadota bacterium
CTCGCCGCGGAGATCGGGGGGAAGGCGGATATCCTGGTGAACACGGCAGAGCATGTCCGGCCCGGCGGCGTCCTGGACCGGCGGGATGTGACGAGCGCGCGCGATGAGATGGAAACCGCCTGTTTCGGCCTGCTCCGTCTCATGCAGAACTTCGGCCCCGCCATGAGAGCGCGCGGCGCCGACGGGGAGAACAGCGCGGTCGCCTGGGTGAACATTTTTTCCGTGTTCGCCCTGTGCAACATGCCGGGCTTCGGCCTGACGAACGCCAGCCAGGCCGCCGGCCTGTCCCTCGCTCAGTCGCTGCGCGCCGAGCTTCGCGGCTCAGGCGTGAAGGTCGTTAACGGCTTCATCGGACCGCTGGAGGAAGACTGGCGTCAGCCGCTGCCTCCACCCAAGGTATCGGGTGACGCTGTTGCCAGGGCCACCCTGTCGGCGCTGAAGGAAGGCGTGGAGCAATTCTGTGTGGGCGCCGTGGCCGAGGATATCTACGCCCGCTGGCGGCGGGACCCTGCGGCCCTGGAACGTGAACTGCTGGGCGAGGAAATGTAAGCCATGTCGCATCTGGAGCTTCTTGCCGGCGCCCTTACCGACGGATCCGTGCGGATCGTTGATCTCACGCATACCCTGTCGCCTGACTTCCCGGTCATGATCCTGCCGCCCGAGTTTGGTCAGTGCGGGCGTTTCCGGGTGGAGGAAGTCTCGCGCTATGACGAGCGCGGCCCGGCCTGGTACTGGCGGGACTTCAGCTGCGGCGAGCACACCGGTACCCATTTTGATGCCCCGGTCCACTGGATTTCCGGGAAAGACCTGCCGAATGCGACGGTTGATACCATCCCTGCCGAAACGTTTGTCCGGCCGGCCTGCGTCATCGATTGCTCCCTGCAATCTGCTGAAGACGAAGACTTCCTGCTGACAGCCGAAGACATCAAGCAATGGGAAGAACGGCACGGGACGATCCCGGAGAAGTCGTGGGTGCTGATGCGCACCGACTGGTCGCAGCGCTCCGGCGCAGGCTATCTCAACATGCGCAAGGACGGCGCCCACACACCGGGGCCATCGGCTGAGGCAATCAGCTTTCTGATCGAAGACCGCGACATCATCGGCTTCGGGACGGAAACCGTCGGCACGGATGCCGGCCAGGGCGCACATCTCTCGCCGCCGTATCCGGCACACTACCTGCTCCACGGCGCCGGTCGCTATGGTCTGCAGTGTCTGTCCGGTCTCGATCAACTGCCGCCAACCGGCGCCATTCTGATCTGCCCGCCCCTGAAGATCCTGCACGGCTCCGGGAGCCCGACCAGAGTCCTCGCGATGGTTTCAGCCGAGCCCCAGGCGCCATCGCCATGAATTCCGTGGTCATCTCTCCGGCGAGTTGACATAGTGAGCTGATGGGGATCTTCCGAAAGAAAACGCTGGCGGCCGGCATAGGCCTGGCCCTCACCAGTGCGCTGCTTCCGGCAGGGGCCGGCGCCCAGACCGCACAGCTTGAGCCCCGCGCCGAACAGGGCCGGCAAATCTATCTTGAAGGCACCAGCCCTTCGGGCGGCAAGATCGAAGCCGTTCTCTCCAACGGGCAAACGGTCGTGTCGGGCGCCCTCTTTCCCTGCGCGAACTGCCACGGCGAGGACGGCAAGGGGCGATCGGAGGGAGGCATCACTGCCGCGGAAGTCACCTGGCACGCGCTCACCAAGCCGTATGTGCTGAAACGGCCCGACCGGCGCGCACGTCCACCGTACCGCCGCGACGGTCAGGTGACTCGCGCCTTCACCATGGGTTTGGATTCGGGCGGCAAGGCCCTGAACACGGTCATGCCGCGTTACCGCATGTCGCGGGAGGATGCCCTCAGCCTGATCGCATACCTCAAGGTTCTCGGACAAACCGGCGTGCCCGGCGTCACCGAGACATCGATCACCCTTGCAGTCGCGGCGGACACCGAGGATGAACCCGCCACGACAGCCTCACCGTCCGGTCCCCTGCTGCGGTACTTCAGCGCCGTAAACGACAGAGGCGGCATTTATGGGCGACGCATCAAGCTCACAGAGTTCAAGTTTCCATCCAAGCACGGGAGCGTCGGAGACCATCTCTCAAAGTTCATGGAAGAAGCACGGCCGCTGGCTTTCATCGTGCCGTCCGGCAGCGCCCATCCGGACGCGGTTGCGCGCGAACTCTCCAGGCGAAACGTTCCCCTGCTCGCGGCCGCCGCGGAAGGCTCGCCAGGCAACTTCGAGCCAGGAGGGCCGTTGTTCGCGGTATTGCCGGGTCTGGCAGAGGAAGCCCGCGCGCTCGCGCGGCTCGGCATTGAGTTAGCGCGCCGAGGCAGCACCCAGCCAGTCATCGCAAGTGGCCGAAAGGCACCCTGGACCGACGCCGGGGCAGCAGCGGCAGAGGAGTTTGAGGACGCCGGCGGTTTGGAGTTCTCGCGCCTGACCCTGGCACCCCCAAAGGTCAAGACCACGACGCGGGCCGGCATCGCGCTTGTGCTGGCACCGAAAGAACTTGCCTCACAGTTCATCGCCGACATCGAAAAGCGACATGCCGGTCCCGTGCTGCTTGCTCCCATGCGACTTGCCGGAGGCATTGCTGCATCAGGGGCGTTGCCGGCAAAGACCAGACTGCTGTTTTCCTGGCCCTCTCTGCCCTCGGAGATCAACCGGGCCGGAGGCGATATACTGAGACACCGGACGGGTTCAGGAACCGATCCCTTGAGCGAGTTGCGGTCGCGGGCTGATCTGGCAGCAGCGGCGGTGATGGTGGAAGCGCTGCGCCGCGCCGGGCGCGATCTCAGCCGAAGCACGCTCATCAAGGCGCTGGAGGGCATCTACAACTATGAGACCGGCCTGGTCGGACGCGTCACGTTCGATGCAAACCGCCGGCTTGGGCGAAACGGCGTCCATGTACTGGAGTTCGACCCGGTCAGCGGTCGCCCGATCGGAGGGCGCTGGGTCAAACTTGAGGACGACCCCTGACGTCGTTCTGAATATTGTTGACATCAAATTGCGCCATGAAAGAATGACGTTCCACTGCCAGGGGACCTCATCATGAGCTATTTGAACTTTCCGCAATTGAATTTCTTTGGAAAATTTCGCGCCGACCCGAGCACACTTAACAATACGCCTGACAATTTCAATCCCAACAACCAGTTTCCTCCCGCAAACGGGTCGGAGACCAGCAATAACATTCAGCTCTACTGGAATCCGAACGGCACGGCCCAGTTCGCCCTCGACTGCACGGTAACGCGGGCCACCTACAGCAACGGCAGCGTGGCAACCAGCGGCGACGATGACCCGATCATCGGGCTTGACCTCGTGTCGGCCGATGATACCGCGCTCGGAACCGGGCGGGTGGTCGATCTCGACCCCATGCAGCAGAACGTCACGGAGATCTGGGGGCTCGGCGTCAAGATCGTCGGCAATTCCTCCAGCCCGTACCTTGAGGGGGCGTTCAAGCCCTCTGCCTACTCGAACGCATGGATCCAGGTTGCGGGCGGTCAGGGCGACTATGCCGGCAGCGCCAACTTTCAATCGGTCCTCGAACAGGTGACAATGCCGGCCTCCCTGGACTCCAGATTCCTTTCAGAGCTGATCGAGCATGGAAAGGACCCTTCCAAGCTGTCGATCAATCTTGTTGTCCGGGCATTCAATTCCGCTTCTCAGCAATATGCGATCACGGAGTTCACTCTCGGCGCCATGGCGGAAAAGGGTGTGTCGGAGGAGGCGATCAAGGCCATCACGCCTTTGTCCGAGCTTGCCCAGGGCGCCGGTGGCGCGAGCGGCAAGAACCCGGGCCAGATCCCGACCACGAGCTACTTCGACAAACTGATCAGTGAGCGCCTTGGTCCTCTGAAGATCCCGCAGAGCGAGATCGACATCATCACGCAAACCGCAAAGCTTGGCGCGCCCACACCTTTGACCGAATACGACTTCACCTGGGGACAGGTCTTCGGCACCATCGGCCTGCCGGGAGTGCCGGAGAATGCGACCTGCGTCCCGGGTGCAGATTTCGGGCCCCCGCCCGATCTGCTCACACCGGACCGGATCCTGACCCCGCCGGAGATCCAGTTCACCAGCGGCCCCATCAAGGTGCCAACCGTCGCAGGGCCTTATCCCGGCTACTTCGCACAGTTCAAGGTCATCACCTACCGAGATGGCCCATCGGGATCTGAGCACACCTGGGTCAACCTGAACCTCGGCAATGCCCTTCTGTCCACCAAGCCCGCTGGACCGACCCAGTCGAACGTCGACGCCGGCAAGTACGGCACACTCGCCCTGTACTGCTTCGGCAACAACAAGGTGCTCGGGAAGATCAACTATTCCGACGACGGCTTCTACATGACGGATGCCGGGATGGTCAGCATTGAGCTCGACGACGCCGATGTGGAGGCAGTCCAGTGCCAGCCGCTCGGGCTTGTCACGCTGGACGACAAGAGTGGTGAGCCGACGGGCATCATTCTGCGGGAAAACAGCCAGGGACTTTATGTGAGGCCCAACCAGTTCGTCTACCGCATGAACCCCGGGGTCGAGGAGCCTGCCTCCGGCAGCGGCGGCGGACAACACCCGGCCGACGAGGTGAACGCGGGCACGGCGACGGTAGAGTTTTATGTCAGCCAGTTCGGCAAGCCCGCCGCGGGTGTTACGCTCACCGTGAGCCCGATGCCTCCACTTCAGGCGCAGACCTATTCGAACAACACGCTCGGCACCGGCGGCACGACCGGCATGGTCAATCTGTCCGTGCCTCTATCAGCTCTCATTCTTGAGAACGGCGGAGAGGTCACGACCGATGAACATGGCATCGCCCGGCTGAAGATCACGGGAACCGATCCGGGAAACCCGCGCGGATACATGGACGGACAGATCTACTTCCTGCGCTATGGCTTCAAGGACGAGAACCTTCATAAGGGCTACGTTCAAAGCGCAGACGACCTGGTCAGCGTGCAGATCTACAACCCGCAGCCCGATCTCTCGCAACTCTCCTGGAACAATTTTGTCGGGCCGATTCTGTCCCAGTACGGCAAGATCTATCCCATCATGTCATTCGCCGATCTGGGTGACGAGGATGCGGTTGCGGGCAATGCGAAAAATATTCGGGCCGCCTTGCTGCGACCGAAACGGGAGGGCGGACACATGCCGGTCACCCGGGATCTATCGGCCGGCCGCCTGAACCTTATCGTCAAGTGGCTGAATGCACAGTAGATGGCCTGAGCCGCAAAGCAGAGCCATGTCAGACCCACTGGTCCGTCGCCCTCGGCCTTCTGTCCGGGGCGGCCTCACTTGTCGGCAAGTATTCCGTCCAGCTCTTTCGCCAGTGCGCTCGCGCTGATAGCCGGGCCGAAAATCTTCTTCCAGAGGCCGGTGCGCAGGTTGCCCAGGAAGATGTTGTTGCCGTGCGCCTCAGGGTCCTGCTTTGCCGTCGCCGAATTCGGGCCGAACGTTCCGAGCCGGGTATGTGCAAGCCGGATGTTTTCCTCCTTGCCGGTGAGAAAGTGCCAGGCCGGATTGGCACCGAGCTTGTCCGCAAACGTTTTCAGTTCCCCGGGGGTATCGTGTGCAGGATCAACCGTCAGGGATATGAAATGCACGTCCTTGCCCAGGCGTTCACCCAGATGGTCCTGCAGCTGAAGGATTTTCGCGGTCGCCACCGGGCAGGAATCCTTGCAGCGGGTGAAGAAGGCCGTCATGACCACAACCTTGTCATGCAGCAGATCGCTGTAGAACCTGTGCGGACGATTGCCCTGATCAATCAGTTCGACATCGGTGAAATATCGTTGCGCCGGAGACTGCGGACGCGCGATTTCACGAACAACCGCGCCGCCGTCCGGCGGTTTCAGCCCATGTTGCTTGTGACCATCATGAGCCATGCCGTCCGGCATCGAAACCACCAGCGCCAACCCGAAACCCACGGCACGCGCTCCCAACCAGGCTTTTGCGTTC
>JBCCEL010000361.1:0-5920 GCA_039030315.1 Pseudomonadota bacterium
CCATTGGGGATAGCCCGGCAGGAGCGGGCGAGGGAGAGGGTGTTGAGTAAGCAATCTGTAAGGCGGCGCTGATGGCAAGCGTGGCCGAAAAAACATCACGATTACTGTTGCTTGTGCTTCTTCTGGCGATGGCCTGGCTGTTCTGGTCCGGTATCTTCAAGCCGTTGATCGTTGCTTTCGGCGTCTTTTCCTGCGTGCTCGCGCTCTACCTTGCCTCGCGCATGGAGTATTTCGACAACGAGACCTTCGCGCTGCATTTTGGTGTCAGGCTCTTCAAGTACTGGGCATGGCTCGTCAAGGAGATCGTCAAGTCGAGCCTGGATGTGACGCGCATCGTTCTTCACCCCAAGCTGCCGATCAGCCCGAAAGTTGTGGATATCAAGGCGACCGCCAAGCGCCCCGTCTACCATGTGCTCCTCGCGAACTCCATTACGCTCACCCCGGGAACGCTGTCTCTGGATGTCTATAAGGGCGTCATCAAGGTTCACGCCCTGACCGAGGAAGGCGCGGACGATGTCATCTCGGGCGAAATGGACCGCCGCGTTGCCGCGATCAGGGAGGACTGAGAGTGTATTACGTCGTCACCGCCGCAACCCTGGTCACCATGGCGCTGGCCCTGATCCGGGCCGTGCTCGGCCCCAGTGTGTACGACCGGGTTCTGGCGGTGAACATGCTCGGCACCAAGACGGTATTGCTGCTCTCGGTGATTGCGTTCTTCTATGAGCGTCCCGACTTCCTCGACCTCGCCCTGGCCTATGCCATGCTGAACTTCATCGGAGTTCTCGCGGTACTGGAGTTTTTCCGCCGGAGAGCCGAGCGGCGCGAAGCCGAAAACAAGGAGGCGAGCTAGGGCGATGGAGGCTGTGCTTGATTTTGCCAGCTGGCTGTTGCTCTCGCTCGGAGGCTTCTTCGTCTTCGTCGGCGGGGTGGGCGCGCTGCGCATGCCCGATCTTTATACCCGCATGCACGCGGCCAGCCTGACGGACACAATCGGATCCTTCCTAATCATCGCTGGTGTCATGCTCCAGGCCGGTGCCTCGCTCGCAACCGTCAAACTGGCGGCGATCCTGATCTTCCTTCTGTTCACCGGTCCGACCGCGACCAACGCTCTTGCCAGTGCGGCGATTCTGTCCGGCCACCGGCCGGGCGCAGCGCTGCCCTGGCGCAAGGATCCCGACGAGTGACCCTTCTGACCGGCATATTCCTGCTTACCCTCGTGGTGATCACCGCGATCGCCATCGTGCAGACGAAGAACCTGTTCGTGGCAGTGATGCTGTCCGGCGTGTTCAGCCTGCTCATGGCCGCGAACTTCCTGATCCTGGACTCGCCCGACGTGGCCCTTACGGAAGCCGCGGTCGGGGCGGGCATCTCCACGGTTCTTTTCCTCGCAGCGCTGTCGCTCACGGCGGAGCACGAGCGTGACTTCAAGCCGAGCAGGATCGCCGGCCTGGTGGTGCTCGTCACCATCGGCGTGGTGATCTACGCCACCTTCGATCAGCCCCGGTTGGGCGATCCGATGGCCGCACCCCAGCAGCACGTTGCGCCCTGGTACCTGGCCAACACGCCGCCGCTGATTGACGTACCCAATGTGGTGACGGCCGTGCTGGCAAGCTTCCGCGGCTACGATACCCTTGGCGAGGTTTTCGTTGTCCTGACCGCCGGCATCGGCGTTCTGTTCCTCCTGAGCGGGCGGCCGAGCAAGACGGCCAAGGCGCCGCCGCCGCCGTTCCACGGACCGGTGGAGGGCTTGCGGCACTATCTCATCCCGCGGGTCGTCGGCCGTTTGCTGATCCCGTTTATTTTCCTTTTCGGCCTCTATGTCCAGTTTCATGGCGACTTCGGTCCGGGTGGCGGATTCCAGGCCGGCGCCATCATTGCTGCCTCGGTGATCCTCTACGCGCTGCTTGAGGGCGAGCCCCAGGCACTGCGCGTCATTCCGATGAGGTTCCTGAAGATCCTGGCCGTGGGCGGCGCCGTGCTCTACGCCACGGTCGGCGTGTTCGGCATGCTGCTTGGCGGCAACTTCCTGGATTACAACGTTCTGAGCGGCGATCCGGTCGCCGGCCAGCATCTCGGCATTCTGCTTGTTGAGATCGGCGTCGGCGTCACCGTGACCGGCGTGCTGCTGAGCGTGTTCTTTGCCTTTGCCACGCGGGGCAAGATGTAATGGAACTGCTCGGCCACTATAACTACTGGGTCTTTGCGATCCTGCTCATGGTCGGCTTCTACGCCTCCATGGCCAAGTCGAACTTCATCAAGAAGCTGATCGGGCTGACCATCTTCCAGGCTGCGGTGTTCCTGCTCTACATCACCATGAGCAAGATCGACGGCGGCACCGCACCCATCATCCAGGCGGGCGCGGAAAACGCGGTCTACTCCAACCCGCTGCCCCAGGTCCTGATCCTCACCGCCATTGTTGTCGGTATCTCCACTACCGCTCTCGGGCTCGGCATCATTGTGCGGATCAAGGAAGAGTACGGCTCCATCGAAGAGCATGAAGTTCAGGAGATGGACAGGTCGTGAGCGGTATCGAGGCCCATCTCCCGGCGCTCCAGGTTGTTGCGCCGCTGATCATTGCGCCACTTGTGGTGCTGCTGCATCCGCGCGGTCTGGCCTGGGCCGCCGCGACGCTTGTGAGCATCTATGCCACGATCAATGCCGTTTCCCTCACTGCCGGCACGCTCGCCGGGCGGACCTTCAACTACAAGATGGGCTCCTGGGATCCGCCCTTCGGTATCGAGCTTAATGTTGATGCCCTGGCCGCAATCCTTCTGCTGATCATCACCGGCGCCTCCTCGCTGGCCCTGATCGCATCGGAGCGCAGTGTCTCCGCCCAGATTGAGGTGGAGCGTCAGCCCCTGTTCTATGCGGCCTGGCTGCTGGCCCTTGCCGGCCTCTCAGGCATCGTGGTGACGGCGGACGCCTTCAATATCTTCGTCTTCATGGAGATTGCATCGCTCGCCAGCTATGTCCTGATTGCGGGCGGGCCGGACCGCCGGGCGCTTCCGGCAGTGTTCAAGTACCTGATCATCGGCACCGTCGGCGCCACCTTCTATCTGATCGGTGTGGGGCTCATCTATCTGATGACCGGCACGCTCAACATTGCCGATATCGTGGAGCGTCTGCCGCAGGTTTCCGATCAGAACACCGTGCTGGCGGCCGTCGGCTTCATCACGGTGGGGCTGGCGCTGAAGGCGGCGGTCTTCCCCATGCATGTCTGGCTGCCCAACGCCTATACCTACGCCCCCCATGCGGTAACCGTGTTCCTCGCGGCCTGCTCGACCAAGGTGCAGCTCTATGTGCTGATCCGCATGGACTTCATCGCCTTCCAGCCGAGCCTGACGGACCACGCCATCCAGTTCTCGCAGTTCCTCATGCCGCTGGCCATCCTCGGCATCCTTTTCGGTTCGGCCGTCGCCATCTTCGAACAGAACCTGAAGCGGCTCTTTGCCTATTCCTCAGTCGCCCAGATCGGCTACATCGTCCTCGGCGCCGCCCTGGTAACCGAGACGGGGCTCATCGCCAGCATCGTGCACATGTTCAACCACGCCCTTGCCAAGGGGACCTTGTTCCTTGCCGCGGCAGGGCTTGCGGTGCACTTCTCCGGATTGCGGCTCTCCGACCTCTCCGGAGCTGCCAAGCGCATGCCCTGGACGATGGCGGCGCTCGTCGCCGCAGCGCTCAGCCTCATCGGAATTCCCGGGACTGCCGGGTTTGTCAGCAAGTGGTACCTGCTTTCGGCGGTCCTGGAGAAAGGCGGCTTCGGTTACGTCCTCGCCGGGGTCATTGTCATCAGCTCGCTGATGGCGGTGATCTACATCTGGAAGATTGTCGAGGCGACCTATTTCGGTGAGCCCGGCGATGACACCGCAACCGTGCGTGAGGCACCGACCCCGCTGCTCGCCGCAACCTGGGCCGGGGCGCTGGCGAATGTCTATTTCGGCCTCCAGCCCTATGTCCCGGCGACGCTTTCCACATCGGCCGCGCAACTGCTCATGGGAGGCGCACCATGAGCCCGGAAACCGCCATCCTCGCTGCAATGGCCGTGCCGCTGGCCGGCGCCGTTGGCATCGCGTTCACCGGCCGCATCAGTGAGAACCTCAGAGAGGGTGTCACGCTCGTCACGGCGCTCTGTCTTGCGGTCATCGTGGCCACGCTTCTGCCCACTGAGTTTGCCGGCGGGCGTCCGGAAGTGAGCCTGGGCGAGGTCGTGCCGGGTATCGAGTTCGCCTTCAAGGTGGAACCGCTCGGCATGCTGTTCGCCGCACTCGCGTCTGGCTTATGGATCGTGAATTCGATCTATTCGATCGGCTACATGCGCGGCAACAACGAGAAGAACCAGACGCGTTTTTATACCTGTTTTGCCATCGCGCTGGCGGCAACGATGGGCATCGCCTTTGCGGCGAACCTCTTCACGCTCTTTATCTTCTACGAGGTGCTGACGCTGTCCACCTATCCGCTGGTCTCCCACAAGGGCGATGAGCCGACGGTACGCTCGGCCCGCGTCTATGTCGGCGTCCTGCTCACCACTTCGATCGGCCTCTTTCTGCCGGCGATTATCTGGACTTACCTCATAGCCGGCACCGGCGACTTCATCGATGGCGGCATCCTGCAGGGCAAGCTGGAGGGTCCGGCACTCGGCTTCCTTCTCGGCCTCTTCGTCTTCGGCATCGGCAAGGCGGCCGTCATGCCCATGCACAAGTGGCTGCCCGCCGCCATGGTCGCGCCCACCCCGGTCAGTGCCCTTCTGCATGCCGTCGCCGTGGTGAAGGCCGGCGTCTTCTCCGTCACCAAGATCATCATCTACATCTTCGGCGTCGACTACCTCTTCGCCGATCCCAGCAGTTCCTGGCTCGCCTACGCCGCAGCCTTCACCATCATCGCTGCCAGTGTCGTCGCGCTGCGCCAGACCAACCTCAAGCGTCTGCTGGCCTATTCGACCATTGCCCAGCTCTCCTACGTTGTGATGGCGGCCTCGGTCCTGAAGCCGTTCGCCGAGATCGGCGCTATCGTCCACATCGTCGCCCATGCCTTCGGCAAGATCACGCTCTTCTTCGCTGCCGGCGCGATCTACACCGCCTCCAAGAAGACCGAGCTGTTCCAGCTCCACGGCATCGGCCGCCGCATGCCCTGGACCATGGGCGCGTTCACCATCGGTGCGCTCAGCATGATCGGCGTGCCGCCGACGGCGGGCTTCGTCTCCAAGTGGTTTATCCTGGCCGGCGCCTTCGAGGCGGAAAACTATCTCGCGCTCGGAACCATCATCCTCAGCACGGTTCTGAACGCAGCCTATTTCCTGCCGATCATCTTCATGGTCTGGTTCGCCGCCGAGAAACCGGAGCATGCCACCAAGGATCACGGCGAAGCGCCGTTCGCGGCCGTGCTGGCGCTGACGATCACCGCGGCGCTGACCCTTGGCTTCTTCTTCTTCAACGGCCCTGTGCTTGAGCTTGAGAGCCAGATCGTGGGGAAAGTGAAATGAGCGACAAGCCGAGTTCCGACCACTGGCTGGTGCGGCCGGATACGATCCGTCTTCTCTGGAAGATCCTCATCGCCGTACTGGCGCTGACCGTGCTTGCCCAGGCCTTCATCTATGTAAAAGGCTATTTCACCGTGGACGGCTGGTTCGGGTTCGGCGCGGCCTATGGCTTCCTGTCCTGCCTGATCATGGTGCTGGTCGCCAAGGGTCTCGGCTACTTCCTGAAGCGGGACGACAGCTACTATCTGGGGCAGATCGAAGATGATTGAGCTCCTTCCCCCGGCATGGGTCCTGATCCTCGCCGCCCTCCTGATCGCGGTCACAAAAGGCCATGTGCGCTCGGCGATCGTGCTGATCGCACCGCTGATCGCGTTGGTCGAAATCTGGTTCGTGCCTGACGGTGTCGTGACCACGGTCACCTTCCTGGGCTACGAAATCCAG
>JBCCEL010000362.1:0-5885 GCA_039030315.1 Pseudomonadota bacterium
CGGTCGTCATCTTCCGCACAATGGTACCAACCCCATTGCGCATCTGCTTCGTTTTCGTGACCGATGTCCTGATGGCCGTCTTTGGCGGCATGATGTTCTGGTACGGGATCGAGCTGACCGCATTCAAGTGGAGATCGATGATCCCGTTGATTGACCTGCCTGAAGGCTTGCGCTCACTACCTCTGACCATCTGCGGTGCTCTGGTATTCCTGTTCGCCACCGGACATCTGATCCGCCTGCTGCTCGGGAGAGATCAACGCAAAGACAGCATCGAGTAAGGCGCAGATATGGGACTTATGCTGCTTCTGGGGATCTTCGCCCTCTGTGTCATCATCGGAGTGCCTGTCGCCTTCGCTCTGGGTATCGCCGCACTTGCTGCATTCTTTCACGAAGGCCTGCCGCTGCTTGTGGGTTTCCAGCGAATGGTAGCGGGTATCAACGTCTTCTCATTGATGGCGATCCCGTTCTTCATCTTCGCGGGCGAGCTGATGTTCCACGGTGGCATCGCGATGCGGCTGGTTCGCTTTGCCCAAGCTGCCGTCGGTGCTGTGCGCGGTGGGCTGGGGATCGTGAATGTGTTCTCTTCCATGCTGTTTGGCGGCATCTCCGGCTCGGCCATCGCCGACATCTCGGCTCTTGGCTCGATCCTCGTGCCGGTGATGAAAGACAAGGGCTATGACGCGGACTACGCCGTGAATGTCACCGTTACTTCCTCGATTGCCGGGATCATCATTCCGCCCAGCCACAACATGATCATCTTCGCTCTGGCGACCGGCGGAGCGGTCTCGATCTCGAAGCTCTTCCTCGCAGGCGTCGTGCCCGGCGTGCTGATGTGCATCTGCCTGGCCCTGACGGCCTATTTCGTTGCGGTCAAACGTGGGTATGGAGCGGAACAATTCCCCGGCTGGACTGCACTGGCATTCGCATTCTTCGGCGCGATACCCGGCCTGATGACAGCCATCATCATCGTCGGCGGCGTCCTGTCAGGCGTGTTCACCGTCACCGAGTCCGGTGCTTTCGGTGCGCTCTATGCCTTTGTCGTGACCCTGGTGGTCTATCGCAGCATCTCCTGGACGAACTTCAAGACCGCCGTCATTCAATCCGTCCGCACGACATCCATGGTGATGATCCTGATCGCCTGTGCCGGAGCCTTCGCGTACATGCTGACCTTCTACCGGGTGCCAAAGCAAACGGTCGAGTTCATGACCGGCCTAACAGACAATCCGGTCCTGATCCTGTTGATGGTCAACGCGGTGTTGCTACTGCTTGGCATGATCATGGACATGGCAGCGCTTATCCTGATCTGTACACCAATCTTCCTGCCGGTGATGAACGCGCTTGGCATCGATCCGCTGCAATTCGGCATGATCCTGCTGGTGAACCTGGGCCTGGGGCTATGTACGCCGCCGGTTGGATCGTGTCTGTTCGTGGGGTGCGCGGTGGGTAAACTACCGATGGAAAAGGCGGTCAGAACGATCTGGCCGTTCTATCTGGCGATCTTCGTGGCACTGATGCTGATCACATTCATCCCTGCGATCTCATTAACACTTCCCGGTCTGTTAAAGTAACGTTCGCAGCCTTTCTTCTGATCGATTGAACGCCAGACTTGGAAACAATCGAGATATTAGTCCGTGTGGACGGATTTGAGCAAGATAAAGGTCGCTGCACCAGGGCACTTCTATCTACCGGTCTGATCCATCAGGATTGAGCTGAGGTGCGATTTCTGATCTTTGTCGCGCGTTCTATCGGCTGCCTTTCGGGCTTTCCCGGCCTACGATACGGCTGCGTTGGCCTCCCAGAACACGTATCTGCGCAGGTTGTGGACGATGTTTGCCAGGCCGATTTTGGTCTTTGCCCTGGCGATCCCGATGGTTCTGATGAAGAGGTGCATGTGGTGCTTCTGGTCGGCAAAGACATGCTCGACGCTGGAACGTGGCCTTGAGCGTGCGCTGTTGGCGCGTTTTCTCGCCTCCGGCATTGGCTTGCCCGGCGGCTTGCGGAAGTGTGAACCGCCCCGGGTTTTCCGGAGAGTTTAACTCTCCAAGGATACCCATCATGAGCAAGAGAACCTACACCCCGACTTATCCTGCCGAACTGCGTGATCGCGGCGTTCGGCTTTTCCGTGAACATCGCAGCGAATACAGCAGCGATAACGCCGCGTACCGTGCGATAGCACCGAAGCTCGGCTGTTCCCCAGACAGCCTGCGCGTCTGGTGTCAGCGCGCGGAACGTGATGCGGGCGAGCGGACCGGTCTGACGACGGCTGAGAAGGATCGGGTCCGCGAATTGGAGCGCGAGGTCCGGGAACCTCGGACGGCCAATGAGATCCTGAAGAAAGCATCTGCGTATTTCGCTCAGGCGGAGCTCGACCGCCCATTCAAGAAATGACCATGTTCATTGACGAGCACCGCGACGTCTTCGGTGTCGGGCCGATCTGCAAGGTCCTGCCGATCGCACCTTCGACGTATTACGAGCACAAAACCGTTGAGCACGATCCCGATTTGGCATCGGATCGAGCGAAGCGGGACAAGAAACACAGCCGTGAGATCAAGCGCGTCTTCGATGCCAGTGGAAGAAGGTACGGTGCCAGGAAAGTGTGGCAGGCCCTTCGTCGGGAAAACAATGGCATCGCCCGCTGCACCGTCGAGAGACTTATGAAGGCCATGGGGCTGCAGGGTGTGGTCAGGGGCAAGCCACCCATCACCACGACCCCGGATACTTCTCAACCTTGCCCAGACGACAGGGTGAACCGTGAGTTCGTAGCCCAGAAGCCCAACCAACTCTGGCCCTCTCATCGATACTGCGTATCGACTGCCGGGTAATAGTCAGTGACTTCACATATGTCTCGTCCTGGCAGGGAACTGTGTACGTCGCTTTCGTCATCGATGTCTTTGCCCGGAAGATCGTGGGCTGGCGCGTCTCCACTTCGATGACGACGCAGTTCGCGCTGGACGCCTTGAACCAGGCGATATGTCAGCGGATGCCGTCAGAGGCCGGTCTGGTCCATCACTCAGATCGCGGAAGCCAATACCTGTCCATCAGGTACACCGAGCGCCTGGCCGAAGAAGGAATTGACCCATCGGTCGGCAGTGTTGGAGATTCCTATGACAACGCGCCGGACGAGAGCGTGATCGGGCTGTTCAAGACCGAGGTGATCAACTTCCTCGGCCCCTGGAAGTCAATGCGGCAGGTCGAATGGCAAACCCTGAAATGGGTTGCCTGGTACAACGCTGAACGCCTGCACAGCGCCATCAACTACATGACACCCAACGAAGCGGAGAAAGCATTCTATGCAAACCTAAACGCCGATGTTAAAGCCGCCTGACTTTTGAGCCTCAAGCTCTCCAGGAAACCCGGGGCGGTTCAGTGGACTTTCGAGACCAGCCCTGCCTTCGTGATCCGCTTTTCGTTCTTTCTCGACCGGTAGGCGGTATCCGCCCAGACCGGCGATGCGGTGTTGGACGGGTCCAGCAATCCGCCCAACTCGCGACCATCATACCGGGCAGCGTCTGTGACGGTCCATGTGCGGATGAAGCGATATCGGTGGTCTGTCCCGATGTGGCTTTTGTAGCCCTAGGCGGGCGTGGCGATCTGCATCATCCGTGACCCATCCGGGCGTTTCTTTCGGCAACCGCGTTTCAATGTCCACCGTCCATCACGAGCTTTCTGACGCAGCTTGGCGGGTTTGGCCGCCCACTCATCGGGAATGCGACCTTCCTTCATGCGGCAGCATCACATTGTCGGCGAGCGCGCCTTCATCGACTACGCTGGCGACACTGTGCCCGTTATTGATCCCACCACGGGTGAAGTGCGTGAGGCCGAGGTGTTCGTCGGCGTGCTGGGCGCGTCGAACTACACGTTCGCAGAAGCGACTTGGACGCAAGGCCTTCAGGACTGGATCGCCAGCCATGTCCGGATGTTTGATTTCTTCGGGGGCGTGCCTGGCCTCCTGGTCTCGGACAATCTGAAGTCCGGGGTCACGAAGGCCGACCGGTACGAACCCACCCTGAACCGAACCTATGCCGATCTGGCGGCGCATTAGGACACGGCGGTCATGCCTGCCCACTCGAGGAAGCCCAAGGACAAGGCGAAAGTCGAGGCGGGCGTTCAGATCGTGCAGCGCTGGATCGTGGCTCGATTGCGCAAGCGGCGGTTCCATTCCCTGGCCGAGTTAAACGCGGCGATCCGGGGAGAACTGACCAAACTGAACAGCAAGGTCACCCGGCATCTCGGTGCCAGCCGCCGGGATTTGTTCGAGAGCCTGGACAAGCCTGCGCTGAAGCCACTGCCCGCGAACCCTTATGAATATGCCGAATGGCGGGAACGTCGGGCCGGGCTCGACTACCATGTCGAGATCGACAAACACTATTACTCGGTGCCGTATCAGCTGCTGAAGCAGACGCTCTGGGCGCGGATCACGGCGCGTACGGTGGAAATATTCCACCAGGGCCAACGCGTTGCCAGCCATGTGCGCACATCCGGCAATCGAGGTCACACCACCGTTGCCGAACACATGCCCGCCGCGCACCGGGAGTACGCAGGCCTCACGCCAGTGGAACTCCAACGACGGGCCACGCGGATCGGTCCGAACACATCGGCCCTCGTGAACCTGATCCTGGAGGCCAAGGCCCACCCTGCGCAGGGCTTCCGCGCCTGCCTAGGGATCATTCGGCTGGTCAAACCGCATGGGCGCGATGATCTGGAGGCTGCCTGCCTGCGCGCCATCGAGATTGGGGCGCTCTCGTACACATCCGTTCAATCCATTCTTCAGAACAACCTGCATCGCCACCGGCCCCAGAAGCCCGCGGAGGGACCGGCGATTACCCACCAGAATATCCGCGGCCCCGAGTATTTCCATTGAGGAGGAGAACCATGCTCGACCATCCCACACATCATCACCTGAAAGAGCTCAAGCTCGACGGCATGGCTGATGCCTTTGCCGAACTGCAGGCGCGCGACGACACCGCCGATCTCAGCCATGCCGAGTGGCTGGGGCTACTGATCGACCGCGAGGCCAGCAATCGCAGCACCAAAAAGTTCCAGAGCCGCATGCGTGCCGCCAAGCTGCGCCATGTAGGGGCCAGCATCGAGGACGTGGACTATCGGACGCCCCGAAAGCTGGACAAGGCGCTGTTCAAAGAGCTGACCACAGGCCGGTGGATCGACAACCATCAGAGCCTGCTCATCACCGGGCCATGCGGCGTCGGCAAGACCTGGCTTGCTTGTGCCCTGGGCCACAAAGCCTGTCGGGACGGCAAATCGGTGATCTATCAGCGCATCCCGCGTCTCTTCGCCGAGTTGGAGCTGGCCCATGGCGACGGACGCTTTCCCCGTCTGTTCCGCCAATTGACCAAGGCCGACGTGTTGATCTTGGACGACTGGGGGCCGGACAGGCTGACCGCGCCGCAGCGCCGCAGCGCCGCGACCTGATGGAGATCGTCGAGGATCGATATCAGTCCGGATCAACCGTGATCACCAGCCAACTGCCCGTGGACACCTGGCACGATGTCATCGACGAGCCGACCTTCACTGACGCCATCCTTGATCGCCTCATTCACAACGCGCATCGGCTGCCCCTCGACGGGCCATCGCTGCGAAAAACCAAAGACGCAGATGTGAAGGAAGAAGACGAATGAACCCGGAACTCAGCACCCAACGGCCCGCCGCGCGCGCCGCATCGTCAGCGTTACGGGGCACACGCTGCGACGCGCGCGGCTCCGTCCGGAAACTTGACCAACGCCCGGATCGCTGACATCAGGAACTCAGCCCAGCAGCGGCGTTCAGGTTTGTCCGGATACCCCGGAATCCCTGTCCGGATGTTGTCGGAACGGCTGTCCGGATGCTCCGGAATGCGCAACCCTTCAAGGATTTCAAACACTTCTGGC
>JBCCEL010000363.1:0-5829 GCA_039030315.1 Pseudomonadota bacterium
CATTCCCTTGAGGCTGGCCCAACTGGGCGAACCAAAAGACGGCGAGCCGCCTGAAAAGACGACTGAACGCAAGAAGCTGCAAGCTGCCATGAAGGCAATTCCGGCCTTCAAGGACTTCGACAAGCAAGACGGGGCAGGTACGCTGGCTTCCTTCAAGTCGGTGGGGAAAATCCGGTTGATGCCGGTGCGAAACCCAATCGAGATCGCCTATTTCGGAGCAGCCCCATTCGCGTTCGGACCGGACAATGTGATGAAGGTTTCGGTTGCGCCATGCAAAGGCCATGTGAAGCAGCAGCCGTTCGAGAACGTCACCGCCGATGATCCAAAGCCTGACTACCTGCGCGATGCGATCACGAACGTGGCCGGCGGCACGGGAGAAATCTGCCTGAACTTCAGAATCAACGTGAGGCCCGTCGACGTGGACGATCTCAAGATCGAGGATGCGACGAAGGTCTGGCCGAACGAAGAAAAAAGCTATGTCAACGCGGCCCGCATCACCATCAAGCTGCCGCAACCCCAGGTGCCGCAGGTCAAGGAGAAGTGCGAGAGCCTGGCCTACAACCCGTGGCATGCCCTGGCCGACCATCGGCCGATGGGCGGCATCAACCGTTTGCGGCGGGACGTCTACATCAATTCGGCCGCCCACCGCGGGGCCGGCTCGGAATAACCCCGGAGCGGGCGGCCGTGACGACCGGACGGAAATTTTTCCGTTGCGTCTGATGCGATCTTGAAGGACCCTCAGGCGAGGAGGCCTGAGGCGGACGATGCCTGGAAAGATCATTACCATTGCTCAGCAGAAGGGCGGTTCGGGCAAAACGACGCTGGCCGCCCATCTGGCGGTCGCGGCGTTGCAGCGGGTTGAACCCCTGACGGTGGCCTTGCTCGACACCGACCCCCAGGGCAGTCTTGGCCAGTGGTTCGTGCAGCGCAGCGAGCGGCTGGGGGAAGACAAGATCGATCTTGGTTTCCGCACCGCAAGCGCCTGGGGCGCCCGGCTGGAGGCGGTCAACCTCGCCAAGGACCATGATCTTGTTATTGTCGACACGCCGCCTAAAGCCGACTGGGATTGCAGGCCCGCTATGGAAGCGGCGGATCTGGTGCTGATCCCGGTGCTGCCTTCGCCGGTGGATGTGTGGGCAACGAAGCCGACGCTGGAGGCGGCGAACAGCCAGAAAGCGGATGTGTTGCTGGTGATGAACCGGGTGGTGGCGAACGCGCGGCTGACCGCAGAGATGGCCGAAGCCGTCGAGAGCATCGGGGCGCCGGTGGCTGCGGCGAGGCTGGGCAGCAGGGTCGCCTTCGCCAGCGGCATGGGAGATGGTGCGACCGTGCTGGAAACCGCTCGCAGCAGCAAGGCCGCAAAGGAGGCCAGCGGGCTCTTCCAGGAAATCGCCACGCGGCTCGAACGCGCCTGAAAGCTCAAAAAAGAGACTCTGCGTTACGTTATCGCCCGTTTGAGGCGCGCGTCTTGCGGGTCAAGTTCGCTATGATAGTCTTCACGCGTGGGCCGCCCTGTCCGGGCCCATGCCAGAGTTGTTCAGAAACCCTTGCGGTGCCCACGCCGCTCCTGAACTTGAAAATGGGAGGAATGCAATGAAAAAACTGATGATGACAACTGCTGTTGCCGCGATGGTCGCGTTTTCCGGCGCTGCGCAGGCAATGGAGAAGATGAAGATCGGCGTGATGGCCACCCTTGAAGGCACCTACACGGTTCTCGGGGAAGATGGCGTCCGCGGCATCAAAACGGCACTCGCCAAATTCGGCGGCAAGGCCGGCGGCAAGGAAATCGAGCTGGTCATTCAATCGACCGATGCATCGCCCGACAGCGCTGTGCGCGCCGTGCGCAAGCTGGTCGAGCAGGATGGCCTGAAGGTCATCATCGGGCCGCTCTCCGGCTCCGAAGGCATCGCAATCCGCGACTACGCGAAGTCCAAGCCCGATGTGACATTCATCAACGGCTCCTCAGGCGCGCAGGAAACCACCTATGTGAATCCGTCGGAAAACTTCTTCCGGTTCAACTCCGACGGCGCCCAGTGGTCCTGGGGTCTCGGCAAATACGTTCATGATGTTAAGGGCTACAAGACCGTCGCGACCATCGGTGAGGACTATTCCTTCATCTACACCCAGGTCTTCGGCTTTGCGATCGACTTCTGCCAGGCCGGCGGCGAGATCACAGAGCGCTTCTGGGTGCCGCTCGGCACCAAGGATTTTGCCTCGATCATCGCGGCTCTGCCGGATGATGTGGATGCGATCTATCTGGGCCTCGGCGGCGGCGATGCCGTCAACTTCCTGAACCAGTACCAGCAGGCCGGCGGCGACGCCAACCTGATCGGCGGCACCATCATGGTCGATGGCACGGTCCTGAACTCCAAGGGCAACGCCAAGCGCGCCCTGATCGGCACCCCGTCGTCAGGCCCGCAGGCCGATACCTGGGACAATCCGGATTGGAAATCCTTCGTGAAACTGTATCAGGACACGTTCGCTCCGGATAAGCGCTTCCCGGCACCGTCACTCCTGGCCACGCTGTACTACAAGAATACGGCCGCGACGCTGACCTGCCTGAACGAGGTGAAGGGTGACCTGTCCGACGGGCACAAGGGCTTCCGTCAGTGCCTGACCAATCTCGAGCTGGCCTCGCCAGTCGGCAAGGTCAAACTTGATGGCAACCGTCAGGCGATCGCCCCGACGTTCATCTCCGAGGTTATCGAGGACTCGAACGGCAACCTGGTGAACAAGTTCATCTCCATGGATGCCGCCGTACCGCAGAACCTTGGCATGGACGCTGAAAAGTTCGCCAAGATCGGCCTGCCGTCCCGCGAAAACCCGGTCTGCAAGAAGACCTACTAACTCCTGACGGAAGGGCCGCTCGCCATTGGGTTGGCCCTTCCTCCTCCCTGGGCACCTCCCGCCCGCCCGATGCGGCACAAGGGGCGGGCAGGTGCCCGAAGGGGCCATCCCCGATGATGGCTCCCGGCGGTTGCCCGGTCCGCAGTGTCAGTCCAGGCCGCTCTCTGAAAATCCAACCGTACTACACCGGCAGCGGCGGGTTTGAGCTTTGCTTCTTCAGTTCAACCGCGCAGAAGATCATGGTCGTGGTGCCGACGTTTTCCAGATTGTGAAGAGCGAACTCGCCCGGCCCGACGTCATAGAAATGCGTTGTGCCAGCGGCATAATCGCTCTCATAGGTCGTGCCGTCATAAGTGCGCTGCAGGAAACGGCCCGGCGTGATGGCCGTCCAGAAATAGGTCAGCACGTGGCGGTGCACCGGCATCTTCTCGCCCGGCTGCAGAGTCATGTGCCAGACCCGTACGCTGCTGTTCTCGAACACCAGATCGGTGCCGATCCGGCCATTGTATTCATTGGTCCGAAACTCCCGCCTTACCTCGTCCGGCCAGCCTTGAAAGCCCGAGGTGGTCAGCTCGCCTGAGCGGAAACTGTCGGCATAGCCGGAGGCCGCCGCTCCACGGTCGGTCCATTGAGGCCGGGTGTCAAAGAGGGTCAGCGGCAGGTTGGCACTCTCTTTCTTCAGCTCTACGGCGCAGAAGATCATGGTGGTGTTGCCGACGTTCTCCAGGTTGTGCAGGGCGAACTCGCCGTGCCCCACGTCATAGAAGTGGGTGAGGCCGGCCGGATAGTCGCTCTCGTAGGTCGTGCCGTCATAAGTGCGCTGCAGGAAACGCCCGGGCGTGATGGCGGTCCAGAAGTAGGTCAGCACGTGCCGGTGCACCGGCATGTTCTCGCCCGGCTTCAGCGTCATGTGCCAGACGCGCACGGTATCGTTCTCGAACACCAGGTCGGTGCCGATATTACCGTTGTACTTGTTGTTGTCGAACTCACGCCTGATCGCATCGGACCAGCCGTCAAAGCCGCTGGTCGTCAGCTCGCCGGAGCGGAAACTGTCGGCAAATCCGCCGGCGGGCGCTGGCGCACTCGGCCCTCCGTTCAGCGCCTGAGCACGGGACGACGCGGGGGAAGCTTCCACCTGCTCTGCTGCGGCAAGGTCCTCTGCCGTCAGCCCTTCGGCAAGAACGAGCGTGCCCTCAACGGAGTTCAGACGGAGGTGGATCATCGATTGGTACTCAGGCGAGTGATACCATCGCATGGCCTCTTCCCGGCTGGGGAAGCGGAGGATCACGAGCCGGTCATGTCCGGTCTGTCCTTCGAGGACCTGGGTATCCTGATTGACGGCCAGGATCTCGACGTCGAACTTATTCAGGCATTCCACCGCTTTCGGCACATAGACATCGTTCAACGTCTTGCTGTCGAGCACCTTGTGGCTGGCCACGAAGTATACAGGTCTGCCATTGCTCATTGCGTTTGCGTCCAGTGATCGGCTTGGGGGCAATCTTTGCGGACGTGGATGGCAAGGTCAATGGCCGGCTGCCGCTGCCCGTGGTTTCGAACAGTTCATGGCACGGGCGTTTCGGTCCGGGGACGGCCCTCAGGTTTCCGCCACCGGATCGGGAGACAGCGGCAGGCTGCGGTCCTTGGACTTCTTCTTGTTCCTCACCCGGGTCTCGCGCAGCAGGCCGGCCTCTTCCAGGACGGGGTAGGCGACAGAGACGATGTGCGAGTTGATCTGGTGAAGATCCCTGATCAGGTCGATGTAGAGCGCGCCGGCCTTCAGACCGTCCGTGTCCGACGCATCGTTCTCGCGGAACTGA
The DNA here is from genome assembly GCA_039030315.1 of Pseudomonadota bacterium. Lineage (GTDB taxonomy): Bacteria > Pseudomonadota > Alphaproteobacteria > Rhizobiales > CAJQND01 > JAAEUE01. Next base: position 4,665 of record JBCCEL010000363.1, read on the forward strand.
TCCTCGATCACCGACTGCTCATGCGCGCGGAAGCTCGCCTTCTGATCGATCAGCTTGCGCGCAGCGGTGATGTCTCCTGAATTGAGCACGCTGACCGCGATGCGCAGGCTGGCCGCGACCGTTTCCGCCAGCTGGCTCAGGGAGGCTTCCTGTTCGGGGTTGAAGGTTATGGACTGCTTCGCCTTCGCCTTGATCCGTTCAGTCAGGCTGAGATCAATGATGTCACCGGCGTGTTCAAGGTTTGAGATGAAGAGCATGGTCTCGTGGACCCGCCGCGACATGCCGTCAGTCAGCTCGCTCTCGCCAATGGCCGCCAGATACGAGTGAATGGATTGATGGAAATGGTTCAGCCTGTCATCCAGCAGCCTGATCGATTTCAGCTCGTCGAGCCGGCCATCGGAGATGGCGCTCGCGGAGACCTGGAACATCTGGCCGAGGATCTCGGTCATGCGGGCAGCCTCTGCCAGAGCGTTGGCCAGCGCGGCTGGAGGGGTGGTGAGCAGATCATGGTCGAGATAGCGCGGCTCGTCCGGTTCCAGGCTGCGGTCCTGCCGGTCCGGGAGCAGCCGGGACACCACGGCGATCACCGCCGCGGTGAGGGGCAGCCCGACCGCTGCCAGAAGCAGATTGAAACCGGCATGAAACCCGACTGCCAGCCAGATCGGGTCTATGGAAAACTCCGCCAGGCGGGCAACGATCGCCGGAAGCACGGGCAACAGCGACAGCGCCAGCAGGGCCCGGCAAATCAGATTAGCAAGCGGCAGGCGCCTCGCCTTCGCGGGCTGGGCGAGCGTTGACATCAGTGCTGGAATACCAGCGCCGAAATTGACACCCAGAATGAGGGCGAAGGCGGTTTGAAGATCGAGAACGCCGCCGGCCATGAACGAGGTGATGAGCAGGATTGCGACGAGCGACGAATAGCTGAACCAGGTGATCAATGCGCCCGCCAGGACCGCCAGGAACGGTTCGCTGCCGAGGCTTTCCAGAGCGAAGGCCGTGATGGGCGCCTCGCGCATCGGCTCGCTGGCGGCAACAATAAGCTTCAGGGCGAGCAGCATCAGTCCAAGGCCGATCATGATGCGCCCGGCATTGCGGGGACGGAAGCTGGAGGAGGCGGAAAACGTGAGGTAGCCGACTATCAGAAAAGCCGGGGAGAGAGCCACCA
>JBCCEL010000364.1:0-5820 GCA_039030315.1 Pseudomonadota bacterium
CCCGCGAAAGAGCTTGTGAAAGATATAGTAACCCAGGTGCCGCCCTCGGGCTTGACCCGAGGGTCCAGAGCCGCAGTCTCTGTCAGGAGCTTCTGTCTCTTAACTCGCTGAAATATCGTGCAAAAAACCGGATCTCCTGCCGCCGCCCTGGGTCCTCGGGTCAAGCCCGAGGACAACAAGGGTGGCGGCAGGAGATCCGGTTTTCTACACGATATTTCAGCGGGTTAAGAGACAGAAGCTCCTGACAGAGACTGCGGCTCTGGACCCTCGGGTCAAGCCCGAGGGCGGCACCTGGGTTACTATATCTTTCACAAGCTCTTTCGCGGGAGCGCGGAAATAGAGGCCAGGGCCAGGAGAGGTTGGTTGCAAGCGCTGAGGGCTTCAAAGGCGCGGGTCGACGGGTTCGCTTTCGAGCGCCAGAACAGCGACGACGCACTGGTGCACCTGGGACAGTGGCTGCTTGTCCACGAACCTGTGCAGACCCTCCAGACCCAGCTTGAACTCGCGTTCGGCGAGGGAGAATTTGCGGCCAAGACCGCGGCGGCGGAGCCGCGCGAGGTTTTCCGGCGCGTCGTAGTCCGGGCCGTAGATGATGCGCAGATAGTCCTGGCCGCGGACCTTCATGGCCGGCTGGATCAGGCCCTTTTCGCCGCGCGCAATGAAGCTGTCCGGCTTGATCACCATGCCCTCGCCGCCTGAGGCCGTGTGTGCCAGCCACCAGTCCGTCACGGCCTTGCGTTCCTTCGCGCTCGTCGGGTCCAGCCGGCGCCAGCCCGTCGCCTGCAGGATCGGCTCAAGACCCGCGAGCGCCTGCAGTGTCTCCATGTGCCAGGTGTGCGGCTGATCGTCGAAGACCCGGCCTTCTGCCGCCAGGATATGGAATGGTGCGATCCGGTAATCGTCGATCGACGTAGTCTCCCAGCAATAGCCGTCAATGGTTTCGCGCATGGCCTGCGCCCGGTCCCGTTGCGCCGCCGCGTTTCGCGCCAGCTCGGCCAGGCCCTCAAGCTCCGGCCTGCGGCCGATGGCTTCAAACAGGGCGTCCGCGGAATGGAATGCGGCAGCCGAGGTCGGCAGGTACTGGCGCATCAGCAGATCCTGAGCCTTGGCGGACCAGGGCATGAGTTCGGCATCCAGCAGGAGCCAATCTGTAGCCAGCGTTTCCCAGAGTCCGGCCGCAGTGACCGCCTTTGAAACCCGGGCGATAACCGCAGCTTCGTCCACCTCGTTACGGAAGAACGGCCTGCCGGTCCGCGTGTAGACGACCCCCGCCTTGCCGTCCTCGACGCCGAAACGGGCGCGGGCGGCCTCTGCATCGCGGGCCACGACCAGGAGCGCGCGCGAGCCCATGTGCTTCTCTTCTGCCACAACTTCGGTGACGCCGCGCTCGGCAAAATAGGCCAGCGCCTCGGCGGGATGCTCCAGGAACCCGTCCAGTTCGGACGTCGGTGCGGGCGCCATGGTCGGCGGGATATAGATCAGCCAGCGCGGATCAATGCCGAAGCGGCTGATCACCTCCAGCGCCGCCAGGCTGTTCTCTTCCGGGACCACAACGGTGCTCCTGAAACGGGTCTCGACCCTGAGCTTTGCCGCGTAGTCGTCGAAATAAAGCAGCCGGTCATGCTCCTGCTGCGCCGTACGCCCGCCCTTTGTGCTTAATGGGCGGGCTGGCTCGGCGTACTGCCGGCCGGCGGGAACCGAAACGGTCTCATGCTCTGGCCAGCGCAGCGCGGTCATCTTGCCCCCGAACACGCAGCCGGTATCGATACATAGAGTGTTGTTGAGCCATTCAGCTTCCAGAACCGGCGTGTGGCCGTAGATCACTTCGGCCTTGCCGCGGTATTCTCGCGCCCATTCCAATCGGACCGGCAGACCGAACGCGTCCACCTCGCCTGTGGTGTCGCCGTACATGGCAAAGCTGCGCACCGCGCCGGAGCCGCGCCCGTGCATCTCCTCCTTCAATCCGGCATGGGCAATGACCAGGGCGCCGCCGGCCAGCCAGGCATGGGAGCGTAGATCGTCGATGAAGGCGGTCGCCTTCGAGCGGAAGTCATCGGTAGCCTCTTCAAGCTCGGCCACGGTCAGCTCCAGCCCATGGCGGATCTGCACGTTGCGGCCCTTGAGCCAGCGCATGAGCTTGAAATCGTGATTGCCCATGACGCAGCGCCCGGAGCCCTCGGCGCACATACCCATCACCAGTCTCAGGCAGTCGACATTGCGTGGGCCGCGGTCGGTGATGTCGCCAACGAAGAAGGCGATGCGCCCTTCAGGGTGACGCGCGGCAATTAGCTCTTCGGAGTTGTCCCCATGCGGATCGATGTCATAGCCAAGTGTTGTCAGCAGGCCGATCAGTTCTTCGAAGCAGCCATGAATGTCGCCGATGATGTCGAACGGTCCGTGCTCGCCCCGGCAGTCCGTCCAGAGCGGCTCGCGCGAAATCGACACCGCGTCCATCGCCTCGGGCGTGCGCATGACATGGACCTGCCGGAACCCCTCTTTCTGCAGGTTCTTCAGACCCTGCCTCAGCGTCCGGGAATGGTGGCGTGAGACGCGGGGACCGAAATCCCGGTTGGGGCGGGACTCGTTGCGCGCATGGCAGATGTCAGGGTCGATGTCGCAGACAAGGGCGACCGGTAGCGCGTGGTACTCGCGGGCAAGGGCCACGAGATCTGCCCTGTCCTCGCGCTTGACCGAAGTTGCGTCGATGACCGTGAGCTTGCGGCGCCGCAGGCGAATGGCCGCGGTGTGGCGCAGGAGCTCGAACGCATCCTTGGTGGCCGCCTGGTCGGTCTCATCGTCCGAAACCAGTGCACGGCAATGGTCCGACGAAATGATCTCCGTCTCCAGGAAGTGCTCGCGGGCAAAGCTCGACTTGCCGGCGCCGGTCGGACCGATAAGGCAGACAAGCGCGAAGTCGGGGATGGTTACACAACGCTGCTCAGCCATCGCCGGCTCCGGTCACGACGTTTTGGAAGAGTGCGTCTGCTTCATCCATCAGCTTTGGCTTGCGGGTCGCCTTCTCCGCCGTTTCGGCCCACTCGAACTCGCCGTGTATCAGGTCGTCAATGGCCGCGATGCGCTGGCCCGCGCCGATCTCCTTCGCTTTGGCCTTGAGGCGCAGCAGGTTGTCGATCTCGGCAATCACCGTCTCATCGAGATCAAGGCCGGCAACAAGCGCCTGCAGGTTCATGGGCGGAAGGATATCGGGATTCAGCCTGATCCAGCGGATCGCCAGCGCCGGCCGCAGTATGTAGAAGTACTTCTTGAAGCTCACCTCGTCGCGCTCGCCCACATGCTTTGACCACTGGCTCTGTCCCAGGTTGAGATAGTGGTAGAGGCAGGCGCCCTGGTGTGCCGTCTTCTCGGCGAGCGCACCGAGCTTCGCGCAGACATCCTGGTTCCAGCGGTAGCGCACCGGGCTGGACAGCCATTCCAGCAGGACCGGATTGGGTCGCATCAGCAGGGTCAGCGCCTTGCGCAGGTCCCAGCCGTTGATGTCGAGATCATCGGAGATCGGCAGCTCGATGACATCGCGGCCCGGCTGAAGCTTTAGATACCACTCCAGGGGATGCACATAAATGAACCGGACATCGTAGTCGCTGTCAGGTGAGGGAAAGCCCCAGGCCCTGCTGCCGCTCTCCACCGCAAAGAGCAGCCTGACATCGTGTCGGTCCTCAATGGCGCAGAGCTCCTGTTCGATCGCTGCGCGAATGTCCGCTGCGATATCCGGCTTGAACGCAAGCGGGGTCATGTGGCGGCCCCCTGTCTGAAGAGAGCCATCTGGGACGGCGCGCCGTGGTCCTCGTCGACCGGGCCCAGCGGCAGGATCTCGAACTCGTAGCCGTGCTCTTCGGCCACCCGCCCTGCCCATTCACTGAATTCCGCCCGGCTCCATTCGAAGCGGTGATCGGGGTGACGCAGGGCACCTTCGGGCATGCCGTCGAACAGCGCCTTGTATTCCCGGTTCGGCGTGGTGACGATAACCAGCCTGGGGGCCGCGTCTGAAAACAGCGAAAGCTCCAGCATGGGCAGGCGGGGCGGATCGATATGCTCGATGACTTCCACCAGCGTGGCAGCGTCGAAGCCCTGCCAGCGCCGGTCCGCATAGGTGAGTGAGCCCATCTGCAGGGTCAGCCTGTTGCTCAGGGCCGAACCTGCGCGGTCGAGCTTCAGGCGGCCGGCGGCGATCTCTATGGCCCGTACGGACGGGTCCACGCCAACGATCCTGGCGATACTGCGCTCCTTGACCAGGCGGCGCAGCAGCTTGCCCTCGCCGCAGCCGAGATCCAACACGCTGGCGGCGTCGTTGGCTTTCAGAACCTCGACTACACTGTCGAGCCGCAGATCGTGCAGACGGATTGGCTTCTCCAGGATCTCCTCGGCGGTCTCCTTCGCCGCCCGGGTCTCCGGGTCCTCTTCCGGCTCTGCGTCTTCGGCAAGGCGGGCGAGTGCGATGTTGGCCAATGCCCGGCGGTTCTTGAGCGCACGGCGGGCGATCAGTTTCTGGGCCGGGTGGTCCTTGAGCCAGCCTTCGCCCTTGTCCAGGAGCTTGTCGATTTCGTCCTTGTCGATCCAGTAGTGCTTGGCGTTGTCCAGTACGGGCACGAGCACGTAGAGGTGCTTGAGCAGATCCTGCAGGCGGATCTCGGCGGACAGGGTCATGTCATAGAGGGCGCGGTTGCCCTCGTCAGCCAGCAGAGTGGTGGAGATCTCGTACCCCAGCGGCGCGAAGAGTTCAGCCATGACCTCCGTGCCTCCGGCGGCAGCGACTGGAACTATACGTGCGCTGAAGGGCAGCGGGCGGTCTGCCAGTTCCTGCCGGTCCCTGGATTTTCCCGCAAGCGACTGGCCCAGCGCGCGTGAGATGGCGACGGAGAGGAATGAGTTCGCCACATAGGGGCGGTCGTTGACGTATTGGGTCAGCAGACCGTCCGACTGCCTGTTCCTGCCCCGTACCAGGCCGACCGTGTCGATATCCAGATGGAGCACCGCCGTCGAGCGCTCGTCGCCCACTTCCGGGAAGAAGATGCGGACCTTGCCGGCCGCCGTGTCGCGTTCGTGCACGTGGTCGGGATGCTTGTGGAGCAGGAAGCCGAGATCACGCGCCGGGTATCCGGCGCCCGGCGGGGCGGACAATGTGATTTCGATCTGCATCCTGATGAGCCAAAGGAGAATGTCGCGGACTGTGCTACGGGGAGCGCGCGCCTAGCGCAAGATTTTGCCACAACTGTGTCAGGGCGCAGATGGCTCGTGGTTTTGGGAGGAGTGCTCGTTCCAAGCTTGCGCAATTGCCTCGCTGTCTATGCGCTCCCGCAGCTGGGTTCGGATGTCCCGCCAGCGAAAACGTGTCGAGTTCACAACAATCTCGACGTCGAACTCCTTCAGGTGATCGGCAATCGGGGCAAAGCGTAGAAGATCGACCGGACTGGCGAGGAACGCATTTTCGCCCTCGGGCGCGGCAGGCCAGTCCGCTTCTGCGAGCCGCCCGTCGAATGCTGCGAGGATTTCCGTTTTCAGTGCCTGCGCATCCTCATCATCGAATGACTCCGAAACCGCATAATCGAAGCAATGACGGGCCAGATCCGACATCCGTGCATCGGTCAAAAGGTTGCCTGAGCCTGCCGTGGCGGAGGCAAAAATGGAAAGATCCGAAAGACACGAACCGTAGGTGCGCCATTTGGCGATATTGATGGATTTCGCCATCACCTCGTCTTCGAACATCTTCGGATAGCTGATCCCCATTCTGTTCTTGAGATAGCCGTAGAGCGACGTCTGCGCGACGTAGGATCCGCGAGTCTGGACGAAGTCTGCAAGGGCCTC
>JBCCEL010000365.1:0-5804 GCA_039030315.1 Pseudomonadota bacterium
CGCGCTTGCCTCAGACCTTCGGTCTTCGGTTTTGTCGTTCACGGCAGTTTTCGCTCGCCCGAAAACGCCTGCGCGGGCGCGCGCCATCAGGCGCGGCGGCCGGTCGGCCTTGCCTCAGACCTTACGGTCTTCGGAGCTCGGTTCCCTCATTCCCCCAGCCGTCATCCCGGAATTTTGCGCAAGCAAAATGTCCGGGATCCAGGGCGACTGGCTCATTCCTCGCGGCCCTGGATCCCGGGTCTCGCTCCGCTCGCCCGGGATGACAATGGAAGGCTGGGTAGAGGGTTGGGCGAGGGGGTTCGGATGATTGCGGACGTGTCCCTCATTCCCCTCCACCCGTCATCCCGGAACTTTGCGCGAGCAAAATGTCCGGGATCCAGGGCGACTTTTTCATGTTGTGCGGCCCTGGATACCGGGGTTTCGCTCCGCTCGCCCGGGATGACAATGAGCGCGGGGAAAAGGGTTGGGTGATAGGGCGCTGTGGTTGATCGTGACTCGCGGGATGGTATCCTGCCTGCCAGAAACCGTGGAGGGCGAGCATGGCGGCAATTGAACAGATGCAGGCGGAGGCAGGGGAGCGGCCGTTTGAAGTCACGCCGCTGCATCCAAGTCTCGGCTGTGAAATCACAGGGCTTGACCTGGAAGATGCAGTTGCGCCGGAGATGTTCGGAAAGGTCTACGAGGCTTTCCTGGAGTACGGGCTGATCCTGTTCCGCGATGTCGACCTGCCACCGGCCACCCAGGTGGCGCTGGCCCGGAACTTCGGCGAGGTGCAGGTCCACGTGATGAACCAGTATCATGGCTATGCGGACCATCCTGAAATCTACAACCTGACCAACATGGGCGAGGACGGACAGCCTTCAGGTGCTCATCCGGACAAGGGGACGCTGCACTGGCACACGGACGGATCATGGCGGAGCCGGCGCGGCCTGGCCACCATGATGTATTCCGAAGTTGTGCCGAAAGCGGGCGGACAGACCGAGTTCGCCGATATGTACGGCGCCTATGATCAGTTGGCACCGGACTGGAAGGCGAAGATTGAGGACATGAGGGCGGTGCATAATCTCGACTTCTCCCGCTCACGCCGCCATGGCCATGACCCCATGACAGAGAAACAGAAGGCCGAAGTGCCGCCGGTGCCACATGCCATCGTGCGCAGCCATCCGGAGACCGGCCGCAAGGCGATCTACCTCGGCGATCACGCAGAATCGATCGAAGGCATGGACTATGCGCAAGGCCGGACGTTGATCGACGAGCTCAACGGGATCATCGTCACCGATGACCTGGTGTACACCCACGAATGGTCGCCGCGAGAATGTATGGTCTGGGACAATCGCCGCCTGCTGCACCGCGCCATGCCCTTCGATACGGCCGCTGAAATCAGGGTGATGCGCCGTTGCACGACACTCGGCGAAACACCGGACGATAAAGGATAAGAAAGCTGACATGAACATGCCGACACCGGAGGACCTTGCCGTCCTCACCCAATGGGACACGCCCACGATCTGCAATGCCCTGGAAGAAGTCGTGCCGGAACGGCGCGGCCATGGTTTCACCACCCAGCCATTGGTGCCGCTGGACCCGGATCTGTCGCCGGTCTGCGGCTATGCGCGCACCGCAACGATCAGGGCGGCCGGGCCGCCGGCTGAAGCTCCCGCGGAAACCGCGGCAAAGCGCGCCGCCTACTATGAATATGTTGCCGAAGCCCCGCTTCCCTCCATTGCGGTACTCCAGGATCTCGATCCCTATCCCGGCGTCGGCGCGTTCTGGGGCGAGGTGCAGACCAATGTTCACAAGGGCCTAGGCTGTACCGGCGCCGTCACGAATGGATCCTTCCGCGATCTGAAGGACAGCGCCCGGGGCTTCAATCTGCTGGGGGGCAAGGTCGGGCCCAGCCATGCCTTCGTGCATCTGGTGGATATCCGCTGCCAGGTCACCGTGTTCGGCCTGACCGTGTCCGACAACGACATTGTCCATGCCGACCACCACGGCGCGGTGATGATACCGGCCGATGCGGTGACGAAGATCCCGGCGGTGGTCGACATGCTGGTGCGCCGCGAGAAAGTCATTCTGGATGCGGCAAAGGCGGATGATTTCGATATCGACAAGTTGAAGGCGGCGATGGCGGGGGCGCGGGAGATCCATTGATGGCGTGAAACCGTCATTCCCGCGAAGGCGGAAATCCAGGGAATGTCCGGCCGCCCTCTGAATTGTCGCTCTGGACACCCGCCTTCGCGGGTGTGACGATGGGGGCGGAGGCGTTTCCCGGCCTCCAGGGAGAGAGCGATGAACGAACAGTCGCATGTGGCCGAGAGCCTGAAGTCCATCCATGTGAAACCTCAGGAGATGGACTGGAAGGCGACCGCCTTTGAAGGCATCGAGATGAAGCCGCTCTACGTCAACAAGGAGACCGGTATGCTCTCGGTCTACCTGAGGATGGCGCCGGGTGCTGTGCTGCCGGACCATGAGCACGTTGAGGTCGAGCAGACCTGGGTGCTCGAGGGCCGGCTGGAGGATCTCGAAGGCCCGGAAAAGGGCCTTTCTGTCGGCCCGGGAGAGTATGTCGCCCGCCCCGCCGGCAGCCGCCATGCCGCCTGGACCCCTGAGGGCGGCGTGTTCCTTGCCTTCTTCAGGATGCCCAACAAGTTCTTCGAGACGGACGGCCAGGTGGTGGACTTCCTCGGCAACGACTGGGAGGAAAGCTGGGGTGCATTGCTGCGGGGCTGATCCGGTCCCGGGATCCGTGTGGGAGCCCAGGGGTGCTTGCTGAGATGTGAGCGCTTGGCTCTGGATGCTCGCCTTCGCGGGCATGACGAGGAGACCGTGGGCTGCAGCCAGGCCTTTCAATTGGCCGCTGGCTTGTGGGATGAGGTTCCGGGGAAGCAACGAACCCTAAAAGAAAAAACACCAGACTTGGCTTGCAAGCCTGGTGCTCCAGAAATGCCGGAACCGAAGGAGGCGACCGGCCCGGCCTGGCGGCTCCCGCTTACGGGATCGGCCAATAAAACTTACTGCGGACGCTGCTTCAGGGCGTAAAGATCGGCGCCCTTCTTGGTGCTGATTTCGAGCGTCTTCTGAGCCTGGGCGATTGCCTGATCGAATGCCTGGTTCAGGGCCTGGTTGCCCTCTTGTCCGGCACCGGCACCCTGGGCTCCGCCCTGTGTGCCACCTGCTCCATTAGCACCACCGGCGCCGTTTACTGCATTGGGTTCCATGTCCTTAGCTCCTTTAACACTGACCCTCCAGAGGTTGATCTCATGAGTACCGGCTAGACCGGAGGAGGGGTATACGCAGAGACTACCTAGTTGATTACCGTAGAGTGGCGAGAGCCGCCCCGGAGCTCAAGAACTCCGGGGCGGTTGCCGCATTTAGTGTGCCTTGTGGTGGGCGTGCTCGGCCGCGTTCACCACGGACTGGCTTGCCTTCTGGCCACCGATCGTCCAGCCCTTGCCTGCTTCCTTGGCGGTGAAGGCACCGTCGTCGGTTTTCGCATCGAGCTGCTTGCCGTTGTAGGACTGCTCGATGTGCAGGTTGTTGGCGCCGTCATACTTGTCGCCGAGGCCCGAGACCACGACCGCGTTGTGGCCGTTGGTGATGGTCAGCTTGGACGACATGGTGGCGTTGCTGTTGCCGAAGGGAACGGTGTTGACCGTGATCTTGGTGCCGTCTTCCAGCTGGAAGCTTGCATCTTTCTTGAAATCAAAGTCGGTCTTGCCGTCGTTGCCGACATCAACGTGCGGGTCGCCCCAGACGCGGGTCTGGCTGTGATCGGAATGGTCCGTAAGGGTCCACACCGAATTGCGCTCGTTCACGCTGACGGAGTAGCGGTCGCCGAGCTTGATGTCGGCCTTGCCATCCTTGACCTCGGAGACGGTCCACTTGGGCTGCGGAGCCGGCTTGCCGATGTCACCGACGTTGACCGTCTTGTCGGCAAACTTCAGAGCTTCGATGTTCTTCAGGATGGACTTCTCGCCATTGCCCCGGACGAACGTCTTGCTGTCGTTGGACCAGATCTTGTAGTCGGCGCGGTTGCCTTCGAACACTGCCGTGTCCCAGCCCTTGCCGCCGTTGACGTGATTGTGGCCCTTGCCGGCGGTGATCCAGTCATCGCCGCGGCCGCCCTTGATCACATCGTTGCCACGGCCGCCGCTGAGCTCGTCATTGCCCTTGCCGCCGAAGATCTTGTCGTTGCCCTGGCCGCCGGAAATCCGGTCGTGACCCTTGCCGCCGAACTGGACGTCATTGCCCTTTCCACCAACCAGGGTGTCGTGGCCCTTGCCGCCATACTGGGTGTCGCCACCACGGCCGCCGACCAGCTTGTCGTTACCCTTGCCGCCGACCTGGATGTCGTGACCCTTGCCGCCTTTCAGCAGATCATGGCCCTTGCCGCCGAACTGGATGTCATTGCCCTTTCCGCCGACCAGCTTGTCGCTGCCCTTTCCGCCGGACTGCACGTCATTGCCGCGCTTGCCGACCAGCAGGTCCTGGCCCTTTCCGCCGAACTGGATGTCATTGCCTTTGCCGCCGACGATCTTGTCGTTGCCCTTGCCGCCGGCCTGCACGTCATTGCCGCGCTTGCCGACCAGCAGGTCATTGCCTTTTCCGCCGAACTGGATGTCCTGACCCTTGCCACCGACGATCTTGTCGTTGCCCTTTCCGCCGGTCTGGACGTTACCGCCCTTTCCGCCGCCCTGATGGGGACCGTGGCCGCCGCCATTCGGACCGCAATCGTGGCCGCCGCCGGTGCCGTATCCGCCACCTGCACCGTAACCGCCACCGGTGTTCTGGCCGCCGCCATAGCTGCCGAGGAGCGAGTGCAGAAGCTGTGCGATCTGGTTCAGCAGCTGGCCGATCTGGGTGTTGGAACCGTAACCGCCGCCCTGATGGCCATAGCCGCCTTGAGCACCGTAACCGCCCTGGTGGCCGTACCCGCCTTGTGCGCCGTAGCCACCCTGGTGGCCATAGCCGCCTTGTGCGCCGTAGCCGCCGTTTGAGCCGTAGCCGCCGCCCATATTGTGCAGAAGACCCTGCAGCTGGTGAATGATTTCGCCGATCTGGCCGTTCATGCCGTAGCCGCCGCCGTGACCGGCACCGTAGCCGCCGCCATAGCCGCCACCATGATGACCGTAGCCGCCATGCGCGCCGTGACCGCCCTGGTGACCGTAGCCGCCGACATGGCCATGTCCATAGCCGCCGTGGCCCTTCATGGAGCCGACGAGCTGCTGGACGAGCTGGATGACCTGCTTGAGCATGCCTTCAACGCCCGAGCCGCCCTTGCCGCCGCCATAACCGCCGCCGTAGCCACCGCCGGACTTGTCGCAGCCGCAGCTGTGGTCGAATTTGCCGCCGCGGTCGAAATGCTGCAGCAGGTTCTTCAGTTCAGAAACGATCTGCTTCTGGCCGTATTGCTGCTGGATGCCGCCTTTGTGGCCGCCCTTGAAGCCGCCGTGCACCTGGCCGCCCTTGTTGAAGCCGCCCTTGAAGCCACCCTGGGCCTTGCCGCCCTTGCCGCCTTTGTTGAAGCCGCCGTGGCCCTTGGTCTTGACGCACTGGGAGCCTTTGCCGGCACCGTATCCGCCACTTTTTCCGATGTTAAAGGTCATTTCTATCTCCCTCAGAGCACTTGCTAATCGGACGGGCCGTTCATCACATTGACGGAACGGCCCGGGTTGTTTCGATGATGGGACAATGCTGCAGATCCGGCGACAATCCCATTTGTAGCGGATACGATACCCGTCGATACTGACTACCTAGACGGCGTTGGTAGTCTGCCAAAACCTAGGGGTTCTGCGGGTTTCTTAACC
>JBCCEL010000366.1:0-5790 GCA_039030315.1 Pseudomonadota bacterium
CCAGGCAGATGCGGTTCTGGTTGCCCAGCGGCAGAGCGGCGACAGCCTCGTGCTTCCAGTCCGGCAAGTCCGGCGTGAATCGGATGTCGCCTGCCGAGAGCATGCCGGTAGATACGGTGATGAGCGCCTTGGTGGCGCTGACGGTGCCCCTGGCGGTTTCCAGTTTCACACCGGAGCCGCTCCAGTCGACCGAGCTGACCGCGCTATTGAGGGTCACGGGCAGCGAGCCGCCGAGGCGCACCAGAAGCGTGCCGTATCCCTCCTTTAGGCACCAGTTTTCTTCAGTGTCGTTATAGGCCATCAGGTCGGTGACGGAGACCTCGTCCGCGTCATGTGATGTGTCGAGGGTGGTGAAGTAGTCAAAGAAACCGGACCATCTGTGTTCGCGTTCGGTGGCCTCGTAGATGGAGCAGTCACCGGGGCCATCCGCGACCTTCTGCATCCTGCGTTCCTGGCGGTCGTAGAAGACTTCGAACTCCGCCGTTTCTTCGGGGGTGTTCCAGCGGCCTTCGGTAAAAGACGCTCTTGGATAGCCCTGTTTGGAATAGGAAATGCCGAACTCATCGGCGACCTTGACCAGAGGGTTGATTGATGCGGAGTGCAGCCAATGGCAGCCCAGGTCAAATGGGACACCTGGAACGATCTCCTCGGTGTAGCCGCGGCCGCCTATCCGGTGGGAGGCTTCCAGAATGATGAAGCTCCTGCCCAGGCGCTTAAGCGTCAGGGCCGCCCCGATCCCGGCGGCGCCGGCGCCGATAATGGCCACATCGGCCGTTCTGTTTCCTGTCACGGGTCTGTCCTGAGGTCCTTACGATCAGCTCTCACTGCCATACGGCGCTGTGGAAAGGCAAATGCCAGTCCAGGACTGGACGTAGCCGATAGCCTATCCGGGTGTGCTCGCTGCAACTGATCAGAAAGACAGCCTGAACGATGCGCCGGAACGGGTGTTCACGAGTTCAATCCGTCCGTTGTGAGCTTCGACCAGGGAACGGACAATACCGAGACCCAGGCCCGTTCCGCCCTCGTCCCGCTTTGTCGTGAAGAAGGGATCGTAGATTTTGGCCCTGTTGCCTTCCGATATTCCCGGTCCGTTGTCGCTGACCGAGATTTGGTGTTCCGCGGTGCTGCCGGAAAGTGTGACCGTGATCGAGGTCGCGCCGGCGGCGAGCGCATTGTCGATCAGGTTCGACATGATGATGCCGAGGCTTTCATCCGAGAGACGGGTTTGAACGGCTGCTGTGGTGCGATTCTCGAAGGTGACCGCTCTGTATTCGCTGCGGGCTCTCTCCAGCGCCGCGCCAAGTTCCATCGTTTCGGTCAGCGGGAGCGGGTTGTCCGACCTTGCAAGCTCCATCAGGCGGTCGACAAGCGCCTTCAGGCGGGCGGCGTCCGCCTCGATATTACCGAGGAATCGGGCGCGCTCGTCATCGCTCATCTCTCCGTGGTGTTCGGCCACCAGTTCGGCAGAGCCCCGGATCGAAGTCAGGGGCGTCTTGAACTCGTGCGAGACATGGGTGGCGAAATCGCGGATGTACTGGCTCCGCTTCTCCAGTGCTTCGGCCATGTCCATAAAGCTCTGGCCAAGTGCGGCAACTTCCCGGGTGCCGTAGTGGGGCAGGGCCTCCAGGGCGTTGCTGCGTTTCTCGGCGAGCGAACGAGCCTGCTCGGAGAGGCCGTGAATGGGTTTCAGCAGGGTACGCGAGGTGATCCAGGCCAGGAGAAGCGTCAGGCCGAGAATTACGAGCCCGAGTGCAATCGCCCTGTTTCGGGAGGCATACAGGTGCTTGAGGATGTTGTTCGGTGTGCGTGAGAGATAGACCACCCCCCAAAGCCTTTCACCGTCTACGATTGGAAATGCCGCGAATATGCGCACGCCCGTGCCCCGGCTGATGGAGGCGTAGGAGGGCGGCGGCTGATCGGAAATCCGGCGGCGGAGCACGCTGGTGTATGAGCCCGCCAGAGCACTGCGGACCTCGCGCACATGGGCCAGCGAGCGCCCTGCCCAGTTGGCGCCGCCGACGACGATGCCCTGGTGATCCAGCAGGAGCATGCCGGACAGTGTGGTGCGCCGGGCGGAGAAAAACAGCTGGGTCAGTTCGATGCCTGCCAGGATGGCCTGCGGTGCGGCGCGGGCGGCGGTCGGCACCGGGTCCGGACGTGGTTCCAGCAGATCGTCGCGTGCCAGGTCAATTTGTGGCGGGATGGGCAGGTAGCGCTCCTTTACGTCCTGCAGCGGCTTGCCGGAGAGCGGAGCGCCGTAGCCCTTATGGTCCGGCATCAGGCGCTTCAGCGCCTGCCGGTAGGCTGCGGAGAGGACCGCGCCCTGGGAGATGAGTTCAGCCTCGGTTTCGTGGATCAGCCGTCCTTCGTAGATGCGGAAGAAAATCAGGCTGCCCAGCGGAAGCACGAGGATCGTGATGTTCACCACGATCAGGATCAGCGCTACGGACGGCCTGAATTTCTTTGGGACTGAGGAGGATGCCATGGCTGCGCCATTAGCACAGTTTGGAGTCTGGAGGCGAAACTGCCCGCGCGCCGGCGGCTGACGGACTGTTGGCCAGTTTTCCCGGCGTCTTCAGCACAGTTCGTCCAGCCAGGCCCGGGCAGGCTTTATGACCACCGCCTTGGCGGCTTTGCCCTTGGGTCGGTCGGCCACCATAATCAGCTTGGTCTTCCTGGCGCGATCGAACCAGTCCATGCCTTCCCAGTTCCACTTCACGTTCGCTTTTCCGTCGTCGGGAGTTGCTGCCAGGCTCGCAGCCTCTATGAGTTCATTGAGGCCTTGCGGCGTTCCGCAGGCGCGTCCGTCAGTGTCGAACTTGTGCAGCAGCTTGAAGTTGAGGTTCTTGTCGCCGGGATCATAATGGCTGAGCAGGACAATGAATCCCCATTTGCGGTCCTGGTCGGTCTTTAGCTTGTGCCAAACCAGATCGGGGGCTCTGAGGCCGGTACCGACGGCATCGAGTGCCGGTATTACCGGAGTTGCCAGTTTGATCAGTTCCGCATTGACCTTGCCCGGTTTGAGGGTGACTTCGGGCTCGGTGCCCATCCGGGCCCGAATCTCCACGTTCTTGGCATCCTTCTTCAGGTCGTGCACGAGTATGACCGGTTCCAACTTGACCTTTCCGCCGAAAACGCCATGTAGGTCCCAGAACAGTTTCCTCTGCTGGGGAAATCCTCCCTCCCAGAGCACGGCGACCCTGGCACGGGCCTGCGCAAGTTCCCGGATGGCCAGCCCTTCAAGACCCCTGTTACCGAATGAATAGAAGGGCCCGTCATAGATCGCGACCAGCTTGCCCTTGTCGTCGATGAGCGCGCTGGTGTGTTCGGAGAGTACGACGATGCGCCCGTCCGGCAGCTTGCCGATGCTTTCCAGATCCCGGGCAAATCTGCGGGAGGAATTCAGCTTCCGGGCCTTGCTCTGGCCTTTCTTCAGCCGGATTACGGTCCTGGACAGATCCCCGGGCTTCACGTGAAATATGATGCCGTGATGGTCGTCACCGACGATCAGGAGTTTGTCTCCGACACGAATGATGCCGGATGCCTCGGAGATTTTGTCGGCCCGGGCAGCGGTCACCTGCAGAAAAACGATGATCATGCCGAATATTGCCGAAACTACAACAAGCCGGTTCATTGATCAGTTTCCTGTGCCTTGAGCAGGGGAAAACAATACGACCCGGAAGGGAAACATTCAATCCGGTCCGGATCTCAGCGGCAGGCGCCCAGCTTGTAACCGACGCCATGGACCGTTTCGATAATGCTCTCGCAGCCGGCATCGGCGAACTTTGTGCGGATGTGGCGGATGTGGCTGTCCACTGTTCTGTCCGAGACGTGGATGTTGTCCGCGTAGGCCTTGTCCATGATGACGTTGCGGTCCTGCACGATCTGCGGCCGGGAGAGGAAGGCGCGGACGATCTGGAACTCGGTGGCCGTGAGGTCGATTTCTGTCGTTCCGAACTCAACCCGGTGCTGGTCCGTCCACATCCTGACGGTGCCGTGCTCGAGTACTGCGCCGGGTTCCGGTTCGGGCGCCGGCGCCGCGGCCCGCTTCAGGATGACCTTGACCCGGGCCACCAGTTCGCGTGGGCTGAAGGGCTTGGTGACATAGTCGTCACCGCCCATCTCCAGGCCGAGAATCCGGTCGATCTCCTCGTCCTTGGAGGACAGGAACAGGATGGGGACGTCCGAAGTCTTGCGGATCTCCCTGCAGACTTCGAGGCCGTCCATTTCGGGCATGCTGACATCGAGCACGATGAGATCAGGACTTGCCCCTTCGAAGGTGCGCAGGGCTTCAGCGCCGTCCCGGGCATTCAACAGGGCGTAGCCTTCCCGTTCCAGGGCGAAGGAGATGACGTCCTGGATATGGGGATCGTCGTCGGCAATGAGGATGGTCTTGGCCATTTGGCGGGCTCGTCCCGGTGTCAGTTCGGTTTCTAGATACGCCCGCAGCGCGCGGCTGCCAAGCTGCTCGAAGACGCCCGCCGGGCGGGCGTCTTTCCTGTCTGCCTGGCGGGCGCCCATCATCCGATCCTCCGCCGCATCTGGTGGACCAGGGTGCCACCCACGGTGAGGATCATGATGAGCAGGGCGAAGATGTGCTCAGGCTCGGGCGCCGCACCACCTGTAAATGAAGTCACGTTTAGCGGCGCGCTCTTGGTCTGGTGCATGGCCAGTTGCGTGTGCGGAGCCGATTTGGCGGGTGCTCCATGAGCCTTCCGGGTCTTGGGCGGCTGGCCATTCGGATAGGCCTTGTGGGTTACGCCTTTGACCATGGGCAAAGGCACATCGGCATCCACCGCGTTCTGGGGTGCGTCGTTGACGATCTTTTCCGAGACCGCGACGAAGGACGTCCACTGTGTGACCAGCGAGTGCTCGAGGCCGAGCCTGGTGACCATCGTCTCGATCTGCTGGTTGTTCAGTCCGCTCGTGCGCAACGGGGGAGGGACCATGAGCTCGCGCATCTGGTCGGCAATGCGGGAACGGGCCCAGACCAGCGGGATCGCTTCGGATGCGTCAGCCATGGCCGCATCAGGGTCGAGCTTAAGAGGCAACTTCACGAGCCTGCCGTTTGCGCGTCCGGTGATGCTGATTTGCTGTGGCCCTCTGGCTGACGTTCGCCCGAGAATACGGATGGAATCGCCGGCGAAGAGGTCGGGCAGCGGAGAGGGTGTGATGCTTGTCGGTTTCAGGCCGCCCCAGTTCACCCGGAGATCGGTCAGCACGGGCGTCTCCAGGCGCGAAGCGAACGCGATTGCCTGCTCCTGACCGCTGACGGTCGGGTCCATAATGCGCGTGAGGCCACGCCCCAGCCGGCCCATCTCGGTAAGGAGATAGCGGTTCACCGCCGTGCCGACGCCAAAGGAATAGAGCCTGCCGCGGCCGACCGATGTGGACACCATGCGCAGGATCTCGGCTTCGTTTCCAACGTAGCCATCGGATAGGAAGACGACGATGCGAAGCACATTGCGCCTGGCCGGGGAGGCATAGGCGCGGCGCAGGCCGCTCAGAATTTCCGTGCCGCCGTTGGCTCTCAGCCGGTTCACATAGGCGATACCGGCGCTGACGTTGGCGGGGCTCGCCTGCACCGCTTCGGGGCTGAACTCGCTGGCGTCGCCGGAAAAGCGGATAATGCGAAAGTAGTCGCGGGTCCGCATGTTCTTCAACGCATGGCGCATAAAGGCCTTGCTGGCGTCCATGGGCCGGCCGCTCATGGAACCGGAGGTGTCAAGTACGAAGACCATTTCACGTGGCGTGACATCGCCTGCAGGCAGGCTCTGCGGCGGCTCGATC
>JBCCEL010000367.1:0-5786 GCA_039030315.1 Pseudomonadota bacterium
CGGCCGTGCACCTGCTGCCGCGCAATTCGCAAAATTCTGTACATCATGGTCTGGTCAGAGATCATAACCGCTCTGCCCGGTGGTTTGTTTAGTTGACGCTGGTACCTACAGCAGCCGTACCGAGTGTCTTGAACTCCACAGACAACAGTACGGCTCGGTCCGGCTCCACATCCCGGTCTCTCGTCCGGTTCTCCTTGTAGGTAAGCTTGATGACCGCGCAGTCGCAGTAGTAGCCGATGCCCACATGGTTGGTGACCAGGTAGTCATTCCTCAAATCGTAGCGTATCCCGCCGAGAAGATGCCAGCCCCGGCTCAGCTCGAACGATCCGTCGAACCAGACCTGATGCAGCAGGGTCGGGCGCAGAAACGCCGGTGAGGCATCGATCTTGCCGTAGTTTACGGCGAGAGCAAGGCGGTCGGTGTTCACGAGTGCGCTGGCTTCCTGCCGGGTCGGATCAAAACTGTCCGGGTCAAACTGGCCGAGATAGGACAGACGCAGTCCGTCCCACGGCTGGACCGCGACGGAAGCGACGTAGTCGGAGCGGGTGTTCTCAAGTCCGGAGCCGCGGGCAAAGCTGTTGCGGCCGGCAACGTGGTAGCTCTGGCCAACGGCGAACCGGGCAAAACCGCCATGGTTCATCAGATAATTGTAGATAATGCCGATATCGGCACGCGTGCCGCCGTCCATGCGGTCATATCCGTTGAACCGGTCCTTGAGGAACTGGTTGGTCGGATCAAACGAGAAGGTCGCCGAATCCTCGTTCGACAGGCGGTTGGCCCGGCGCTCGTCCGTTGCGGCGACAACCTGAACGGCAGGTGTGATGATGTGCTGTGAATCCGGGCCGGCACTGATAAACGGCCAGCGGATATCGAGGCCGCCCTTGGGCATGGCCCGGACTTCCGATTCCTTGCCCCTGATGCCGCCGGGCACGGAGGGATCCAGCACATTGGTGCTCTCGGCATAATCGGCGCGCACCTGCCCGAACGGCGTGATCACCATGCCGGCCCCGTTGATCATCTGGCGCTGCCAGTAGAGCTCGGCCGTGTAATGGCTCGCATCGACGCCGCGCGACCGGGTCAGGGCGTAGCTGTTCGTCGTCAGGCTGAGTTCGCCGCCGATGACCGGGCTGCCGAAATAGGTCTGCGAATAGGTGTGCGGGTGAACCACCGGCAGGGTTCTGTCGCTGATGCCACCGATCGTGCTCTGGTAGTGGTAGGCGGCGGCATTGTAGTAATTCCTGTCCTTCAGGCCGGTCAGGTAGGCGGTGCTGATCAGCGTGTCCGCCTTGTCGATCTTGTAGCGCTTCAGATAGGTGTCGTCGGAGGTCAGGGTGCCGTCCCAGCCGAACGTCCAGTGCGGGCTGAGATAGAAGTGGCCTTCCGACCTGAGGGCGCCTCTCCAGCGTTCGTTGCCCGGGCTGGTCAGCTTGCCCGGGTTGAGCTGGTAGATCCCGGAACCGTCGATGCTGTAGGTGCCGTTGCCCAGATGATGGCGCCATATGGCGCGGAGCAGCGGCCCCTGCTTGGATGTGATCCTTGGCCGCAGCGTGAGGTCATAGTTGGGAGCCAGGTTCCAGAAGAACGGGATTTCCGCCTGCGCACCCAGCGTGTCGGAGTAGCCGAATGTCGGGACCAGGAAACCGGTGGCCTTCTTGGTCTGCGGATCCGGATGGGAAATCTTCGGGAGCCAGAACACCGGTATGCCGAGGAACTCGAGCCGGGCATTGTCGTGGTAGATGAGGTGCTCTTCCTCAACATAGGTCGCCTTGTCCGACTTCAGCTCCCAGAGCGGCTTGCCCCCATCGGTGACGCATGTCTTGCACCTGGTGTAGGTGACCTGTTCGAACACCGAAACAGGACCCTCCTCGCGGCGCACGAACACCGCCTGCAGGGTGGCATCGTTGGTCAGGAGGAGTTTGACGAAGTTGGCGAACCCTGTGCGGAACTTGTCGTCGAGCGTCAGGTCCGCCGCTTTAAGGATATTGCCGTTTGGCTCGCGCAGCCAGACATTGCCCATCGCCTTCAGGATGTCCCGCCCACGGTCGTAAATGACCTGGTCGGCTTTCAGACGATAGGGTCCGTAAACAATGAAGACGTTGCCGATGGCAATGGACACGTTGGAGGAGCTGTTGTGGGTGAAGCGGTCCGCGACCACGTCCATCACCGTGCCCTTCGCCGGCGCCTTCAGCACGGGCGCCTTGAATGACTGGGCAAAAACGGCCGGAGCGGGGACTGCGATCACGGCGAAAACCAGAATGCCAAGAACCAGACGCGCAAGCGACCAAACGCTTGCACGGCGGCGGCGAACTGCCCTCGGCACTGCTGCCTCGCCCTGCTTCATCCACACTCCGCTAACCACGCGCTGCGCCTAAACCCCAACGCCACGCGATACGAGCCGCTATTTAGCCCGGACATTCTGACGTTTACCAGCGATTTCCGATAATTAACCAAAGATTCATCATCATTTTTTCGAGGTATGGCACTCCGGCATCACCCCGGGCCCGCCGGCGGGCCCGGGTACGGTTGAATATGGCGCCTTGAACGCGTAGTTTCAGGGCAATCGATTCCGGGCCTGTCCGGGCTCCGGACCCTCTTCCAGCTACACAATTCAACCCTCGGGCTTCTTCATGAAAATCAAATTCTCGCGGCTGGCGCTGCCGAAACAGGGCGCTCTCGTTCTCCTCGTTGAAAAAGGCGGAAAAATGGGGGCATTTGGCCAATCTGCCGACAAAGAGTCCGCAGGGCAGATCAGCCGGGCCATCAAGGCTGCCGCCTTCAAGGGCGGCCGTGACAGTTTTCTCGATATTCCCGGCATCGCCAATCTGGACGCAGGCCGGGTGGTCCTGGCCGGCATCGGCGAAGCATCGGAGCTCAACGAGAAGGCGGCCGAATTCCTCGGAGGTGCCATCGCCGGCAAGCTCCAGGAACTCAAGATCAAGAAGGCGGCTGTCGCTGTCGACGGCCTGGACGACAGCGCGACGGTTGGCGCCCGTATCGCTTCCGGCGCAAGGCTGCGGGTCTACCGGTTCGATCATCACAAGAGCAAGGCTAGGGAGGAGGACAACGGATCTGCCGATCTTGGCGATCTCACGGTCATGACCAGTGAACTGGCCGGTACCAAGCGCGCCTATGCGCCGCTCGACGGTATCGCCGCAGGAGTCCATCTGGCCAGAGACCTCGTGAACGAACCGCCGAATGTCCTGCACCCGGAGGAATTTGCCAAACGCGCCAAGGCCTTGAGCAAGCTTGGCGTAAAGGTTGAGGTGCTCAGCGAAACCCAGATGAAAAAGCTTGGCATGGGGTCTCTGCTTGGGGTGGGCGAGGGCTCGGAACGCAAGAGCCAGCTCGCCGTCATGCAATGGCTGGGCGGCACCAAAGGCGGCAAGCCGGTTGCCTTTGTCGGCAAGGGCGTGACGTTCGACACAGGCGGCATCTCGCTCAAACCCGGCG
This sequence comes from Pseudomonadota bacterium, assembly GCA_039030315.1. Lineage (GTDB taxonomy): Bacteria > Pseudomonadota > Alphaproteobacteria > Rhizobiales > CAJQND01 > JAAEUE01. Next base: position 3,451 of record JBCCEL010000367.1, read on the forward strand.
CCGGGATGGGCGACATGAAGGGTGACATGGGCGGAGCGGCCTGCGTCACGGGCCTCATGCATGCGCTCGCGGCCCGCAAGGCGAAGGTCAATGCCATCGGCGTCATCGGTCTGGTGGAGAACATGCCGGACGGCAAGGCCCAGCGCCCCGGCGACATCGTCACTTCCATGTCGGGCCAGACCATCGAGGTGCTCAATACCGATGCCGAGGGCCGGCTCGTGCTGGCGGATGCGCTCTGGTACACCCAGGAGCGCTTCAAGCCTCAGTTCATGGTCGATCTGGCGACCCTGACCGGCGCCATAATCATCGCGCTGGGCAAGGAGCATGCGGGCCTGTTCTCAAACAATGACGAACTGTCCCAACAGCTCTCCGGAGCCGGAGAATCCACCGGCGAGACCGTCTGGCGCATGCCGCTGGGGCCGGCCTACGACAAGATGATCGATTCCGACTTTGCCGACATGAAGAATATCGGCGGCCGGGAGGCCGGCTCGGTCACCGCCGCACAGTTCCTGCAGCGCTTCGTCAATGACATACCCTGGGCTCACCTGGACGTTGCCGGTACCGCGATGGGCTCAAAGAAAACCGCCATCAACCGCAGCTGGGGCGGTGGCTGGGGCGTCCGCCTGCTCAACAAGCTGGTTGAGGATCACTACGAAGAATAGGTGAAAAAGTCTTAAAATCAAAAAGTTAGAGCTCTTCCCGGCCCTGTTGAGGCACTTGAGTGGGGAGTGCACCAAGACCAGACTGGCGCGCGCTGCACCGTTTCAGAGCTACGGTTCGCGGGAGTGACCGGGGCCTTAGCCGTTCGCCAATGCGTCAGCGTCCTCGGCGGGGATTGGAAATCCCGGCGCGGGTTTCGCGGTAGGTGATCGTCAGGCCCGCTGCCACGACGATCAGGGCGCCGATCCAGACATTGGCGGCAGGCGTCTCGTCCCAGACGATCCAGCCCATGAGGGCGCCCCAGATCAGGCCGGTATAGTCAAACGGTGCGTTCACGGCGGCCGGTGAGTTCCGGTAGGCGACAATCATCAGGTAGGCGGCTGCGCCGGCGATGAGGCCCAGGAGCAGGAACAGGCCGAGATGCTCGACCTGTGGCGTTACCCAGACAAAGGGCAGGGCCGGAACCGTCGCCAGACCGGCAAATATCGTCGCATATGTGTACATCGCCACGTTGGTCTCCGTCACGGAGATGCGCCGGGTGGTGAGTACCGCCAGGGCGAAGAACAATGCCGCCGCGACGATGTAGAGTGCCTCCGGACGGAAGGTCTCCGCACCGGGCTTCAGGATGATCAGCGCGCCGATGAAACCCACAACGACGGCGCCCCAGCGGAAGGCCCCCACCCGTTCGCGCAGCACCGGATAGGACAGCGCTGTAACGAACAGCGGGGCGGAAAACGCAACCGCGATGCCCTCCGCCAGTGGCATGTACTTCAATCCCCTGAAGAAGCACGTGAGGGCCGCAAACATCAGGAAGCCGCGCAGCACATGGACCCAGGGCCGGTTGGTCTTGAGCCCCGCCACGCCACTGAAATAGATGGCGATCGCCACCGGAATCAGGCCGAACGTGTAGCGCAGGAAGACGATCTGAAAGGAATCGTAGCCGGCATGGCCGAACCACTTCCCGATGGCATCGGCAAAGGAAAAGAAAAACCCGGCGCAGACCAGCGCCGTGACCCCGCGCGGGATGTTCGTGTGGGGAACCGCAGGGGCGTTCTCGGCGGTCAAATCATGTCCTCGAACGGAACGATCGTGGATTTCACCGTCTTCATCGCCAGCGCCGCATCGACCGCGTCCTTCACCCCTTCCACCGAGAAGGGAAACAAGGTCTGCATCTTGCGCCAGGGGTATCTGTCCCGGGCCTGGTAGAGCATGTCGACGCCCAGTGGCAGATCATTGGCGGTGAACGCCCAGGAGCCGAGCACATTGAGATCCTTCGTACAGATCCGGTGCCACGAGGTCATGATCGATCCTGCATCGGTGAACTGGCCCATCTCCACATAAGTGCCGCCGTTGCGCAGGAACTCGATACCCTCCGGGCCAGCGGTCGGATGGCCCGAACAGTCCATAACCAGATCGGCGCCATAGCCGCCAACGATATCGCGTACCGCCGCAATTCGGTCTTCGGGCTTGAGGACCTCTTCGATGTTGACGGTCGCTTCGGCCCCGAACTCGCGTGCCAGCCTCAGCCGGGGCTCTTCCGGTGCTCCGACGGCGATGACGCGCCCGGCCCCCATCTCCTGGGCGGCGGCCACGGCGAGAATGCCGATGGGGCCGGTGCCCTGTATGACGACTGTATCGTTCCACTTGAAACCGCCGGCCTTCATGGCCCGGTTGAA
>JBCCEL010000368.1:0-5750 GCA_039030315.1 Pseudomonadota bacterium
TGAGGGCAAAGCGCAGATTGCCCTCCACGCTCAGGTGCGTGAAAAGGCGGGCATCCTGAAACACCATCCCGACCGGGCGTTGGTGGGCCGGTAGGAAGGATCCGGTCTCCGACCGCGCCCAGGCCGCATCGCCGAACATCACTTCCCCCTCGGCGCTTTCTTCCAGGCCCGCAATGATCCTCAGGAGCGTGCTCTTGCCGCCGCCGCTCGGGCCAAACAGGGCGAGGATGCCGCCGAGCGGCAGAGTCTCATCAACGTCCAGGAGGAAATCCGGGAACGCGAGGTGCGCCTTGATCCTGAGGGACTTAGCCGACATTGATTGGGAACCGCCGGTTGAGTGCGTAAACGGTGAACAGGACAACGAACGAGAAGATCAGCAGGCCGGCAGACAGGATGTGGGCGTTTGCATATTGCAGCGTCTCCACGTGCTCGTAGATCGCGATCGAGATGACCTTGGTTTCGCCGGGTATGTTGCCGCCGACCATGAGCACAACCCCGAACTCGCCGATCGTGTGGGCGAATGTCAGAACGCTCGCGGTGAGAAAGCCGCGGCCTGCCATGGGGGCTGCCACCGTGAAGAACGCGTCCAGCGGCGAGGCACGGAGCGTCGCTGCCGCTTCCAGGGGGCGCCGGCCTACCGCCTCGAATGCGTTCTGCAGAGGCTGCACCATGAACGGCAGGGAGTAGAACATGGAGGCGATCAGCAGGCCGGAAAACGAAAAGGTCAGGGTGGATCCGGTCATCGAAAGCCAGAACCCGCCAATGGGCGAGGACGGGCTGAACAGCAGCAGAAGATAGAAGCCGATGACCGTCGGCGGCAGCACAATGGGCAGTGCCGTGAACGTTTCCACAATGGGTTTGGCTGCGGATCGCGTGTGCGCCAGCCACCAGGCCAGCGGGGTTCCGACCGCCAGGAGCGCAAGCGTCGTCGAAGCGGCGAGCAGCAGGGTAAGCCAGAGTGGGCCGAGGTCGAACATACAGCTAGTCTAACGCATATCCGGATGCGCGGATGATTGTTCGGGCTTCGGGGGATTGCAGAAACCTGAAGAAGGCGGCCGCGGCCGGATTCGACTGCCCGCGCGCCAAGAGAACGGCGTCCTGCAGGATGGGTGAGTGCATTTCGGGCGGCACAGCCCAGATGGCCTCCTCCGGTTCCTCGCGCTGCGCCAGCTGACTGGCTGCAACGAAGCCGGCCTCGGCGTTTCCGCTGGCAACAAAGGCAAAGGTCTGGCCGATGTTCTCCCCGATCACCAACTTGTCCGTGAGCCGTTCCTTCATGCCGAGCCTCTCAAGTGTTTCGACACTGGCGGTGCCATAGGGAGCCAGGTCCGGATGGGCAATGGCAAGATTGCGTAGACCTCCCGCCTCCAGCACCGCCCGTCCGGATTTGCCTCCGGGATGCCAGAGCACCAGCCGGCCCACGGCGTAGGTGAACCTGGAACCCGGGGCCGCTTTTCCGGCCTGCTCGAGTTTTTCCGCCCGCTCCTGGTCAGCTGAGAGAAACACGTCGAACGGCGCGCCGTTGACGATCTGGGCATAGAGCTTGCCCGTGGACCCCAGGCTGATCTTCAGCTTGTGTCCGGAGTTCGTCTCAAACTCCCTTTGGAGATTCTCCAGGGCTTGCGAAAAATTGGACGCCGCAGCGACAAGGGCCTCGGCGGCAACCGCCGGGCTGGTCCAGCCCGCAACCCCCACAGCAAGAACCCAACTGAATATTCGCAACAATCTCACAAGATGCCTCAGCTGAACCGGCCAGGTGCACACGCAACGCTGCCGATTAAAAGGCCAGCCCGTCGCGCACCGCAAGACGCATGACTGCCGCACCGCCTGTTTCGACAAAGGAAGGCGGGGAGCGCGCGTGGCTAGCTGTACAGCAGGGCCTTGTAGGCATCGCCTTCACCGGACGGCCGCTTGTCGGCCTGCTGAACGATCCCGGGTCCTGAGTGCAGATGCATTTCCCTCGGAGCAGGCCGGCCGTTGGGCACATCAAGCCACAGGCGCAGCAGGTGTCTGCGGATGCCGGCGTCGACGTCGTCCTCGAAGGCGCTTCTGGCGTGAAGCACAACGTAGTTGTTCTGGAAGACCGCCTGACCGGGTTCGATGAGGAATTCGAGCATGATGTCTTCGCGTTTTGCCGTCTCGTCGAAGAAATCAAGGGCGCGGCGCTGAAGTTCGCTCAAGGGCTCCCCGATCACTTCTGCTCCGTTCTCAAGATAGCTGCGTACATAGCGCGCGCTGACCAGCCCGTTCTGGCATGCAAGGACGGGAACGTTCCAGGGCGTTACGGGATCCTCGCCCGGTCCCTCCTCACCTGCCCTGTAGTAGCGGAAACCCTCGTAGAGTGGTTCAAGGTATTCCGGATGCGTCTTGAGGATTTCGTTGTGGATCGTGACGACCGAGGCAAACTGGCTGAGGCCGCCGGATTTTGCCGCAGCGAGGCTCAGGAGCGAGACAATCTCGGACAAGTCCGTGTGGAGACTGAGATCCTGCTTGTTGCGGTAGGCTCGGGCATTCGGGTCGTTGTGGGAATGGTCCATGACGTGTCCGAGACGGTCGCCCATGACGGACTGGGAGACGCCGGTTCCCATGTGCGTTCCGATGCCCCAGTAGATCAGCCCGAGTACCTCCTCCGAGTACCGGTCGATGGGAACCCCGCGGATGAGGACGCAGCCGCGGCCGTTCTGGATCTCATCGAACAGACCGGCGATGTCACCGGCAATCTCAGGGACCTCGAAATGCTCCCGCTCGACTTCGCCCAGGGTCAGCCCCTGCTTCCTGATGCGCAAAAGGGCATCGTCGAAAGCAGCGTAGTGACGCGCGTTCAGGTCGAACGCGTAGTCGTCCGGCGCGCTGAAATCCGATGCCTTCCAGGCGCTTGGGTGGTTGATTATGCTGCGACAGATCTCCATCAGCGACCTCCTTCCGCCCGGCGGCAGATGCGCGCCGCTCATGCTGACAGCTTCGCTTCGCTGCCTCAAGTCCAGAAGGTTACAATTTGGTAATCTTGGATCACCAAAAGACCGCAATTCAGCAAAAATCCAGACTTACTGGCGTGGTTCTGAAGCATCCGAGAGGGCAGCCAAGGAACCGAATGTCATGCGTACTCATCCCCGCCGACGGGCGACGGACCGGCAGGACCGCCCCGGCCTGAAGCGCCGAATAGTTTTCATTCTGACGCTTATCGCAGGTATCATCGTTGCCGGTGTCATGGGCATACAGGAAGCCGACGCCGTTGCCTTACAGACTGCCGGAGCCGCGGCCGTGAACGCCAGTCAGGTGGTTGCGCTTGTGCTTCTGGTTATCCTGTTCTTTCTCACCGCAGGTCTCGTGGGCCTGTTCTGGCTCCACCTGGCAGACGGTCAGCAGGGTGGAAAGCGCTAGGTCCCCGGCTTCGCGGCGGGACCCGCTCAAGGGTCCCCTTCGCCGCCGCCGCCACGACCGCCGCCGCCACCCTGCGGAGGACCAGAAGGCCCGTCATTGTCCGCCGGGTCGCCGTTGAAGTCATAGCCTTCAGGGTTTGCAGCGTCCACGCAGCGCCGGACGATCCAGCGGTTTACCTTCATGCTGTTGAGGAGCTGGCTCTGATAGAACATGAAGGGGGCGACACGCTTGGCGCGGTTTCCTCTGAGGACTGCTCTTGTCAGGCCCCGGGACACGGTCATGCGCCCGTTGCGCTCAATCCTGACGCAGTCGCATGGGTTGCTGAGTACACGGCACTGTCCGGCCTTGTTGCAGGCCTGCAGGCGCCCCTGGAGCAGCAGGATGATTGTTTCGCCGCGCCCGCCGACAAACACATCCATCATGGTTCCGCGAACGCCCACCGTGGAAGACGGCGTGATGATTTTGTAGGCGTCCTTGCGCAGGTTGCCCGAGGCGAACCGGAAAGCGCCCCGTGCCGCCTTCAGTACGAGGCTCTTTGGCTTTTTCCCGGAGAACACGGCTTTGTCCAGGACGACGGAGGCGTTGGCGTTGACCGCGAGCCGCGTGTCGTCCTTGAAGCGGATTTGGGCCGAACTGTTGGCCCGCGCCCGGATGCGCTGTTTGCGGAAGACGGAGGTTCCGACTTTCAGCCGTGTCCGCTTGCCGCCCAATTGGCCCGTCACGGTGTTCTTCACCCGGTCGGCCCGGCCGATATTTTCCGGCATCGCGGAAGCCGCTGAGCCCAGACAGAAGGAGATTAGACCGGCAAAAGCCAGGAGACGCAAAACGACGAACATGAAACCTGCACCAAATTTGAACAACCCCGGGTCCGTTGAGCAAAAACCGGACCAAATGTGGCAGTTGTTCCGCCCAGGTGCCGTCCCAGATGTGCGGTCAGGTGCCGGCCACCAGCGGCGATGTCATGCGGGCGAGCGTGGCGATCACACTGTTCGCGACAATGCGGCCGGTCTTGGGGTTCTCATCAGAAGGGATGTTGTTGATGGTCATGGTGGCTTCGCCGCTGTCGGAGACGATCGTCACCGATTGCCGGTTCCGCTTGATCTCCGGGTCGGCCCAGACCTCGACCATGGTGTTTTCCGGTCCGACACCGGCAAGGGCCAGGGCCGCCGCCACGTTCACATTGGCCGGAAATCCCATGGCGGCCTCCCGTGCGGTGCCTTCGAATACCCTGGTGGCCTCGGTAAGCGCGTGGACGTCGATGTTGTTTTTGACCAGGTGGGGTGCGCCGGCGAGGCCCCCCGGTGGCTTGCGAGTTTGCAGAGTGACCTTGTGGATCTCCCCCACTGCCATGGCGCGGACCGTATCGAGGCCGATCAGGGCGCCGGTGGGAACGATGATCTGTGCTCCGGTTTCCCGGGCCCTGTCGACGAGCTCCATATGGCGCAGCAGGGCGCCGACGGACAGCGGCATCAGCACGCAGCCACGCTCGATTGCAGGCTCTGCAATCTCGGCAAACACCTCTGCCGGTGCGCAGTCGATGACGATATCCGCCCGGGCCGCCAGTTCGCCCGCGTGAACCACGTCCGGTTGCGCTGCGTAGGCGGCAAGCTTGGCGCGGGCCCCGTCATGATCGCGTGCGGACACGGCCGTCAGTGCCATGCGGGGGATGTCGCCGCGGTCAAGGGCATGCGCCACCTTTTGGCCGATAGCGCCGAGACCCGCAATGGCAACCGTCCAGTCCCTTTTCATGTTCACTTTCCTCTAAAGTATCGCTGTGGCCAGCATGTACAGCCCAACCGCGAGCAGAGCGATGAAGAACAGCCGCCGGAACTGGGCTTCGGAAATGCTGCTGCGGTAGCGGGTTCCGGCCCAGATACCGGCTGCAGTCGGCACCACGGCATAGAGCCCGAGCAAGGCCATGTCCTGCGGAACCAGGCTGTGGCGGGCGAACGCCACTGCCAGCGCCGTCGAGATTGTCAGAAACGTCAGGCCGAGGGCCTGAACCATCATGTCCCGCTTCAGGCCGAGTGTCTGCAGGTAGAGGATGCCGGGCACAAGAAAGGTGCCGGTCAAGCCGAACATGATGCCGCCCACGCCGCCGAATATCGGCGAGAGGACCCGTTCCTTTTCTCCCGGCGGCGGCAGCTGGGGGCTGACCAGGCTGACTGCGGAATAGAGTGCGAGAAACAGGCCGAGCGCCCCCAGCAGGAAATCTCCGCTGGAACCTGCCAGGATGTGCACGCCGAACCAGATGCCCACACTGGCCGCCGCCAGATAGCTCCACAGTCTCCTGATCAGCTCTTTCAGGGACGGACCCGCAAAGGTCTGCCAGATATTGGTTATGACGCAAGGGCCTAGCATGATGCCCA
>JBCCEL010000369.1:0-5728 GCA_039030315.1 Pseudomonadota bacterium
GCAACCGCCACGTCAAAGACATCGCCCCGGTCGTTGCCGTGCCGACCACATCGGGCACAGGTTCAGAAGTCTCCGTCGGCTTTGTGAGCGTACTGAAAGATGGACGCAAGATCGCCTTTGGCGGTCCGCGCTTCGTGCCGATTGCCGCTGTCTGCGATCCAGAGCTGACAATTGGCCTTCCGGCAGCCATCACCGCCGGCACCGGCATGGACGCGGTCACCCACTGTATCGAAGGGTTTCTCTCTCCAAATGTGAACCCGCCTGCGGACGGTGTCGCGCTCGATGGACTGTGGCGCGGCTGGCGTCATCTTGAGCGGGCGGTCCATGACGGCTCGGACCGTGAAGCCCGCTGGGAGATGATGATGGCTTCGACAGAGGGCGCTCTTGCCTTCCCGAAAGGACTTGGCGCGGTGCACGCCATGAGCCACGCGCTCGGCCGCCTCTCTGAACCCCGCCTCCATCACGGCACGCTCAACGCCGTGCTGCTTCCGGCCGTGTTGCGCTTCAATGAAGGATCGGTGCCTGCAGAGAAGTATGATCGCCTGCGCATTGCTATGGGGCTTGCGCCCGGCGCGGATCTGGCCGCTGAGATCGAACGGATGAACGTTGCGATCGGCATGCCGGCGCGGTTGTCTGAAATGGGCGTGAAGGAGAGCATGATCGCAGGCTGCCTTGACCACGCCCTCTCCGATCTGGCGCACCGCACCAATCCACGAGAAGCGACTGCCGAAGACTACGAGCGGCTTTACCGCGAAGCGCTTTAGCACGGTAGATCGCCAACACATCTGCCCTACGCTACGCTCCGGCCAGACGAGATGCTGGTCATGAGTGCCAAACTCTAACTCTCCGAGTGGACCACTCAGATCAGGCACGCCAGCTTCGGCGGCCCGGTTCGCCTCTTCAAGCGCCTGGTTTTGTTCCACGGCTGAAGAGGCGAGGGTCTGGACCTCCTCATGCACCCGCCGGACCTCAGGATCAGCTGCGCCAGCAGCGCCGTGGTCATCAGAAAGACCAGGACGAGAAACAGGGAAATCTGCTTCAGACTGCCCGGCATGATCACTCCGGCCGCATTGACGGTCTGGGAGACAACGAGCGCACCCCTCACATCTCCCACTTTCCAATCCTTTTTTGGCGAGTCCGTGCGGGAATTATGGCAGGCGACGCAGCTTTCGCTCATGACGATCGGCGTCGCATACTCGAAGATGGACTTGCCACCACGCTCGGCCGGGCTGTGGAACTCGGTCTTGCGCTCCTTGATCAGGGCATCCAGTGCCGTGCGGTCGAAGCTGGACAGTTGCCGGCCCGCGCGCCGCGGAATCGCATTCTCGGTCGACCGAAAGTCATAAGAGATTGTCAGGCCGGCAAGGTCCTGGACCCGCGCAACAATCTCCTTTGATTAGAGGCTCTGAACCGTCCTCACAAGCTGTGCGTTGGTGCGTGCCGACTCCAGAAGAATCTGCTCCCGTACCTCATCGGTGTGCTTCTGTACCAGGTAAAAGATCACGCCGCCCGACAGAAACAGAAAGGCCGCCAGCGCCCAAAATATCTTGTTAAAGCCAATGCTCTTCATGCCAGGCCTCCATCCAGCAAAACCAAAGAACCAATGTCTTCTTCACTGAATCGTTCAATCGGCTTGAGCGGTTGGCGAGAAGTTGTGGCGGCTGCGACGCAAAGGAGCAAACCGCGCAAAAACGCGGGTGCCGCCCGTGCACCAGAGAGTTCCGGATTCTGGCACTGAGCGGGCTCCTGCATCCGATCAAAGCTGCTTGTTGACGTCTTATACTTACCATTCCGCCAAGTCTGGCGAACTTGTGCATTGGAGAGGGTTATCGCGTCATAAACGCTTGGAGTTCGGCCAAAATGTTGTGGATCTGGTTCGAGATTTTTCCCCCTGACCCGCCACACGCTTAGGCAAAACAAAGGCCCCAGGAACCGACTCCAAAAAGCTGGCTTTCTTTCAGGTTCGCGTGACCGAATCTGCCGTGGGCGGAACATTCGGGGAATCCGAACGTGAATGTGGCCGTTTGCGGGCTCAAACATTGATCATTAGTCGCTTCTATGTGCCTGAATTTGCGCTTTATTGTGTCAAATCGGCCACACTGAGAGTCGGATTTTTTGAATTCCTAATAAAGTATGAATTTTCTGTGGCGCCCGAAAATTGTCGGATGCTACGCTCGCAGCGCCGTCGGGACTGTTTTCAGGTGCGTGTTGGGGACCCCGGGGGCGGACAAGAAGTTTCATCATGGCGCCCGCGAACGGGCGTCAACACCCGGGGGACGGGGAGTAGGGGCGTTATGTCAGCCAGTTCCATTGAAACAAGCGAACGGAGAATCTGCTCGATTCCCTCGCTGCTTTCGACGTCGAGCCTGACGCTCGCGGTCGTTTCTGCGACCGCCGGCACCGCGCTTGCGGGAGGCAAGGCCGACAAGTTGGTCGTGAACCATGACCCTGAAGAACGCGGTTTTGCACGGATTCTGCGCTCAATCTCGCAAGCGTTCCAAAGGGTCGGAGAAGACGAAGAGAACACCTACTACCTCGGGAATCGCGCCGCTGCCCCGGCGAAAGCATCCCCAGCCCCGACCACACCTGCTTTTGCCCCGACCACATCTGCTCCTGTCCTCCCCACTGCTGCCGCCCTGTCCGCGGAGAAAAGAACCAAGGCCGCACCTGAGCAAACCGCCGTTTATGCAAGCCCGGTGATCATTACGCCGGCTTCGGCCGATGCAGGCAGCGCCATTGACGCGGTAAAGTGGCATCCGCATGTGGATCTGATCGCCAAGCCGGGAACGGACCGCATGATCGGCAAGGCGGATTTCTTCGCGCCGCTCATGCAGGACGAAGATTCCATGCTGTTCGCCAACATGCGTGGAGTTTTCACCTCCGATCCCATCCAGGAGGGCAATTTCGGCCTGGGGTACCGCCAGATCGTTCCGCAGGGTTTCTTTGGCCAGGATGCGATCTTCGGCGTTTACGGCTTCTTCGATGTCCGCAATTCGCAAAACAACAACATGTTCTACCAGGGCACGTTCGGCGGGGAGATCCTCACCGAGATGTTCGAGTTCCGGGCCAATGCCTATCTGCCAAACCGCAAGACCCACCAGGTCGCCGGTGTCGGCGGCGGCGGTGTTGTTCTGAACGGTGTGACGCTGACGCAAGGCGGCGGTCTGGTCGAACGTGCGCTGCCCGGCTTTGATCTTGAGGCCGGCGTCAAGATCCCGATTTTCGACAAGACCTCCTTCCGGCTGAACGCGGCCTATTTCCGGTTTGAGCGCGGCCAGACCCTGGTGGAAGGTCCGCGGGTGCGTGGTGAATTCATCTGGGATGACGTCGGCGGGGTGCAAGGCGCCAAGATCTCCATCGGCGGCGAATTCCGTCATGACAAGGTGCGCGGTTCCGACGGGTACGGCTTCGTCCGCCTGCGTATCCCGCTTTACGACGTGAACGGCCCAAGTGCGCCGCGCCGCGAACTGGTCGGCATCGAACGCGAGATGACGCGCTTCATTCACCGCGATGCCGATATTCTGACCCCGACCGTGGAAGACGGGGCCGGCGGCGCCGGCGGTCAGGCTCTCACCGACCAGGCTTCGGGCCAGGAGCTGAACGTCTTCGAGGTCGCCCAGGCTGCGCAAGGCGCGGGCGACTGTACTTCCGGCAACGCTTGTACCGTGGCCCAGGCCTTCGGTGGCGGCGCGCTGGGCGGTGTGACGCCCGGTATCGGCGACATCATCTTCACGGTGAACGATGCCGGCAACATCAATGCGGATATCAACCTGAATGCGGCGCGCCAGCAGATCGTCGGCGACCCGACGGGCGCGGGCACCCAGGTCACACTTCCCGATGCCGCCGCCACCCAGTTCACCGCCACCAATGCGTCCGGACGGGCGACGGTGGCCGGCATGATCACGCTGAGCCAGGACAACACGGTCCGGGGCTTTGATGTCAACTCTCCTGGTAACGGCCTGATCGGTACCGGAAATATCGGCACGGCCACGATTTCGGACATGACGATCCAGGGGGCCAACGGCGGCGCCACCTTCAACGGCAATCCGATGGGGACGGCGAACTTTGCCAATGACGTCACCATCAACAATGTCGGCGGCAACCCGGCGCTTGGCGTTGGCGGCGGCTCGCTCAACGTGAACTTTTCCGGCAACATCAACAACACCGGCGCCGGCGCGGCGTTTTCCGCACAAAACGGACACACCGGCACGGTGACGTTCGACACCGGCACCATCAATGCCACCAATGGCACCGGCCTGCAGTTCAACGACGCGGACGGCAACTACAATTTCAACGGCACCGCGACGCTGAACGGCGGCGATGCCGGCATCGACATCCTCGGCAACAGCGCCGGTACATTCACGTTCGGCGCCGGTACCGCGATCACGAACCCGACGGGCATAGGTCTGCTGGTTCTGGGTGATGGAACCAACAATCCCGCCATCACTTACAATGGAACCATCAACAATAACGCCGACCGTGCGGTTACGATCAGCTCGACAGCGGCCGGTGCCAATCAAATCAACATCAACGGCGCAATCACGGACAGCGGCACCGGGATATTCTTCAACGCCGTCGCGCAGAACGTGAACTTCGCCGGCAGCAATGCCCTGACCGGCGGCGGTATCGACATTCTCGGCGGAACAGGCACGTTCACCTTTACCGACACGGACATCACCAATCCGGCTGACACAGCGCTCGAGATCAATGGCGGTTCCTCCAATGTAAATGTCGGCGCGAACAGCGCGTTCTCCCAGAATGGCAACCAGACCGTCGTTGACGTGAACAACGGCCATTCCGGCAACCTGAACTTCATGGGCACGATCAACGCCACCAATGGCGACGGTCTGCAGTTCGACAATGCGGACGGCACCTACGATTTTAACGGCGCCATCGCTCTCAACGGCGGCGATGCGGGGATCGACATCCTGAACGGTTCGGCCGGCACGTTCACCTTTGCGAACACCGCCATTACCAGCCCGACCGGCGATGCCGTCAACGTCAACGGCAGCAGCGCCAATGTGAACTTCGGGTCCAGCAGCTCGATCACCCAGGCCAACAACGCATCTGCGGTCCAGCTGACCAACCATACGGGCGGCACGTTCCAGTTCGATGGTACGATCAACGCCACAAATGGCGATGGTCTGCAGTTCGACAATGCGGACGGCATCTACAACTTCACCGATCAGGTGACACTGAACGGCGGCGATGCCGGCATCGACATACTGAACGGCTCGGACGGCGTCTTTACGTTTACTAACACCGACATCACCAGCCCGACGGGCACGGCGGTGGACATCTCCGGTACCACCGGCAACATCACCTTTGGTGCGGACAGTTCAATCACCCAGGCGAACAATGCGCTGGCCATTGACATTGAGAACCTGATTTCCGGCATCCTGCAGTTCAACGGTACGGTCAATGCCACGAACGGCACCGGTATTGAGCTCAACAACGTTGACGGCACGGCCAACTTCGCTGGCACGGTCACGCTCAACGGCGGCGATGCCGGTGTTGACATCATCAATGGCTCGGACGGCGCCATCACCTTCGCCGACCTGGACATCACCAGCCCGACGGGCGTGGGTCTGCGCATTGACGCCAGCAATGGTGCATTCACCTTCGGCGCGGGCAGCTCGATCACCCAGGCGAACAATGCGTCCGCCGTCCAGATCACCGGCCCGTCCACCGGGACGACAAACTTCAACGGCACGATCAATGCCACCAA
>JBCCEL010000370.1:0-5727 GCA_039030315.1 Pseudomonadota bacterium
GCGGCAGTACACGACAAACAGCCGCCTGCCGTAAGCTTTGCGCGCCTGAAGAGGTTGTAAGCGGCGCCCCGGAGATTTAACGCGGCTTCAATTCTGAAGTGCAATGGTTCCGCCTCCAGATGATGCAGACGGGGGCGACAATGAAAGTGTTCGGCCGCAGGAAACCCAAGCTCGAATATGTTGATGGCTATCTGCCCTCTCAGCATCCTCAACACACCGATGGCCTCACCAGGGTTTGGCCGGAGGAGTTCTGGCAGGGCGAAATCGGCGAAATGCTCCGCGAGGCGGGCTTTCATCCGAACATGCCGGGCAACATTCTGGACAATGGCGAGCCGCCAACACAGTTGTTGCAGAATGAGCGGATGGCGTTCCAGCAGAGACTGCTGGCGATCAACGCCGAACTGCCGGCCAAGGTCAGGCCCGTCCAGATGCTGCCCGAGGCGCTTTGGCTCACGCAGCATGGCTGGTTTCTGATCCGCCAACTGCATCTCTATCCGTTTGCACCCTGGAATACGCTCCTGTTGCCCGCTGACGGCATTGGCGCCCGGCTCACGGGACTGCCCGTTTGCCCGGTCCATCTCGATCAGGAGGTCGATGACAAGTCGCTCGTGGCGGTGCAGGCCATCCGGCAGCTCTATACGCGCCAGGGCGATGATCTGGACGAAATCGCGGTAAAGATTCTCGACGCGACCGCCGGGAAAGTCCCCGACATGATGCCCTTCGACCAGGCGGAGATGCCGATCGAGCTCAAGGCCGCCCGCCGCCGCATGCGGGCGCTCGCGTTCCTGAAGGGATGCGACATCGCCGGAATGGATGCACTCATCGCAAGCCGCAGGACCTATCTTTCTGATCCGGCGGTAGAGCTGACTTCCTGACGGGCATTTGCAATGACACCGCACCCTGCGGGGGCCTGCCGCGCAATGCAGACAATTTTAAACATTGGTTTTTGTGGTTCTTCACCAGCACTGGAGAAGGAGCTGTGCTGTTCATAATCTATTCTTCCGCGTGAAGTATCCCTCAGGTGCAATCATCAGGGGAGCAAAAAAATGTTTGCAAGATCAGCACTTATTGTCGGAGGCATTGCCGCAGTCGTCGGATTCACAATGTTTGACCAGGCATCGGACCTGAAGAAGAATTACACACGGGTCGATGCAACCATTACGAACGCTTCGGTGGAATGTTACGTCGAGACGCGAAAGCGGCGGCTGAAAGAAAAGTCCACCGGCAATATGGCCTATATGGACTGCGATATCGCGCCGGCGGCTGCCAAGCATTTCGGCTTTTCGGAAAGCGACATCAAGCGTCGGGTCACCGTAACGTACGAATATGAATCGCCGGTCGACGGCAACTATTACAACGGCGAATTCACCCGTAAATCGGACATCGAGAGTTATGTCGACGGCGCGCGGATCAAGGTGTTCGCGCACAAGGAGAAGCCCGGCAAGGCGAAGACACCGTCCGGCAATCTCTTCCTCGGAGACTCAAACGTCTGACGGGCGCAAGCGCCAGTCTCTGCTGTCCTCGGCCTGCGAGCCGAGGACCCAGGGCGGGTCGCTCAGAGCAAGCGGCCATGGGGCGCCCGGGTCAAGCCCGAGGGCGGCATTGCGTAGAAGAACCGGAAGGGACCTCGTTGTCAGACGCAGTGAGTGACTGCGGGATCAGGCCGCCTCGGGCTGGACCTCGGCCATATAGTCTTCCATCAGCGTCTTGCAGATTTCACCGACTTCGAAGCTGTATGGGCCGATTTCCGAAACCGGCGTGACTTCCGCCGCCGTGCCGGTGATGAAGCACTGCTCGAAGCCTTCCATCTCTTCGGGCATGATGGCGCGCTCGTGCACCTTGATCTGGCGGTCGCGGGCAAGCCCCATGACCGTGCGCCGGGTGATGCCGTCAAGGAAACAGTCCGGCGTCGGCGTGTGCAGCTCGCCATCCTTCACGAAGAAGACGTTGGCGCCGGTGGCCTCGGCCACCTGGCCGCGCCAGTCCAGCATCATCGCATCGGCGTAGCCCTTCTTCTCCGCTGCATGCTTTGACAGCGTGCAGATCATGTAGAGGCCGGCTGCCTTGGACTTGCAAGGAGCGGTGGCCGGATCCGGGCGGCGGTACTCGGCAAGATCCAGGCGGATGCCTTTCAGGCGCTGTTCCGGATCGAAATAGCTCGGCCATTCCCACACGGCGATGGCGACATTGATCTTGTTGGACTGGGCCGACACGCCCATCATTTCCGAACCACGCCAGGCTATGGGGCGCACATAGGCATCGGTGAAGCCCTGACGCTTCAGGGTTTCGTTGCAGGCATCGTCGATTTCCTGGACCGTGTAGGGGATCTCGAAATCCAGCAGACGGGCCGACTCAAACAGACGCTCGGTGTGCTCGCGCAGCTTGAAAATCTCGCCGCCATAGGCACGCTCGCCTTCAAATACAGCGCTGGCATAATGCAACCCGTGGCTCAATACATGGATCTTTGCATCCGCCCATTGCGTGAACTCTCCGTTCAACCAGATTTCGCCTTCCATATTGTCGAATGACGGTGCGGGCATCGCACAAACTCCTGCGCTGTTCTCTCCGGCCCATCCCGGAGCTGGCCGGCGACATTAACCGCGCAAAAAAATATGTCAACAATGCTGACATATTTTTTGGAAGCGCTTAAAGTGGCTCCCGTGGGACGTCTTGAGGGAATTGCATGTCAACACACGATCAGAAGATCGTGGAGCTGATCGAGCTCCTGTTCTTTGCCTACCGGGACTTTGTCTCCGATCCGGACGAAATTCTGCGCGGGTACGGCTTTGGCCGCGCCCATCACAGGATCATACATTTCGTCGGGCGCAATCCGGGGATCAGGGTGGCCGAGCTTCTGGACATTCTGAGGATCACCAAGCAGAGTCTGGGACGGGTTCTCAAGGATCTCGTTGAAAGCGGTCATGTGGTGCAGCGCGAGGGCGACAGCGACCGCAGGCACCGGCTGCTGTATCTGACGGCCAAGGGGGAGGATCTGCGCGAGCGGCTCATGCAGCCGCAGATCGAACGGTTCGCCAGCGCTCTGGATGCCTCAGGCGGTGATGCCAGCAGTGTTTACAGGGATGTGCTCTTGAACCTGGTGAACGAAAAAGACAGAGCGGAGGTCGAGAATCGAATCTCGCGAGCACGGCGGCCAGTTGTGGTAGACTGAACCACAGCGACCGCCACATCTTCTGGTGACATGGAACGCAAGATCATAACGGACGAAAGCGCACACATCTTGGTGGTGGATGATGACCGCCGGATCAGGGATCTCATCAAGTCCTATCTCTGCGAGCGGGGGTTCCGGGTTTCCACCGCAGGCGATGCCAGCGCCGCGCGACAGGCGATGGAAGGGCTGTCGTTCGATCTCCTGGTGCTTGACGTCATGATGCCGGGCGAAAGCGGGCTTGATCTTGCCCGCAGCCTGCGGGAGGGCAGTGCAGTTCCGATCCTGATCCTTTCCGCGCTGGCCGAGCCGGATAACCGGATCGACGGTTTCCGCAGCGGCGGTGACGACTATCTCGCAAAGCCTTTCGAGCCGGAAGAGCTCGTCCTCAGAATCCAGTCAATCCTGCGGCGGTCGGAGATCGCCAAGCCGGTCCCATCGGAAATCAAGCTTGGAGAGAGCAGATTCCATGTGGAGCGCGGCGAGTTGCGCCGGGACGGAGATGTTATCCGTCTGACCACCCGGGAGCAGGAACTGCTGCGGCTCTTCGCCAAGCGTCCGGGTGAGCCGATCTCCCGGTCCGACCTGTCACAGAACGGTGCCGACGAGAGTGCAAGAGCCGTGGACGTTCAGATCAACCGCCTGCGCCGCAAGATCGAGCCTGATCCGGCAGCGCCGACCTACCTGCAGACCGTCCGCGGCGCAGGGTATATCCTCTATACGGACTAGGATCTCAAGGGCGCCATGGTGGACATTGCGGACAAGACCGCCGTTGATGAGAAGAAGAGCCTTTACTGGCGCTTCAACCGGTTCCTTGAGCGCCATCTGCCGGAAGGCCTCTATCCGCGGTCCCTGATCATCATCATTGCCCCCATGGTGCTGTTGCAGGCGATCGTGGTGTTCCTCTTCATGGAGCGGCACTGGGATTCGGTTTCCACGGCGCTGGCAAAATCTGTGGCGCGCGAGATCGGCTTTGTCAGCGATCTATACGAGACCATGCCGCAGACGCAGGCGACCCGCGACATGCTGGAAAATATGGTGCGCCAGCGCCTCGCGCTGTCCCTGGAAATCAGACCCGGCGAGGCCCTGCCGGCGCCGGTGGCAAAGCCGTTCCTTTCTCTCCTGAATTTCAAGCTGTCTAAGCAGATCACCAGGCGTGTGGGCCGGCCGTTCTGGCTCGATATCACCGGCAAGAAGGACTTCGTGGATATCCGCGTGCTGGTCGGCAAGGACACGGTGTTCCGGGTGGTGACCCCGCAATCGCGGGTCTATGCCTCGAACTACCACATCTTCATCCTGTGGATGGTGGCTTCGTCCCTGGTCCTGGTGGCGGTCGCCATCATCTTCCTGCGCAAGCAGATCTGGCCGATCCAGCAACTGGCCGAAGCCGCCCAGAGTTTCGGCATGGGCCGGGATGTTCCGGACTTTCATCCGCGCGGCGCGATCGAGGTGCAGAGCGCCGCCCGCGCGGTGATTGGCATGAAGGAACGCATCCAGCGTCATGTGGACCAGCGCACCACGATGCTTGCCGGCGTCAGTCATGACCTGAGGACGATCCTCACCCGTTTCCGTCTCCAGCTTGCCTTCCTCGACGACACCGACCAGGTCGAGGAGCTGAAGCAGGACGTGGAAGAGATGCAGAACATGCTGGAAGGCTACATGAACTTCGTGCGCGGCGATGGCGGTGAGCAGGCCTCGCTGACGGACGTGTCCGGCATGCTGGCTGTGATCCGCGACCGCCTCGAGCGCGAGGGCGCCGACGTGCGCTTCAACATCCAGGACGGTATCATGATCGAAGCGAAGGCCATGGCGCTCAGCCGCTGCTTCACCAACCTTCTGACCAATGCGGTGAAACACGCCTCGCGGATCGACGTGGTTGCGGCGGTATCAAAGCACGACCTGGTGGTGACTGTGGACGATGACGGGCCGGGCATTGCCGAGGACAAGCGCGAGGAGGTGCTGAAGCCCTTCGTGCGCCTGGACGCTGCGCGCAACCAGGACGACAGCGGCTCGGGTCTCGGCCTCACCATCGCCCTCGACATCGCCCGCAGCCACGGCGGCGAACTGGTCCTCGACGACAGCCCGCTGGGCGGCCTGAGAGTGCAGCTCAAGCTTCCGGTCTAGGAAACTTCCGCAACTGCCGGCATTCAGGTTGGATCCGGGTGAACGGCAGTGAACGGCACCGCCGGAAGTTCGGCAAATCACCCCCACAGCGCCAGGAGCCGAGCCGTCAGGCCCGGGAAATGGGCCAATTTCTGCCATTGAACGAATGGAAAGTTCCAGAAGCCATTTGGGGGTGCATCAAAGGCGCGGTACGGCGCCGTCCGGACAGGCTTGCGGTGAGCTTTCGGTCGCACAGCCTAGCCAATGTGTGTGCAACGCTTGTTCATGACTCCAGCGACTTTTTGCGCCATGGGAAATCAACGTTATTCATGCAATTTCTCTGCTTTAGAGTTCGGCTGCCATATAATTGCGCCACTAATGTTATTGGTATTCAACGTGGTTGAGCAATATCGAAACTACGATTTTACTGATGTAAGAAGCGATAAACTGTACGATGA
>JBCCEL010000371.1:0-5698 GCA_039030315.1 Pseudomonadota bacterium
CGCAGTTCCGACCAGAGCCGGAACTCGCGATCCAGCACCGTGAACTTCTTCACGGCTTCAGCTTCGAGAGTGAGGCGGTGTTCCGAATTGACATGCGGGCGGCCGATCCTCTCCTTGAACTCGAGCCTGAGATCCAGACTGTCGAGCAGAAACGGTGGCGGTTTCCAGACTTTTTTGACCTGAAGGTTGAAGTCGTGCAGCGTCGCCGTGTTTCTGGTGTAGAGGTCGCGCAGGATGATCACAGGGGCATAGGCCGCCGACCAACGCAGCCCGGCGACTTCTTTCCAAACGAATACCTGCGGGACGACCAGGCCGAAGTCCTCGCCCGGTTCGTCAAGCCGGTCCTGCAACAGGGCGAGCACCGAAAGATTGCTGTAGACACCCTGCCCCAGCGGGATCACGTCAGCCCGAATTTCCAGCGTCGCAACGGAAGTCGGGGCCGCTTCGAACGCCCCGGACCGGCCGATATTGTCGGTGACGCCGGTGATGACCGTCAACGCGGCGGAGCAGTATGCGGGTCGGCAGCTGAGCGGGTCATCCTTGCCGTCGGCCCGCACGGCATCGGCGAGCAGAATGATGGTGAGGACAGACCACAGCAACCGCATGTGCCAGCGGTAGCAAACAGGGGTTAACGAAGTGGTCGGGTCTCAGACCAGTCCCAGCCGGATCGCCAGTCGCACCATCTCGCGGTCACCCTCGACATCAAGGCTGCGCGCCGCCTGCGCCGGCGGCATGAACACCGGCAGATGCCAGCCTTCGGTCGGCGGACCCAGCGGGCGCACGGCGCGGGCGGTGTAGATCAGCTGGATCTTGTGCGCCCAAAGGTCATAGTCCGGCATGAACACCCACCGCTGAAAGGCACCCAGGCGGCAGGGCTCGGCAATCCGCCAGCCGGTCTCCTCGATCACCTCGCGATGGAGCGCCTGCAACGGGCTCTCACCGGGGTCGATCCCGCCCCCGGGGAGCTGCAATTCGCCGCTTTCATCAACCAGCAACATGTTGCCGTCTGCGGCCAAAATGATGCCGTAAGCCCCGGTACGGAGCTTGTAGTTCACGCCCTGCTGGATGGTTTCGCCGATGCGTCGCATGGGCCCCGTGATGCCATGCCGCGGACGACGGCGAAACAGGAATTTGCGTGCAGACATTTGAGCCACTATGTGGAGCGCTCCGTTCTTTCAGGAGAGCGGTTTTTCCAGGAGAGCGCGATGTCTACGCCCGATGATGCCATTCTGCCGTTTCAGCTGCGGCGCGCCAACATGCGCGGCCGCGTGGCGCGTTTGGACGCCACCTTGCAGGAGATCCTGGATCAGCACCGGTATCCGGATGCCGTTTCGGCCATGGTGGCCGAGGCAGCCGTGCTGACCGCGCTGATCGGCCAGGCGATCGAGCTGCGCTGGAAATTCTCGCTGCAGGTTCGGGGCGACGGTCCGATCCGGATGATCGCCAATGATTACTACGCGCCGGAGGAGCCGGGTGCCCCGGCCCGCATGCGGGCCTATGCCGGGTTCGACCATGGCGACGTGCTATCCTCGCGCCTGTCGCCGTTCGAAATGCTGGGCAAGGGCGTCCTGGGGGTGTCCATCGACCAAGGTAAGGGCATGCTGCCCTATCAGGGGATCACGCCGCTGTCCGGCGGATCGCTGGCCGCGTGCGGCGAGACCTATTTCGCACAGTCCGAGCAGCTGGCCACCCGGTTCGCTATTCAGGGCGCGCAGGCGCAGGAACCGGGCCAGGACCCGCACTGGCGCGTTGGCGGCATCATGGTGCAGCAATTGCCGTCCGAAGGCGGCATCGTACCTGATGCGCCGTCGGGCGAGGACGGCTTGATGTCTGCTGATGACGTCGCCGAGATGGGCGACCGGGCAGAAGACTGGAACCGCGTGAACATGCTGCTGGGTACAGTCGAGGTTCACGAACTGGTCGGACCGCACGTTGCGCCGGAAAACGTGCTCTACCGCCTGTTCCACGAGGAAGCCCCGGCCGTCTTCGACGCGCAACCGGTCCAGTTCGGCTGCACCTGTTCGGCTGAGCGTGTCGAAGCCGCCCTGCACCAGTATTCTGCCAAGGACATCGCCACGATGACCAACGACGCTGGCAAGGTCACCGCCGACTGTCAGTTCTGCGGCGCGCACTATGAATTCGAGCCAGCGGAGCTGGGCTATCAGGCAGAGGGGTGAGGGCACCCCGCCACGGCGGGCTGCATCCCAATTCGCAAAATCACCCGCTGCGTGCTACTCTCGTTAGATTAAGCTGGGGGCACGCGGCGTGGCAAAGTTCTTTATCAACTACCGTCGGGAAGACTCTGAGGGGAAGACATTCTCTCTCCGTCAGGAACTGCTCAAGCATTTTAAAGAAGACGAGCTGTTTATGGACATCAAGGGGATGGAGCCCGGCAAGGATTTTGAGGTCCAGATAATTGAATCAGTCTCGGCCTGTGACGCCATGTTGGTGGTCATCGGAACTTCCTGGGTAGAGATCAAAGACAAGGATGGAAATCGCCGGCTGGAAGAGGACAGCGACTTCGTGCGTTCCGAGATCCGCAATGCCATAAATCTGCGAAAGCCGATCATTCCAGTTTTGCTGGACGGAACCAAGATGCCGCCGGCAGAACGGCTGCCCGAGGACATTCGCCAGTTGGTGAAGTTTCCGGCGATGCAGTTCACGATCGAGCATATCGAGGCAAATACCCAGCGTATTGCCAACGCGATGAAAGAGGTTCTGCCACAACCAACTGCAAGTCGGCGATTGTTGGCTGGTGTAGCAATCGGGGCTGGTGTCGGAGGATTGTTGCTTGGTGCGTTTGCAACACCTTTCGTTGCGCAAATGGCCGGGTATGACGACCTCAGTCCAATCTCACTAAAGAGGCAGTTGGACAACTCCCTTGCCGCGCTGAGCAACATCGAGAATCAGCTTGATTTGGCGAATAACCAAAACCTACTGCATCAGCGCGATCTCAACGTTCTGCAAAGAAACTTAGGAAAGGCGGAACAAGACATCAAAGCGGCCGAGATCGAGAACAGGAGGCTTAGCGCGGCGCTGCTCTTGGAAGGTCAGAAGCTCGTCGAGAAATCCGAGACATATGTCGAAGAAGTCGAAGAACTCCATGCTGAACTCACAGTCGTTCGACAAGAGTTGACGAAAGAATCAGATGCTTTGAGCGCTGCGCAGGCGGACATCGAGCAAAAGCTCAAAGAAATCTCAGCCTTTGAGAGCGCCCTGGACGCATCCACACGGCAGGTTCTAAAGAAACAGGCTGAATTGAAAGAGCTTCGGGTCAAACTGGCCGACACGTCATCGCGGCTGACAGAGACCGAAGACAAACTGGCCAATCTTACCGAGTCGGAATCAACCGAAGTTTTCGAAATGCGCCAGGCAATCGCGAAAGCCAATGATGAAAAGACCGGCCTGCTGGAAAAGCTGGCTGCTTTAGGTGCCGCCGTTCAAAACTTGGAGGCCGATCGGGATGAATTGCTCAAACGGGCAATTGAGGCCGATGGGACAATCAAAACAGTTTGTGACATGTGGCCCAAGATTTCGATCGTTGGAGAACTTGCGGCAATCGAACAAATCAAAGTTGGGTTGCGAAAGTCGTGCCCATATACCGAAATTGAGTAGAGGCTTATCTTAATCCCTGCAAAAACCCGTCCACATCCTCTTCCCGTGTCCTGAAACTGGTCACCAGCCTGATCTTGAGGCGCTGATCTTCAGGGCCTTCGGCATCAAACGGGGTCATCGTGTAATACTGCGCGCCTGCGGCCTGTAGGCGTTGGTGCTGGGCGAGGGTGATTTCGGGGAACAGGACGTTGGCGCCGATGGTGTTGGTCATACGCACATCCGGGACAGCGGCCAACCCTTCGGCCAGTCGGTCGGCCATGGTGTTGGCGTGGTCGGCCAGACGCAGCCAGAGGTCGTCTGTCAGGTATGCGTTCATTTGGGCCGAGAGAAAACGCATTTTCGAGTAGAGGTGGCCACCGCGCTTGCGGCGGAGCTCGAACTCCCATGCGCGTTCGGGATCGAAGATCACCACGGCCTCGGCCCCGATCGCGCCGTTCTTGGTGGCCCCCAGCGAAAGTATGTCTATCCCTGCCCGCCAGGTCATGTCGGCAGGCGAGACCTTCTGACGGGCCAGCACATTTGCCAGCCGGGTGCCGTCCATATGCACCGGCAGTCCGTTGTTCCGGGCGATGCCCGCCAGCGCGCGGACCTCGTCCAGCGAATAGGCCGCCCCAGCCTCAGTCGCCTGGGTCAGCGACAGCGCGCCCTTCTGGACATTCTGCACGCTGCGTGGCGCGGTGACGGCAGCCTCGAGCCCCGCGGCGGTCATCTTGGCATCATCGCCGTCCAGAAGGGTCAGCTTGGCACCTCCCGTATAGAACTCGGGCGCGCCGCATTCGTCCTCTTCGATATGCGCAGTCCGGTGGCAGTAGATCGTCGACCAGGGCGGGCACAGGCTGGCCAGCGCCAGTGCATTGGCGGCCGTGCCCGTCGCGACAAAGTAAACGCCGGCCTCCGGCACCTCGAACAACTCGCGCACCCGCGCGACCGCCTGGGCGGTCATCGCGTCGTTGCCATAGGGCATGGCGTAGCCTGTCTCGGCCTCGGCAATCGCGGCCAATATTTCCGGCGCTGCGCCCGAGGCGTTGTCCGAGGCAAACATCATCCTCTGTCTCCGTCGATCCAGTCTGCTTCGAGGACGTGTTCCTCATAGTCTTCCTCTGCCACCTCGTATTCCGGGAACAGCGCACCGGCAACGGCGATCCCGGCTTCGGCAACACTTTCGCGTCGGCCCGAAATCAGCGGGTGCCACGGGGCCAATCCGTGCCCTTCGAAAACCCGGCGGTAGGCGCAAGAGGCCGGCATCCAGTCGATGGCATCGTCCATCGTCTCGGGAGTAAGTTGAACACAGCCCGGGACCAGCTGGCGGCGCAGCGCGTAGCTGCCGCAGCGGCGCGTGCCGGCGTCAAACAGACGGCAGGCAATGTTGGTGTAGTGGACCCGGCCCGTATCTTCGTCTTCCAGTTTCAGAAGGCAGCACCGCCCGCACCCATCGCACAGCGCTTCCCACTCTTCCTGGGTCATGTCTTCGGGCGCGACGGACTCCCAGAATCTGGGCCTCATCTTCGGGGCCAGATCTTCAGCGCAATCTGGCCAATCGTCGTCTCGGGCGCGTAGCGGGCCACCATGAAGGCCATTGGGATGCCGCTGAGCGTGATGACCACCAGGATCACGCGGACATCCATGCCGGCACCGCGCAGGATCAGGACCAGCAGGCCATTGAGCACGATCATCGCGGAATCGATCACGTTCGAGCAGGCAATGAACCCCGCACGGCGGTGATCCGGCGATTCCACCTGCAGTACGGCGTTCATCGGCGTCACGTACATGCCCGCAAAAGCGGCGAGCAGCACAAAGTCGAAGAGAATCCGCCAGCCCGTGAAGTCCGCAAAAAAGGCCGCCCTGTCGATCAGTTCAGCGCCTTCCGCGGGTGCCGGCGGTGTGGCAAACCAAAGCTCGACGGACATCACCGCAAGACCGATTGCCGCGTAGGGCGGCAGACTGACCCCGACCTTTCCGCCAGAGAGTTTTTCGGACGAGATCGCGCCGATGGCGACGCCGATCGAGAAACCGGCGAGCAACACGGTCAGGACGCCTTCGTCCACACCAAGCTCCAGCTTGGCATAGGCCGGCAGCAGCGCCA
>JBCCEL010000372.1:0-5681 GCA_039030315.1 Pseudomonadota bacterium
CGCTTTTAGCGGGCATAGGCCTTGGCTTTGTCTATTCTGCCCCGATGCTCCCTATCGTACTACAGGTTCTACTTGGTGCCGGGATTATAGAGGGGCTGACACACGAGCAAAACGAGAACCGGATCTGCGAGCGATTCGAAGCGCGCATTCAGCATGTGGGCCCTGAGAGCTGCCTGGCGCTCTTCATGGAGCCTGTGGGCGGCCTTGCAACAGGCGCAAACGTGCTGTCGGGCCGGTTCCTGAAACGCATGCGCGAGATCTGCACGAAGTATGGCCTGCTCCTGATCCTCGACGAGGTGATGAGCGGCGCCGGGCGCAGCGGAAAGTTCCTGACAACCCATCACCACGGCGACGACTGCAAGCCGGATCTGGTGGTCCTCGCCAAGGGGATCGGCTCCGGCTACATCCCGCTCGGCATCATGCTGGCGCCGGCGGCCATGGTGGACGAACTCTCGGGCCTCAGCGGGTTCAACTACGGCCATACCTCCAACGCCAACCCGCTGGCTTGCGCCGTGGGCCTTGCCACATTGGAAGAGATGGAAGAACGCAAGCTGATCGAGAATGCCGCCAGCACGGGCGCCTATCTCATGCAGAGGATGAATGATCTGGCCCAGACGTGCCCGATCATCGGCGATGTGCGCGGGCTCGGCCTTCTGCAAGCGACTGAACTCGTGGCGGACCGGGCGACGAAGAAAACCTTTTCAGCAGAAGTGAAGGCGCCGGACACCTTGAGGCGCATGGGGCTCGATCATGGTCTGAGCCTTTATGCGCGCCGCACAAACAACGGGAAGTACGGCGACTGGGTCATGACCTCGCCGCCGCTGATCACAACGCAAGTACAGGTGGATGAAATGGTAGACCTTCTGGGGCAGCTCTACTCGGCCTTCACCGACAAGCTTGTCCGAGACGGCGTGAGGGTGGCGTGATGGCTGAGGACAGACCCGTCGCGATCGTCACCGGCGCCTCCAGCGGCATCGGCGCTGCCTGCGCCCTCAGGCTGGCAAACTCCGGCTTCAATGTCGCTGTGAACTATGCCGGCAACGCGGACGGTGCCGCGGCCACCACCGAGGCCTGCCGGCAGGCCGGAGCCGAAGCGCTTCGCGTGCAGGGCGATGTCTCCGACGATGATCAGTGCCGGCGGATCGTCGAGCGTACCGTGAACGAATGGGGCCGGATTGATGTCCTCATCAACAATGCGGGCCGAACAAAGTTTGTCAGAGCAAGCGACCTTGACGCGCTCGACGGCGAGGACTTCACCAATATCGCCGAGGTCAACGTGGCGGGACCCTACCTGATGGCGAGGTTCTGCAGGCCGCATCTCATGAAGTCCCCATACGCCTCCATCGTCAACGTATCGTCGCATTCGGGCATATCCGGCATTGGTTCATCAATCGCCTATGCCGCATCGAAAGGCGCATTGAACACGCTGACCCTGAGCCTCGCCCGCTCGCTGGCGCCGGAGATCCGCGTCAACGCGGTCTGCCCGGGTTTCGTCGACACGCCATGGCACGAGAAATCGCCGTTCGCGAGCAAGACCGAAGAGGGCGCGGCGGCCTTCCGCGACCGCATCGCCGAGAAGACCGCGCTCAAGCGGCTGACCACGCCGGACGATGTGGCCGAGGCCGCCTGCTGGTTCGCGCTCGGCGGCAAGGCCATCACAGGGGTGCTGCTGACGATCGATGGTGGGACCCACCTCACCGTCGGTTCGCCGATCCAGTCAGTTGCGAAATAGAGAGTCGGAACAATGGGAAACACTGAAAAGTTCACGCCGATTGACGCCACCCAGGTGCCGCGATTTGCGGATGTGGCAACCTTCATGCGCACCCGGCGGCACGAGATCTCCGACGAGATTGATATCGGATTGTGCGGTGTGCCCTTCGACCTCGGTCTCAACTACCGATCCGGCCCGCGCGATGCGCCAGCGGCGGTGCGCGATGCTTCCCGGCTGATCCGCATGCAGCACCCTGTGAGCGGCATCAAGCCGTATGAGCTCTGCAACGTTGCAGATGTGGGCGATGCGCCGGTCAATCCGATGAACAAGGATGAATCGATCGAGCGCATCGAGACGTTCTTCGCGGACATGAAGTCGGCGAACATCCGCCCCATCGCCATCGGCGGCGACCACACGGTGCCGCTGCCTGTTCTCAGGGCACTTGCGAAGGACGGCCCGGTCGGTCTGCTTCAGTTCGATGCCCACGCGGACATCCTCGACGAGCTCTGCGGCACCAAGGTCAACCACGCCACGATCATGCGGCGCGGGGTCGAGGAAGGCCTGATCGATCCGAGCCGCGTGGTCCAGCTCGGCCTGCGCGGCAGCCGGTTCGGCGACGATGATATCCGCTTCGGCCAGGATGCCGGGTTCCGCTGCATAACCATCGACGAATATGAAGAGCTCGGGCGCGCGCGGACCATCGAGATCATCGGCGAAACGCTGGGCGACGGTCCGTCCTATGTCACCCTCGACATTGACGGGATCGACCCGAGCTATTGTCCGGGCACGCCCGTGCCGGAGATCGGCGGCCTGTTGCCGCGCGACGTTCAGGTGATCATCAGGTCGCTTGTCGGCAAGAACATCGTCGGGGCGGACATCTGCGAAGTGGCGCCGTGTTACGATCCGACGGGCGTGACCTGCGTCACTGCGGCCAACATGATGTTCGAGCTATTGTGCGTCATTGCCAGGGCCGTTGAGCAATCGCGTTAATTCTCCGTTTGCTTGTGGGATTCACCACATACCGCGCCCCTGCCCTGCTGGTACAAGATTCGCATGCCGTGGGATCACAAACCCCGACAGGCGACATGAGGTAGGGCAATGACCGTCAATAAGAACACAAGAAAGTCTGACCCGATTATCACTTGGGAAGTCGTGTGTGCATGGGCGCTGGCCGCCCTCTTTCTCGGCACGATCGCAGTCAGCGGCGCGTAAGAGTTTTTGACAATCTGCGGCGAGCGCGTCATTCAACGCTTCAGTTCGGCATGAGTTGAGGCGGTAAAGACATGACTGTGCTGCAAACCGAAGGCGTTCACCATATCACCCTGAACGGTGCGAACCGGCAGACCTCGATTGATTTCTGGGAAGGGGTCATGGGCATGCCCTTCGTCTTCGAACAGCCCAATCTCGACAACCATGCGGTCAACCATCTCTATTTCGATCCCGGCGATGGCAGGCTGATCACCATCTTCACCCATGAGGACTGGGCGCCGGATTCTGCGCCCAATCCCAACGGCATCGGCAACCTGCACCACCTCGCGTTTATCGTCTCAAAACAGACCTACGACAGCGCCGCCAGCCGGCTGAGGGAAGCCGGTTTTGCCAATTCGGGCGAAGTCGACCGGGGCTTCATGGATTCGCTCTACTTCCGCGACCCTCTGGGCCAGCTGATGGAGCTGGCCTGTTACAAGTTCACCCCGCCGGTAGGCCGGAGCCACGCAGAGGTACTCAGCAAGGCCCATGCGATCAGGGTTGAGGCAGGTGCGATGAACATTGAGCTGCCGCATCTTGAAGAAGCCTGCGAGGAGCTGGATGCTCTCGGCGAATAGCGCCAGCCCCGCCTGCCCCATGCAGGCCCGATTTTGTTGAAAAATGGCAGGAGCAGTATCACGTGCAGCGGACAGCCTCCGGATCGCACCGGGTGGCCAACCGGGGTGAATCCAGCGATGCGAACGCTCCTCACAACGTTTTTCCTCCTCTCGGCCTGTGCCTTGTACCCTGGCGCCGCTGCGGCAGAAACACTCAAACGGTCCTGTGGCGGCGCGTTCGGGCTCTGCGGCCTCGTCAATGTTCAAGGGGTGCTCGTGGTCCCGCGGCGCTTCGAGAAAATCCACTCGTTTCGACATGGACTGGCAGCGGTCAGGATTGAAGGACTATGGGGGTATATCGGCCGGTCCGGCAGGATCGAGATCGAGCCGGCCTTTCTGGCCGCAGGGGAGTTCCGGGCCACCCGGGCCGAAGCCACGGTCCGGAGCGGCGCCGGTGTCATTGACCGATCCGGCAACTTCATCATTCCGCCCCGGTTCGACCGGGCCATCCCGTTCACCGAGGACGTTGCGCTGGTGGTCAAACGCAGCGCCAAGCCTGCCGAGCTGCTTTCCCGCGGCCTGGGTTTGGGCTTCCTCCGCAAGCCCTATCGGCTCTATCACCGGCATCAAGGCTACGTGACCAGGACTGAGCTCCGGTTCCGCCAGTTTCAGCCATTGCGCGCTGGCCCGGGCTCGCTCATCTGGGCGTCACTACCGCGATCACGGTCGCCGTTTGGCCTTATGGACGCGCATGGCAACTGGGTGCTGCAGCCCCGCTTCGAGCATGTCCAGGTGGTGAACGAGGGGCTTGCCGTGGTCCGCGACGGCAAGTGGGGTGCTGTCGACGAGAAGGGCCGCATCGCCATCCCGCTGAAGTTTGACTGGCTCAGCTACTTCGCCAACGGCCATGCGATCATCGGGGGCCCGGGGCAATTCGGCAGACGAAAACGCGGACTGCTCAGGTCGGACGGAAAGGTGGTGGCCGAGCCGGAATTTGAATGGTCTGAACGGCCGGAGAAGCCCGGCGCCCTGCCCCGCGTGAGGCGCGACGGGGTCTGGTACTTCATCGACAACGGAACGCTCGTTCCCGTCAACGTCACGAACGATTCTGAGGGCCGGGTTGTTGCATCCTGCCCTCAGGGTCTCAGGGTTACTCGCAAGGCTGGCAGATATGTCCTGACGGACGCGGGCGGAACGCCGGTTCTGAAGGAGCCGTTTGATTTCGTGGATTTCGGCATTGCCAATGAGGACGGCTCGATCAGCGGAGGGGCGTCCCGATCCCGCGAACTCGATTGCCGTGCCCCGATTATCGTGCGTTCAAAAAGCCACAAAAAGAAGAACCTGCGCTCGATCTATGTCAGGCCGAACGGACGGATGCTGTTTGAGCCGCCTCGCCACTTCTCGTCCGTTCATCGGTTCCACCGTGGGCATGCGATTGTCGGCATGGCCAGGCCCGGCCGGGACGATGGCGAATGGGGCATCATTGATCAGACCGGGGCCTTCACGCTACCGCCCGGACCGGGGCGGATCTATTCCAAGGGCCGCATCTCGCTGATCGCCGGCCGCGCGATCTACGCCAGATCCCACGGTCAGGGCACGCGGCTAATGGATGCCTTCGGGCGTCCGGTTCCAAAGATTGAGAAGGCTCTGGAAAAGCGCAACCGCGGCCGCGCCCTGGCCTGCGGAGGCGGCGCCACCATCATCGGCAATGGTGAGCGGTTTGGAATTGCGGATAAGGATGGCAAGGTTCTGGTTGCCACGGTTCACCGCGCAATAAGTTGTTTCCGGAGCGGCGTGGCCTGGGCGCCGAGGGAAGATGAACGGCAATGGTGTCCGATCGGACCGGATGGCAAGTTTCGCGAAGCACCGGCCTGCCGCAGGGTGTACTATCCTGTCACGGTGACCCATCATTATCCCGAACGCTTCGCGGACGACCCTTTCGAAAGCAGCGTTCTCTGGTTGAGGGCCGGCCTGAGGTACGGGCTCGGTCTTCGTAAAGGCCCACCCGGGTGGAAAGGTGACGGTGTCCGGAGCAAGGTTTCCTTTTCGGTTTGGCCCTTCTCGCCTTGAGCAGCACTGAGAGCGTCCCGACCCAGAACAGGAGTGTACCCCCATGACGCGGATGATTGTAGTCTGTCTGATGCTCTTGATGCCGTTCGCGGGAA
>JBCCEL010000373.1:0-5627 GCA_039030315.1 Pseudomonadota bacterium
CTCTATTTCTCCGAAACCTGGATCATTCCGCCGGAGGTCTAGGCAGGTGACCCAACCAGGCGTCCATCCGGCCGACCAGCTGGCCTATGACCGCGCGGTGGTGGCGCAGCCCGTCTGGAACCGGTTTGATACGGCGCGTGACGCGCTCGGGCTTGATCAGAACGTGCTGTTGCATGCCGGCCCACCCTTCCGCTCAATTGAAGAGGTTTGCAAGCCGATCATGAATTCGGCTTGCGTCGCCGCGGTCTACGAGGGTCTGGCCAAGGATTTCGATGCGGCCGAGGCGATGATCCGTGCCGGCGAGATCCTGCTCAAGCCGGCGCAGGATCATGCCGTGGTGACGCCGCTCGCCGCCGTCGTCAGTGCCTCCATGCCGCTGCACGGAGTCTATGACGCACAGCGGGGGCGGGTGCAGGTCTACGCACCCATCAATGGAGGCAACCGGCCGGCCATGCGCCTCGGCTTGAGGTCCGAGGCGGTCCTTGCGCATATCCGCTGGCTGAACGGCCCGCTCTGCGAGGTTCTGGAAAGGGGGATCGGCGAAGGCATCCCGCTGCTCCCGCTCGCCGTCATCGGCCTGGCAAACGGAGACGACTGCCATGGCCGCACGCCCGTTGCGAACCAGGCGCTGATAGAGGAGCTGAACGCGCGCACGCCGGGTGGCCTGCCCAGCGGAGAAGTAAGGGATTTCCTGGCGGGCTCGCCAAGCATGTTCCTCAATCTCTGGATGGCCGGAACCAAGTGTCTGATGCTCGCCGCTTCCGGCGTCGAAGGCTCGAGTTTTGTTACCGCCGCGGCAGGCAATGGGGTCGAGAGCGGCATCCAGGTGTCCGGTCTGCCCGGTCAATGGTTTACCACACCTGCCGATCCTCCCAGGGGCAAGTTCGATGTGGACGCGTCAGAAGACCGGGCGCTTGGGGCCATCGGCGACAGCGCGGTGGTGGAAGGTTTTGGCCTGGGGGCGATGGCAATCGACCTGGCGCCTGAACAGATGGCCAATCTGGGTGCGTACCTGCCGGACGACAGCGAGGCCCGGCTCACCGGCCTTTCCGTGGGTAGCCACCCCTACTTTCGCAGGCTGAGTGTGCGATTGGGTTTGACGGCCCGCGCTGTGGTTGCGCAGAAGAAGGGGCCGATGATCGGTCTGGGAATGCTGGACAAGGACGGCGAACTGGGCCGCCTCGGCGGTGGAATATACGACATGCCCGTCTTGCCGTTCGAAGCGGCCATGGCGGCGCTGGAGACGGTCTAGAGCATGAGCGTGAGACTGAATGAATTGAGCGCGGCAGAGATCGCGGCGCAGATCAGTGCGGGCGAACTGACGGCTCGCAAGGTGATGGAGGCGTGCCTGAACCGGATCAGCGAACGGGAAGGGGAGGTCGGCGCGTTCATTCAGATTGATCCCGAACGGGCGTTGGCAGCGGCCGAGGCCGCGGATAGCCGCCCGGCAACCGGCCTGCTGCACGGGGTGCCCTTCGCCATCAAGGACATCATCGATACGGCGGGCTATCCGACCGGCTGGGGCAGCAGCATCTATGACAGACACCAGCCGCCGCGTAATGCCAGCTGCGTTGAGCATTTCTGCCGCGAAGGCGCCATTCCCATAGGCAAGACGGTTTCGACCGAGTTCGCTTACTTCCAGCCAGGCAAAACTGCCAACCCCCACAATCTCGGCCACACACCCGGCGGTTCCTCGAGCGGTTCTGCAGCGGCAGTCGCCGATGCCATGGTGCCACTGGCGTTCGGATCACAAACGGCCGGCTCCGTGGTTCGCCCGGCTGCCTACTGCGGTGTGCTCGGCTACAAAGCCACCCAGGGCGGTTTCGATCTTCAGGGTGTGATGGGACTGTCGCCCAGCCTCGACACGCTGGGACTGATGGCCTGCTCTGCCGCAGATCTCGCGCTCGGACGGGCGGCATTGATCGGCAGTGCACCTGGCATCGGCGCACATTTTTCTGAGACCCCGCCGCGCATCGCGCTGATGCGCGGCCCTGACTGGGAAAACGGGTCGGTGGAGATGCGCGATGTCTGCCAGCGGGCCCTTGCCCGTTTTGCTGAGAGCGGGGCGGAAACGGGCGAGCTGGCCCACCCCGAAATTTTCGAAGAACTCGTCGAGTGCCAGAAAACCGTGATGGCTTACGAGACCGGCCGGGCCCGGATCTATGAGTTCGCGCACCATCGCGACCAGCTCAGCGATCACTTCGTCGCTCTGATGGAGCAGGGGCTCGCGATACCGCGCGGTGCCTATGAAGCGGCGATCGCGATGCGCGACCGGGCAATGCGCGTGCTTGAGACACTCTTCGTGGACATTGACATCATCCTTGCCCCGGCTGCCCCCGGGGAGGCCCCGGCTGGCCTCGGTGCCACGGGCGATCCGCTCTACAACAGGGTCTGGACCTTGCTGCAGGTGCCTTGTGCGTCCGTACCGTTCGGAAAAGGGCCAAACGGCTTGCCGCTCTCCGTTCAGCTCATCGCAAAGCGTGGAGATGATAACCGGTTGCTGGCGGCTACAAAGTGGGCGCACGACTGTCTCAGGGGCGCGTGAGGACAGAGATGGAGACAAACCTCTTTATCCGGAACGCCTGGTATGTTGCCGGCCTGAGCGCGGACTTTGCCCAGGAACTCCAGGCGGCGCGCATTCTTGGCGAGGATATCGTCATTTACCGGACTGCTGACGGTTCACCTGCAGCGCTCGAAGATGCCTGCCCGCACCGCAAACTCCCGCTCTCAAAGGGCCGCCTGATCGGCGACAACGTGGAATGCGGCTATCACGGATTGACCTTCGACTGTTCAGGAACATGCGTCCGGGCCCCGACCCAGGAGGGCATGATCCCAAAGAGTGCTCGGGTGCATTCATATCCCGTGGTGGACCGCTACGAATTGCTCTGGATCTGGATGGGGGAAGCGGCCGACGCCAATCCTGACGAGATCTACGAGATCGAGAACTACGATAACCCGTCCTGGGGCCGGACCCGCGGCGGGGCCATGGACATTGAATGCCACTATCTCTGGGTGACCGACAACCTGCTCGATCCTTCGCATGTGGCCTGGGTGCACGTCTCCTCCTTCGCCGGCGCCGGCACTGAAGACCAGCCTCTGGAGATAGATCATCTGGACAATGGCATACTGGTCTGGCGCTGGATGTATGACCGGGACCCTCCGCCCTACTATGCGGGCCTGGTGCAGTTTGAAGGCAGGTGCGACCGCAAACAGCACTACGAGTGTCAGCTGCCGGCCATCGCCATCAACAAGTCAATCTTCACCCCGACAGGGACGGGCGGGCCGGACAATGCGCTGCCGGAGACGGCCTTCGTCAACGTCTCCTACAACTTCATGACGCCGGTGGATGAGGACAATACCCGGTACTACTGGTTTCAGCACCGCAACACCGATCCGGACAACGAGGAGGTTTCGGAGAAGATGTTTGCCGGGGCAAAGATGGCCTTCGAGGAAGATCGGGACGTGCTGACCGAAGTCCATCGCGGCATGAAGAACCCGCGCAGCCGCTCGATAAATCTCGGCCTCGACGCCGGCGCCGCGCGCTTCCGGAAGATGGTGGAGCGCCGCATTGCGGCGGAGAGCGGCGAGTAGGGGAAACTGCCGAAACTTCGCAGCTCTCGTCATGCCCGCGTAGGCGGGCATCCAGGGCGTCCTAATCTGTTCCAGTAACGTCGCTCTGGACTCCCGCCTTCGCGGGAGTGACGACACTCGCACGACCTCCGAGCGGTGGTGAAATTAAACTCAATCCACAACGCCCATGGCGTCAATCTCCACCAGAAAGGCCGGATCTGCGAGGCTGCTCACCACCACGCCGGTTGAGCAATGGTGCACGCCCTCGAACCAGCGGTTTATGGCTTCGTAGACCGGGGCACGGTAGGCGATGTCCGTCACGTAGACGGTCAGCTTGCAGATATCCGCCAGGGTCCCGCCGGCCTCCTCAATGAACTGCCGGATGTTGCGGCAGGCCTGGTCCGCCTGTGCGCCCGGATCGCCGGGACCGATGAGATTGCCGTCAAGATCGACGCCCACCTGGCCCTGCATGAAGATGAAATCGCCACTTGCCCGGATGGCTTTGGAGTAGACCGCCTTGGCGTGGTAGCGGGTCTCGTACTTGTGGATGTGTTGTTTGGGCATTGGATGGCCTTTCCTTTCAATGGCCAATGGCGCGCGTGAGGTAATCGGCCAGTAGGTCACCGAAACTGCGCTCGACAAAGAGTTGGAAGCCGGCTTTACGGCGGCAGACTAATGCTTTCAGGCCAAAAGCTTCCGTATAGGTTGCGCCGTTCTCGGGGAATGAACTGGCATGAAGATCAAGCGGACAAGCAATGGACATGATCTCGTTTGCGTCAGCGCCTTCGATCATGAAGGCGGCAAAGGTATCAGAGACGTGGGCGATGCTGATTTCATCCGGCACTTCGCACGCCAGGAGGCTTTCCTCCATTTCCAGGGGTGCGCGATACAGCCAGTGGTCTGGACCGGTCCAAAGCAGTTCAGCCCTCTCGCCAAAACTTGCGGTGTTCGGCGCTGAAGGGAACTCTGGCCCGTCGTCGCCCAACCATGCGCCGACCGCCGCCCGTTCGCCCTTGAGATCGAAAACAGCACTGAGGCCGAGCCGTTCCACCGTCACGTCGTAAGCCATCTCAGCTCCTCAACCGTGCTCCCGGAGCATCGTGGAAACAGGGCTCTGTAACCCTGGCCGCAACCACGTCGTCCTTCATGCGTACATAAGCTGTTTCACCGATACGGCTGCGCCCATTAGTTAGCAGCGCGAGACCCACAGCACGCTCATGCACAACGCTCCAGACGCAGGCCGTGACCAAGCCCTCGGATGTTTCGCGCCGGCCTCCGGGCGTGATCGGTGCGCCTTCGGTAACCAGCCGTTCCGGCTCTTCAATGCGCAGACCGACGAGTTCACGGCGTGGCTTGCCCGACGAGCGCCGCAGCTCGACCGACCGCTTGCCCAGATAGTCCTGCTTCTTCTTCGACATGATCCAGCCCATGCCGAGATCGTGAGGATCTGTCGTGCCGTCTGCCTCGTGCCCGAGCGACAGGAAGCCTTTTTCCACGCGCAGCACATGGTTGGCTTCCGAGCCGATCGGCTCGATGCCGAAGTCTTCGCCGGCGGCCTTGATCCTCTGCCACAGCTCCAGCGCATGGCGGGTCCAGGCATTGATCTCGTAGGAGAGTTCGCCGGTGAAACTCACACGGCAGACCCGGGCCGGGATGCCGGCGACGGTTGCCTCCCTCATCTGCATGAACCCGAACGTTTCGGGAGAAAGGTCAATATCGCATCCCAGGGCTTCCATTACCTCCCGCGCCCGTGGGCCGCAGATCGTGGCATTCGACCATTGCGTCGTGACGGTCGTCAGTTTCACGTCCCAGTCCGGCCGCTCGATCTGCAGAAAGTGCTCCATGTGCTGGTTGATCGCATCGGCATGGCCGGTCGAGGTCGTCATCAGATAGTGGTCGTCCGCCAGCTTGAACGTGACCCCGTCATCGATGATCAGCCCGTCGTCGGACAGCATCAGGCCATAGCGTCCTGATCCGGCCTCCAGCGTGTCGAAGGCGTTCGTGTAGAGCATGTTCAGAAAGCGGAGCGCATCGCGTCCCTTGATCTCGAACTTGCC
>JBCCEL010000374.1:0-5552 GCA_039030315.1 Pseudomonadota bacterium
CAGCGACTGCAGCTCCAGCCCCATATAGAGAGCCACGAGATCGTTGGCTCTTTACGTGGTCGCGGCCATCAATCGCGAAAACCTCCGTTCATCGGAGGCCGGCCTGAAATACTTCGTGCTGGGCGCGCTGTCGTCGGGCATGCTGCTGTACGGTGCATCACTGGTCTACGGTTTCACCGGCGCAACCCAGTTCCCGGCGATTGCCGGTGTGGTGGCAAGCGGCGAAGCGGGCCTTGGACTATTGTTCGGCATCGTCTTCCTTGTTGCCGGCATGGCCTTCAAGGTCTCCGCCGTGCCGTTCCACATGTGGACGCCCGACGTCTATGAGGGGGCGCCAACCCCGGTGACCGCCTTCTTCGCGGCAGCACCAAAGGTCGCCGCCATGGCGATCTTCACGCGGGTGCTGATCGAAGCCTTCCCCGGTGTGACCAAGGACTGGCAGCAGATCATCGTCTTCATCTCCATCGCTTCCATGGTGCTTGGTGCATTCGCGGCGATCGGGCAGGACAACATCAAGCGCCTGATGGCCTATTCCTCGATCGGCCATATGGGGTTCGCCCTTGTCGGTCTGGCTGCGGGAACGTCGGAGGGCGTGCGCGGCGTGATCATCTACATGGCGATCTACCTGATCATGACGCTCGGCACGTTCGCCTGCATCATCGCCATGCGCAGCAAGGCCGAAGGCCAGGTGGAATCGATCTCCGATCTTGCCGGACTGGCGCGGAACGACAAGTTCATGGCGTTCATCCTCGCTCTCCTCATGTTCTCGCTCGCAGGCATCCCGCCGCTTGCTGGTTTCTTCGGCAAGTTCTTTGTGTTCATGGCCGCGGTGAAGGAGGGCCTTCTGGCGCTCGCCATCATCGGTGTGCTGGCAAGCGTGGTGGGCGCGTACTACTACCTGCGCATCATCAAGATCATGTACCTGGATGAGGCGGAGCAGGAGTTCGAGCCGGCGCCGCGTGAGATCCGTCTGGTTATGGCCATTGCCGGCCTGTTTGTGCTGGCGTTTGTTGCCTATCCGCAACCGGTGATCGCTGCTGCCGAGGCCGCCGCTGCCTCGCTGTTCTGAACGCCCCATGAGCGAGGAGGGCCCGGAGCTGCCTGAAGGCTATTCGTTGGCACGCTTCGGAGAGATTGATTCGACCAATCTGGAGGCGGTACGCCGGGCCGAGCGCGGAGAAAGCGGTCCGCTCTGGATCTGGGCCGAGCAGCAACTGGCCGGCCGCGGCAGGATGGGTCGGAGCTGGGTGTCGGAGACCGGCAATCTCTATGCGACGCTGCTGCTGCCTCTCAATGCCGGTGAGCGTGCGTCGGACCTCTCCTTCGTCACCGTCCTGTCGGTTTGCGATGCCGCAGTGGCAAGTCTCCCGGATGAGGCCGCTGGAAAGCTGATGCTCAAATGGCCCAACGACCTCCTGCTGGACGGTGAGAAGGCGGCCGGCATTCTGCTGGAGCAGGCAGGTTCGGGAGCAATCGCTATTGGCTGCGGACTGAACCTCGGCAATGTTCCTGCAAGCGGACTGAGACGACCGGCTACCGGCCTGGCGCTTCACGGGGCGAGCGTCACAGCGTCTTCCGCCCTTGCGCATCTTGCCAAAGCGATGGATCATTGGCTCCGGATTTGGCGCCGCTCCGGCTTTGGCACCGTCAGGCAGGCGTGGCTGGCCCGCGCGGCGGGACAGGGGCAGGTAATCACCGTGAGCCAGGGCGAGGGAACCCTTCAGGGCACGTTCAAGACGCTGGATGATATGGGCGCGTTGATCCTGGAGCTGCCGGATGGGTGTGAGCAGCGGATCCTTGCCGCCGATATAGAGTTCGGCTCATGACCGGGAGGGCGCCGAAGTTTGGCGAGGAAAAGCTGGTTTTCCTGCCGCTGGGCGGCGCCGGCGAAATTGGCATGAACCTCTATCTCTACGGTCACGGTCCGGCGCGGAACCGCAAATGGCTGATTGTGGACATGGGTGTGAAGTTCGGGGACGAGCGTGATCCGGGCATCGACATCGTGCTGCCGGACATCTCGTTTCTCAAGTCAGAGCGCAAGAACATCGAAGGCATCGTCCTGACCCATGGCCACGAAGATCACCTCGGTGCCGTGGCGTGGCTCTGGCCGGACTTGAAGTGCCCGGTTTACGCATCGCCCTTTGCCGCGGAACTCCTGAAGGGCAAGCTCATTGAACATGCCCTCGACCACGATTTCCCGCTGAACGTTGTCCCGCTTGGCGGCCGGTTCTCCGCCGGGCCGTTCGATGTCGAGTTTCTGACCGTCACACATTCAATCCCTGAACCGTGTGCACTAGCGATCCGAACTCCGGATGGCACGATTGTCCACAGCGGCGACTGGAAGATCGACGCCGATCCCGTGCTTGGTGCGCCATTTGATATCGAGGCTTTCAAACGCCTGGGCGAAGAAGGCTGTCTGGCCCTGGTTTGCGATTCGACCAATGCTTTGCGTGAGGGACGATCCCCAACGGAAACTGAGGTTTCCGACAGCCTTGCCCGCATCATTTCCGATGCCAAGGGGCGGGTCGCGGTCACGACATTTGCCTCCAATGCAGGCCGCGTCGAGACGGTGGCGAAGGCGGCCTACGCTGCCGACCGGCATGTGATCGTTGCCGGACGCTCGCTGGAACGCGTTATCGGAGCGGCCCGGGAGACCGGCTACCTCAAGCAGGTGCACGAGATCCTGCCCATGGAGGAATTCGGCTATTTGCCGCCGGACAAGGTGCTCTGCATTCTGACCGGGTCGCAGGGCGAACCCCGAGCGGCACTCGCCCGCATCGCTGAAGACACGCACCAGCACATCGGCCTTGAGGAAGGCGATTGCGTGATCTTCTCGTCCAAGACGATTCCCGGGAACGAGAAGGCAGTGGCCGCCTTGGCCAATGCCCTGGCGGCCCGGGGGGTGGAAATCATAGATTCCGACGATGCGCTCGTGCACGTCACGGGCCATCCCCGCAAGGAGGAACTCCGGCAGCTCTATGACTGGTTGAAGCCGGATGTTGTGGTTCCCATGCATGGTGAGATGCGGCATCTGCACGAACATGCCAGGTTCGCGAAGGATTGCGGGGTGGCGGCAAGTGTTGTGGCCGTGAATGGAGATTTGGTTCGCCTGGCGCCCGGTCCAGCCGAGGTCATCGACGAAGCTCCGGCAGGGCGGACCCATGTCGATGGCCGCCTCTTCGTTTCCTCCATTGATGGCCCGGCCAAGATGCGCCGCCGTCTGTCCTTTGCCGGGGCGGCGGCGGTCTCGGTGACGTTGGACAACAAGAACCGCATGGTCTCGGAGCCGGAAGTCCGTCTCTTCGGCGTGCCGGAGGAAGATGCCTATGACGTTCCCATGGAGGATGCGGTCCTTGATGCCCTTGAGGAAGCGTTCGACGCCATCCCCAAGCAGCGGCGCAACTCCGATGAGATGGTGAGCGAGATGCTACGCCGTGCGGTGCGGCGCGAATGCGATCTGCGCTGGGGCAAGAAGCCGGTTACCGAAGTGATCGTCCACCGGGTCTGACGGCGTTTCGCGCATCCGGGTGAAGATTGGCACCGGGGGCAGGATTCGAACCTGCGCACACAAGGCTTTGGAGACCCCGGCTCTGGCCGCTGAGCTACCCCGATATGGAGGACTGGGTGGGATTCGAACCCACGATGGGCAAACACGCCAACGGATTAAAAGTCCGCGCCTTCGGCCACTCAGGTCACCAGTCCAGATGTGGTTCATTGCTTTGAGTTTCTCTGCTCCGGAGTATTGCTTCGCCTCGAAGGAAAACGTTCGGCTGCGATTGGCTTTCGTCGTTTCGTCGAAACGACTGCCGCCTTGAGACCTGCATATGGTTCAGATGACATTTCGCTATGCGAAATGTCGGTGGTGCCGTGTACGGGAGTCGAACCCGTATTCTCCTGAGTGAAAGTCAGGCTTCCTAGTCCGGTTTAGAAGAACACGGCATATTGGAGCGGGTTGCGGGACTCGAACCCGCCTTGGCAGCTTGGAAGGCTGTTAGATCGCCCGGATCAAACCCGCATAGGGGCGCGGACCCAATGCATCATTCAGCAGTCAGGATGCAGTATGGGGACGCAAGATCAAGGGACGGTCGCGTGTGCCGAGGTGTTCGAGCGTGTCAGATCGTCTCTCGCCAGCGTTCCGCCTGCAGTTTCTCACTGCACGGCTTTCGTACGACCATCCCGGTCATACCTCGGTGCTGGCCGGCAAAGAACCCACGCGCGGCAAGACGGACAGACGAAACCGGTCCGCTCCATTCTCTCGTCTTGCTGGTCATCTTTCGGGTCCTTGTCATGCGCAGGCGTTGGCCGCCTTGCGCGGGGGCGCGGTACCTATGGACCAATTCAGGCGAAATTTTGACCGGGCCGAAGATCGGTTGAATCACGTGCGGGAGAGCCGGTCACGCGGCGATCGGATCTTCCGCAGCTGCAGCATCCTTGTCTGAGGCGAGGTAAGCGCGTCCTCGGCCGTTTTCCTTGGCCCGGTAAAGGGCTTCATCGGCGCTGCGGATGATATTGCTCGCGGTCTTCGCATCATCCGGCCACCAGGCCACACCGATGCTGGCGCCGATCTGTGCGGTGCCGCCGTCGAAGGGGATGTCCTGGCAGACGGACCGGATAAGGTCATCGCACAGGCGAAGAACATTCTGGTGGTCCAGCCGGTCGCGCAGGAGAACAATAAACTCATCGCCTCCGACCCGTGCCGCCATGCCGGCATCGCCGACGCAGGCCGCGATGCGGTTGGCCGCAGTGACGATGACCGTGTCGCCCGCCTGGTGACCGTAGGTGTCGTTGACGGCCTTGAACTTGTCGAGGTCCATGCAGAGGATAGCGCAGCGGTCCTGTGCACCGGCTTCGACGATGTCTTCCAGGGCCCGCTCGAACTGAAGCCTGTTGGGCAATCCTGTGAGGGCATCATGCAGTGCCAGAAAGCGGTTCTGCTCTTCGCTTCTCTGCAGGGCTTTGACCGAACTGCCGTAGCGGGTTGAGACGAGGAGCAGGGCCGCAGAGATCAGGAGCAGCAGCAATCCGATCCAGGGCAAGGCGCTGTGCCAGATGGTCTCAGAGGGGGCGGAGGCTTTCCACACCGCGTGATAGCCGCTCTTGCTGAGATCCAAGCTGGCCTCGCCCGGCAGGGGCGCCTGTGACCTGGGTTCTATCTTCAGCCCCTCAAGGCCGAGTTTGATGGCAATGCCAGATATGACCGAGCGCGTCAGCGGCTTGTAGGTGAGCAGCACCTGGGGATGGCCGTCCGGAAGGGTGAGTTCGTCGTCCGGAACGATTGCCTGGGCGACAACGACACTGATCTGGCCTTCCACCGGCCGTACATCGGAGACGTAGATCGGTTTGTCGGAGCGGATGGGATGCTGAAGGATCGCAAAGCCACCGTCCTTCGGCCTGCGGTGTTGCATGTACAGGGCGCGGGCCTCGGCGATCAGATCGGTGTTCTGTTCTATCGCCTTGCGTCCGGCTTCTGCTGCCAGGATCTTGTTCTTGAACACCGTGACCCTGGGTTTGTCGTCTGCTGAAACAATGACCGAGGACTGGATACCGAAATC
>JBCCEL010000375.1:0-5539 GCA_039030315.1 Pseudomonadota bacterium
ACCGAATACGCGAAGGGTCTGAGGCAAGCGCGGCTGCGCGCCGGGCGATAGCCCGCCCCCGCGGAGGCGCATGCGCGCGCAAGCGCAATCGGCCGTGAGCGACAAAACCGAAGACCGTAGGTCTGAGGCAAGGCCGACCGGCCGCCGCCGCTCAAGATCAGCCCGCGCGGAGCGAAGCGAGCACGGACAAGCTGATCGCCAGATTGAGCCCGCGCGCCCGCGCAGGCGTTTTCGCGCGAGCGAAAACTGCCGTGAGCGAGAAAACCGAAGACCGAAGGTCTGAGGCAAGCGCGACTGCGCGCCGGGCGATAGCCCGCCCCGCGGAGGCGCATGGGCGCGCAAACGCGCATGCTGCCGCGAGCGCAAGCAATGAGAGGGAGCGCGTGGGGTCATCAGGTCCGGCCGTCACTTCCGGCCGGAAGTGCGGATTGATCCCATTATCCGGGTCCGCAAGAAGGGTGCACGAAGACGATAGAAAGTTGAGGCTCGAGGTTACTCCTTTTGGCCGGACCATCCGGCCCCACGCCGTGACGTTTTAACGGGGAGGGCGATTTACCCGGGGCCTGTCCGGCATCATACATCCGAGGACGTATGGGGGAGGCTACCCCGCCGGGAGGCCAGACCTTGAGTCCGGAACGCCTAAAGTTGCGAACTTCAGCGCCATTCCCAAGGCAGTGCGATTGCCCGTGCGAGCCCCCTTGGCCGTTACACCATCAGAGGCAAGCCATCACGATCTCCCCTCCACTACCCGGCACGA
Organism: Pseudomonadota bacterium; assembly: GCA_039030315.1. GTDB lineage: Bacteria > Pseudomonadota > Alphaproteobacteria > Rhizobiales > CAJQND01 > JAAEUE01. The sequence goes on from JBCCEL010000375.1 coordinate 758, forward strand.
CCATGGCTGGTGCCCTCTCATGAGGGAAGATGACAGGAACATAGCAGGAACTAGGATTAATGTCAAGAAATTTGTCTGCAGATAACACGGACTCGCGCAAAGATTGCAATGCATTGCAGGAATCGCAGAAAGGACGTACTTTGTGACCCGTTGGCGAGTTCCAGAGAGCTTCAATTTGCGCGCGCTGCGCCTCGGGTTCCGCTCGTGGAGAAATGTTCAGATGTCGACAGTTGGATTTGAGGAAAGTGCAAGAGGCAGGCCGTTGTCCGACCTGGAGGCACCCGGTTTGGACGAGGCCAAAGAAGTTTACACGACAGACGAATTCGAGCGCGAGGACGGGGCCTGCGTCGAATGCATGTTCCGCAATGGCTTTCTACACCTCGTCACCGTGATCGAGAAAGACGGGTTCATACTTGAGATACCTCCAAGGGCGATCAGCCTGCAATTCCTCGAAACGGGCCTAGGGTATATGCCAAGGACATATGGACCGTAGTTTCTGAGGCAACTTTTAGGTTGTAAACCGCGGCTTTGGGGAGAGAGATGCCGTTCGGATTGGGGGAATTGCCAGCCGTCCATCGCCGCCGGGTCATGAATGTTGGACTTCTGACCACTCCATACCTCGGGGGATCCTGTTCGATTGTATACGAACATTCCATTGCCCCTCCTGGAGGACCAGCGGATGAGGCACAGGCTTATGTCACTTTGGTGTTCGAGAAAAACTCACGATCCCTCTTGACGATCGAGGAAAGCGAAGAGTTTGCACTCGGCTTTCTGTCCTGGGATGATCTGGCCCTTATGGTGGATGTGCACGACGGCCACATCGACCGGCGCAAGCTTGAACTCCATAACGGCCTCGCCTATGCGCCAACGGCGAACTTCACAGTATTCTGCCGTTTGGAAACATGCGGGTACCTGGTTGCAAATCCCTACGCGAGAGTCACTGGTCAAATCGTAGACCTATACTACCCAAGGGATAATGCCGCGCCTCTGGTTGAACATCTGGGACGGCAATCCACGCTGAGGGGGACCTACATTCAGATCAGGTAACGGCATCCTCTCACCATTTCACTTGTGCCATGCGAGAGGTTGAACTCTGTGACAGCTACAGGACAACAGTGAGTTCCGTCTCACTGCCGTCCTTGGCGCGGACGACGATTTTGTCGCCTTCAATCTGACGTTCGGTAATCAGATCCAGCAGCTGTATCGCCTGGCGGATCACGTCCGACAGGGATCCGCTGTCCAGCCGATCCTGCAGGCCTTCTATTCTGGTCCGTGTCCTGGGAGACACCACCAGGTTCAATCTTTCCTTCGCGCTCATGATCGCTCCGTTTCCATGTCGAAACGACGGTTATCAGCGCGATACTCAGGATTGCGCCGCCGAGAACCCAGGGCGAATGCCCCGCGTCTCCAAAAACCACAATCCCAACAATCGCGGCGATTCCCACAAACCAGGGGTTCGTTGGAGCATGCTGGGCCAGAAACCCGAACACGCCTCCGCCGGTTTGTTCTGCCCAACCTGCTTCCAGGTCGAGTGTGCCGCCATCAATTACGTATGTCTTCTGCTGTTTGCGCGCCATGTGGCTCGGTCTCCATATGAATATGGAGGCAGAGCCAGCATGAGCGCTCGAGCAGTAGGGTCGATGAAGTGTTCATCACTCTACCTCCTCGAACACCAAACTGGCCGAAGCTGTGTCGATGCGCTGGATGCATTTCAGAAAGCCATAATCTATCAATCTAGCATCCCTCCTACTCCGCTCTATCGGAATTCAACCGACAAGAGCCACAACTTGGAAAGAGTATTGGTATTCAGATTGAACTGAATTTTAGAATCAATCTTTACTCTTTTTATCAAGCGCCAACGTCAATGTCGCCGTGCTCCAGCACATCGCGGAATATTGAAGCAGAACTAAAGGGAACAACTCCCTATCATGCGGTCGACATTGTTGTGTACATTATGCGCACAATACGTGCTGCATGACAAGCATGGATAGTCAAGAAAGTGGACGTAGGTGGTGCTCACCCCCGCGTGACAAAGCTGTCCAGCACCCGCTTTCGCCCGTACTCCTCAAAATCAATCGTCAGCTTGTTCCCCTCCACCTGGACGATCACGCCGTCGCCGAACTTGTCGTGGTGGATGATTTCGCCCTCGGCGAAGCGTTCGGTTGAGGGGTCGGCGGTGGCGACCAACTCTCCCTCTATGAGGGTTGGGCTGGAGCGGAGGGTTTGGCCCTGGTTTGAGCGCTCCTTGGCGCGCTGCCAGCCGGGGGTTGAGTAGGTGTTGTTGAAGGGTTCGACGGTCGCGAAGCGGCTTTCGCCGAAGCCGCCGCCTGAGTGTCCGCCAGCGCCGCCCCAGCCGAAGCCACCTCCGTAGCTGCTTTGCATCTCGGCAACCTCGACCGTCTCTTCCGGCAGTTCATCGACAAAGCGGCTGGGCAACGCATTCTGCCAGAGCGCGTGGATGCGTCGGTTCTGGGCGAAGGAAATGATGGCCCGCCGCTTGGCGCGGGTGATGCCCACATACGCGAGCCGTCTCTCCTCTTCCAGCCCTGCACGTCCATTCTCGTCCAGCGACCGCTGGTGGGGGAAGAGGCCTTCTTCCCAGCCCGGAAGGAACACCGTGTCGAACTCCAGGCCCTTGGCGGAGTGTAGTGTCATCAGGCTGACTTTCTCGTCGCTCTCCTGGTTCTCCACATCCATGACCAGCGAAATGTGTTCCAGGAAACCGGCGAGGTTCTCGAACTCCTCCATGGCGCGGACGAGCTCCTTCAGGTTATCCAGCCGGCCCGGCGCCTGCGGGCTCTTGTCGTTCTGCCACATCTCCGTGTAGCCGCTCTCGTCCAGGATCATCTCCGCCAGCTGGGTATGCGGCAGCCCGTCGATGAGCGAGCGCCAGCGGGAGAAGTCCTCCACGATCCCCTTGAGGGAACCGCGCGGCTTCGGCCCGAGTTCATCGGTTTCCACGATCTTCCGGGCGGCGCGGTAGAGGCTTTCCGTATTGGCCCGCGCCAGATCCCGCACCTTGCGCACGGTAACGTCGCCAAGGCCGCGCTTGGGCACATTGATGATGCGCTCGAACGCCAGATCATTGTCCGGCTGGGCCACGACCTTGAGATAGGCCAGCGCATCGCGGATTTCCTGGCGCTCGTAGAAGCGAGGTCCCCCGATCACCCGGTAGGGCAAACCGAGGGTGATGAACCGGTCCTCCAGGGAGCGCATCTGGAAGGAGGCGCGAACGAGGATCGCCACGTCGTTGAGGTTCTCCTGGCGCCGCTGGGCCTGTTCCAGGTCTTCCCCGATGGCCCGGGCTTCCTCGTCATCGTCCCAGTGGCCGCGCACGAGCACCTTCTCGCCGCCGTCCATATCTGTGTGCAGCGTCTTGCCGAGGCGGCCTTCGTTGTGGGCGATGAGGCCGGAGGCGGCCGCCAGGATATGGGCGGTGGAGCGGTAATTGCGCTCAAGGCGGATGACCTTGGCGCCTTCGAAATCCTTCTCAAAGCGCAGGATGTTGTCCACCTCCGCCCCGCGCCAGCCATAGATGGACTGATCATCATCGCCAACGCAGCAGATGTTCCTGTGGCCGCCGGCGAGCAGGCGCAGCCAGAGATACTGCGCCACATTGGTGTCCTGATACTCGTCCACCAGCATGTATTTGAACTTCTTGCGGTAGATCTCCAGGACATCCGCATTGTCCAGGAAGAGCCTGAGGCATTCCAGCAGCAGGTCGCCGAAATCGGCGGCATTCAGAACCTTCAGCCGCTCCTGGTATTCGGCGTAGAACTGCGCGCCCTTGCCGTCTGCATAGGCATGGGCCTCGCCGGCCGGCACCTTGTCCGGCGTCAAGCCCCGGTTCTTCCAGCCGTCGATATGGGCGGCGAGCTGGCGGGCCGGCCAGCGCTTTTCGTCGATGCTGTGCGCCTGGATGATCTGTTTCAGCAGCCGGATCTGGTCGTCCTGATCGAGGATCGAGAAATCGGACTTCAGTCCAACGAGTTCCGCATGCCGCCGGATGATCTTCACCCCGATGGAATGGAACGTGCCGAGCCATTGCATGCCCTCGACCACGCCGCCGATGAGCTGACCGATGCGGTCCTTCATCTCCCGGGCGGCCTTGTTGGTGAAGGTCACCGCCATGATCTGCCCTGGCCAGGCCTTGCCGGTGTTCAGCAGATGGGCAAGACGGGTGGTCAGCACCCGCGTCTTGCCGGTTCCGGCCCCGGCGAGCACAAGCACCGGCCCGTCGAGGCTCTCCACGGCCGCGCGCTGTTCTTCATTCAGCGAGCGCAGATACGGCACGTCCGCCGCCATGCCGGCACGCGCAGCAATGCCGCCGGCCCTGGGTGCATAGCCCAGGTCATCATCGCTGAAATCTTCGAACGGATCGCTGCTCATCAGCGGCTATCTTCCTGTTCGCGATTCGTCATCTAACCGTTCTATATAGCACTCCGACGCCGCGCCCACGGAAGGTCCACAAGAAAAAATGAACCAGAGCAAACAGGAGCGCCTGATCCGGATGGGGATGCGGACCGTGACCGGGCAGGCGCGGGAAGGGTTCTTCATTCCCTACCGCTACGCCGAAGGCGTGCCGGCGCGCGTCGAGCCCTATGCCGCACTGGAGCCCGTGTTCACGGCGGCCGGGCCAAGGTTTGAGGCGGTCATCACCGAGATCGATGCTCTAGCGGACGACTTTCTCGCGATTGACGGAGCCGGCTCAGACCGCGCCCGCTGGGACCAGTACTGGTGCCCCCGGCTCGATGCCATGGCGGCCTACACCATGGTGCGGAC
>JBCCEL010000376.1:0-5521 GCA_039030315.1 Pseudomonadota bacterium
AAGGACCGCCTCGGACCTCAAGCCGAGGCGCATGGCCGGCCGGTTGCCGCCATTGATGGGTGCGTAGACTTGCACCTTACCGCGCTGCGCGTCGTAGACACCGTGCAGCGGCATGGAGGCGCTGACAACTGCTGCGAGCGGCGTCACCACGGCATGATCCTGCGCAGGCTTGAGCAGGATCTCGCCGGCACGGATCATCGCCTCGGCTGCATCGAAGTCATTGGCCAGACCCTCGTAGACCGCGGCAACGCAAGCCGAATTCATGATCGGCTTGCAGACCTCCTCGATTATGCGGAACGGTGGGCCGGCATGCAGCAACACGTTCTGCTCAAGCCCGAGCGCATCGCCCGCCGTATCAAACCGGTTCCAGACGGGCTGCGCCACCACCGCACGGTCATAGGCCAGCTGGTCGGCCGCGTGGACGGCTGGTTTGGTCACCTGCCTAAACCTCCGGCGGAATGATCCAGGTTTCGGAGAAATAGAGGAAGGCGCTCGTGGTCTCCTTGCCGGCCTGCACGCGCGTGCCGACCTTGCCCGGCAGGGACGTCCCGTTGACGATGATCTGCGCGGCCTGCGCCGGGACCAGCAACGTGAACATGGTGTGCTCCTTGGTGCCGACCTGGTCCGGCGTCAGTTCCAAAGCGAGAGGGCCTTCCAGATCTTCCCACACGAGTTCGACCACCAGTCCCGGACTGACAACGGTCTCGGTATAACGATGGCTCATGGGATCGCCGGAGACCCTCACCTCGCTGGCCATCACATGCTGTACGCTATCGAAGGCCGGGGCATCGCGGAATGCACCGAGCTTGCCGATGAAGTTCTCCATGAGGAAGGTTGCCAGATCCTCGTTATTGCTCATCAGCACGTTCGGGGCTTCGGCGCTGCCCTCGGCTTCGGACGGTGAGCCGTAGAGCAGCAGTACTTCTCCCTGCCCCACCGGCGACCATGCCACCCGGAAAAACAAGGCCATGGCGGCGAAGCTGTCATCGTCATTCTTCAGGAGAATTCCGGGGTTCTCGCCTGTCCAGTCGACAACGCCGGGGGTGACGGGTTCGTTCAGTGGCATTTGCTCTTCTCCCTCAGCTGTTGGGCGTGACCCAGGTTTCGGAAAAGGCCAGGAAGGCCGTGCTCATGGTGCGCCCGAAGAACTGGCGATCGGCGACCGCGCCGGGCAACGGGGTGCCATTGATGACGATTTCCGCCTGTTTTGCCTCCAGGAAGACCGAGTACATCTCGTGCGCCTTGGTTGCGGAGTTTTCCTTCGTGACCTCGACCGGCAGCGGCGGGCCCATGTCCATCCAGTTCATCTCAAGGGTCACACCGGAGCCGCGGAGGATCTCTGAGTACCGGGCCTTCAGATCGCCCGGCCGCTTCTCCACGGACGACACATCCAGCCAGCTCATGGCCGGCAGACCCGCCCGACCGATGAAGGTCGGCATCTTCGTGACCCAGCCTTCCACGATCCAACGCATCAGGCGCTGGTTGTCGGTCATGATGAAGTTCGGCACCTCGGGCCAGCCCGCGGCCTCGTCCGGCGCGCCGAGCACGATTGCCGCGTGCCCCCTGCCGTAAGGAGACAGCACCACGCGGAAGAAGAGCGCAAGCGCCGTGTAGTCGCCCGCCGGATCCTGCTTGAGGTATATGCCCGGATTTTCGCCGGACCAGTCGACCCGGCCCGGATTGATGGAGGTGCGTGTCATGACCAGCTTGCCTCGTATTTTTTCAGTTCGGATATGATGCGCGACCGCCGCGCTTCGCCCTTGAGCTCGTCGGCCGCCATGTAGATTTCCGCGACCTGGTGGGAGACTTCCTTCACCAGCGCACCGTCATCGCGGTTCTCCTGCAGCGGGATCCTCAACATGGTGTCGCCGCCATAGGTGGGAATGACCCCACTGTAGACATGACCAGGCTGCGGAGCCCCCTCGCCCGCCTCCACGGCCTTGATGGCGGCGCGCAGCTTGCGGCGCACCTTGGCGACCCCCCGGTCGGTGAAGCCCAGGTTTTCGCGGGAATGGATGTTCTTCGGGCCTTGCGACACCCAGGCGTCGTAGTCGCCGGGATCGCGCTGGCGTTGCTCGTAAGGACGGTCGCCGCCCTGGCCGTAGAAGTCGGTCTTGCCGAAGCCAACCTCGTCCTTGTTGGTCAGCCCGCGCGGATCGTCGCCCTCGCGAAAGTGGCGCCAGGCAATCACCATGGTGTTGGTGTCGTCGATGGGCGTGACCCAGCGCGATAGACCACAGCGGCCGAAATACCGGGACGTGTCCGGCACGGGAAAATGCCCGCCGTTCTGGGTAAAGCTCGGGATCATCTTGTCATGGATCCGTACCCAGATGATGTCGTCCACCCTTCGGGCATTTGTATAGAAGTCGCCGAAGGGCCGTTCGAAATACTCGATCATCGGCATCTCTGCGAAGGCGTCGATGAACTGGGTACGCACGGCCTTGGTGTGGAGGTAGACCACGTGGAACGGATCCCAGGCATTCTCCATCACCTGCAGCCAGTTGCAGGGTGACTTGATGAGATAGGGCAACATCTCGTCGCCCTCTTCGTCGAACGTATCGAAGACCGGGAACGGCGGCATGGTTTCCGGCGGCCCCATATAGGCGAACGCCAGCCCCTTGTATTCGATGACCGGATACGCACCGAGGCAGGCCTTGCGTTTCACCTGGCTGGCCGGCGGCTCGCATGGCGTGTCGAGCACTTCCCCGTCCAGTCCGTATTTCCAGCCGTGGTAACTGCAACGGATACCGCCTTCCTCGATGATACCGAACTCCAGGGACATGTTGCGGTGGGCGCAGTGAAGATGGACCAACCCCAGGCTACCACCCTTCTCCCTGAAGAGAACGAGATCCTCGCCGCAGACCCGGAGCCGGTACGGCAGATCTCCTACCTGGTTGGTCATGGCGACCGGCATCCAGTAGCGGCGGAGATATTCTCCACAGGGCTTACCCGGGCCGACCTCGCTGAGAAACGGATCGGGCTCCTCGCCCCAAACATGCTGGTGCTCGTGACCGCGGAAGTTACCCTTGGGAATTTCTAGAACCGTTGTCATCTCCGTTCATCCATTTCGTCAGCCCGCATGTTGCGGAAAGGGATCCGGCATGGGTGCGGTTCCCTTCCAGACAGATTTGACCTGCAGGAAGTCCTTCACGGCATCAGGCCCCAATTCGCGTCCGTATCCTGAGCGCTTGTAACCGCCGATGGGTGAGCCAGCCGCAACGTTGCGATAGTGATTGATGTAAACCGTGCCGGCGGCGATCTGCGCTGCCAACCGCGCACCGCGCGCCTCGTCCGACGTCCAGATCCCCGCTGCAAGTCCGTAGTCCGTGTCGTTCGCCAGCCGGACGGCTTCGTCCTCGTCGTCGAACGCTGTGATCGCCAGGACCGGCCCGAAGATCTCTTCACGCCAGAGCTCCATCTCCTGCGTAACCCCGCTGAAGATGGCCGGAGACACGAAGTAGCCGTCGGAGCATCCCGGCGGGCGCAGCCGCTCTCCTCCGCAGATACACTTTGCGCCTTCGGCCCTGGCCTTTTCGATGGAGGAGATCACCTTGTCGAGATGGGGCTTGTTTGCGAGCGGCGCGATCTCGGTTGCCGGATCGAGCGGGTCCCCGGCCGTCAACCCTTGAGCCCTGTCCTTCAGTTTCCCGGCCAGCTCGTCATGAACCTCGCGTTCGACAATCAGCCGGGCACCGGCGACGCAGGTCTGACCGTTGGACAGGAATATGCCGGACAGGATGCCGTTGGCGGCGTTGTCCAGGTCGGCGTCCGCGAACACGACCTGAGGGGCCTTTCCGCCAAGTTCCAGCGTCACCGGCTTGATGCCGGAGGCTGCCGCTTCCGCCACCTTCACACCGCCCCTGTCCGAGCCGGTGAACGTCACTTTGCCCACGAGCGCGTGGCGGACCAGAGCCTCGCCAACTTCGTGGCCATAGCCGGTGATCACGTTCACCACCCCGGCAGGAAGAACGTCCCCTGCCAGAGCCGCAAACTCCAGCGTCGAGGCAGAAGCCATTTCGGAAGGCTTGATCACCACGGCATTGCCCGCCGCGAGGGCGGGACCCAGTTTCCAGGCCGCGATCATCAGCGGCGAGTTCCAGGGCGTGATGGCAGCTACGACGCCGAAGGGCTCATAGTGCAGAGTGTTTTCGACACCGGGAAAGCCGGTTTCCAGATGCTCTGCCGAAATGTTCAGCGCCTCTGCGGCGAAGTGCCGGTACCACGCGTGCAGACCGGCAAACTGACCGTTCACTTCGGCAATGCGTTTGCCGTTGTCGCGGATTTCGGCCTCGACCAGCTCGGGCCAGCGCGCCTCAAGAAGATCTGCCAGTTCCGCCAGGGTCTTCGCACGCTGGCCAGGCGTTGAGGCCGCCCACGCGCCTGTTGTGACCGCGCCATGAGCCGCGCGCACGGCGACATCCGCATCGGCAGGCGTACCGCGGGCAATCTGCGCCCAGACCTCATCCGTCGCCGGGTTGACGGTCTCAATGTAACAGCGCTCAGACGGCTCACTCCATTCGCCAGCGATGAAGTGCTGATAGGTTTTCATCCGGCCGGCCCCTTATCGAGATCGACCTCCTGAGCAACCATGGCCAGCATCTCGCCGCGCGGAACATTGCCTCTGTTGCCGTGCGCAAGGACTACTCCGCCTGCCGGAAACTTCAGTTCTATCGGCGGCCGCTCCGGCTCTCCAATCAGATGGATCCATCCGGCATGTTGGCCACCCTCCACATCGTCGCCGCAGGAAAAGGCCCGGTCGAACAGGCCCGCCGCGGGCGCATATAGGTTTTGTGGCATCCCCGTGATCTCGATCAAGCGGGGCTCCGGCAGAGTTTCCTGCCCGCGCTCGAGCATGCCGAGATGGGCCATGCAGCGGCGGATACCGGCCTCGGCCAGATCAGCCATGGCCGGATCGCAGTTGCCCCCTCCCCCCAGTTCCGCGGCGATCATCGGCACGCCCTGCCGGGCGGCGGCCGAGTTGACGGAACGGTTGTCGTTGAAGGCGCCGAGGAGCCAGATGAGCGGAGCACCGAACGCCCTTGCCAGCCCCAGGTTCCTGGCGAATTGATCCTCATCGGGGACCCGCGTCGCCAGCGCACTGGCCGCAAAAATTGAGGCTTTGCCGCCGCAGTGAATATCGATGACCGCATCACACCTGTGCATCAGGACGCGTTCGACATGATCGGCCAGCATCGCGATCGGCCCGCCATCCTTATCGCCCGGAAAGGCCCGGTTGAGGTTCTGTCCATCAAGGGGCGAGACCCGGGCCGAGTCCATCACCGCCGGCGAATTGAGCGCCGGAATGATGAGAACGCGACCCTTGATCTGACGCGGATCCAGGCCGTGCATCAGGCGCATCAGCGCGACGGGCCCTTCGAACTCGTCGCCGTGTACACCGCCGATCAGCAGCAGGGTCGGGCCGTCTTCGCCGGCTATGGATGCAATCGGAACGGGGTAGAAGCCAAGTGGCTGGCGATTGTCCGCCGTATCGTTGAGCTCCACCAGATCCCGGTGGCGTTCG
>JBCCEL010000377.1:0-5520 GCA_039030315.1 Pseudomonadota bacterium
CACCTGCAATGGCCCGGATGGGCGAAGCTTCAGCCAAGAGCCGGCCAACTTCGGTTTCGGTTTCATCCGGCACGAGATAGCCGCCGTCCGGATCGGATTGGACCGATAGTGCCTTTGCCTCAAGGCCGCGCAACTCGCCGGTCTCTCCCTTGCGCACATAGGCTTCGAAAGCCTCTTTATGTTCGGCCGAGCGTAGATCTTTGATCTCGCCGCCATCGCCGATCTGCGGCCGCCTTGCTTTCAGGCTCAATGTGTCGATGACGCGTTTCTGCTCGTCCAGGTGAGCGTTGATGCGATCCACCTTGTCGGTGGTCACCACGTCGGCAGTCATGCGGCGCTCGATCTCATCGAGGCGCTCATCATTGGCCTGTTTGAATTGGTCGAACGCCATCATGAAATCGTCGAAAGCGCCTGCCACGTCGGCGGTCATGGTTTGAGCGCCGGCAACCTTGGTCTCAAGGCCCGTTCCAGGGTCCATCTGGGTCATTCAGAATCCTTACTGTAGATGGTGGTTGGTGGAATGGAGCGACCCGGAATGGCCTCCACACGCACGCAGGATGCGCGCGGCAGAGGCCATCCGCCCGGTCAACTCACTCCCGCCGGCGCTTGCCGAACCGGACGGGATGACGGGGCAGGAGGCGGGCGGAACACACGTCTTCAACGCATGCACGCGCGCCTCCGGCAGCATGGGAAATGTGACGATCGAGATTTCCCAGAGATCCACCTCGATCAGCTGGCGCAGGCCACTGCGCCGATCCTGTCTGGCCCGCCTCGTCTTGAAGCCGATGGAAAGACCATCAACGGCTCCGGCACACAGTAGCGAACCCAGCTCCCGGCTCTGCTGAACCTCGGGCAACAGGACACCGCGCACGAACAGTCCTCTTGTATCTTCCTTGATCTCCTGCCAGACGCCGACGGGCCGCAACGGATCATGTTGGAAAAGCATCCTGACGGTACTCGCGCTGCGTCCCCGCAGCGCCCTGCCGAACGCCCCGGCAAGAACCACGTCTCCGGCCAGATCCGGCCGACCGAAGATCGAGGCGTAGCCTTCGAACCGATTGCCGCGCAGCCGCATGGGCAAACCGGCCTCGCGCGAGGCCCGCTCTATCGAATACATGCACCTGATCCTTGCTGAGTTGCGGCTTACTTTGGGTTCGCGCCGTAGCCCAAGGCTTCGCGCTTCTCCGTTTCGCTGAGGAAGTCGGCGGCCCCCACCCTCTTCCAGAGTGCCTCGCGTTCTGACGACAAAGCCTCGATCCGGTCGGCGTCATACCAGAGCCGCAGGTTTTCGCCATAAGCCGGCTTTAACCACTCGCACAGGGCTGAAGCAGTCCGACCGACCAGAGGCAGAACTGTCTGACGCCAGAAAGTGCGGTTAGCTTCCGCATAGTTTGAGAACGTGTTGTCGCCGGGAATACCCAGCAGCATGGGCGGCACTCCGAAGGCCAGTGCGATCTCCCGGGCCGCCACATGCTTTGCCTCAATGAAATCCATGTCCTTGGGCGAATAACTCATGGCGGACCATTCAAGCCCGCCTTCCAGCACAAGCGGACGCCCCGCGTTTGCGCTGCCCTGGTAGGTCTGCTCCAGCTCGGATTTCAGCCTGGAGAACTGTTCGTCCGTCAGATTGGTTCCTGCCTCGCTGCCCCTGTAGACAAGGGCGCCGGAGGGGCGCGCGGCATTGTCCAGAAGGGCCTTGTTCCAGGCGCCTGCCGCATTGTGGATGTCGATGGCCTTGGCAGCGGCCTCGATCGGGCTCAATCCGTAGTGATCGTCTCTCGGGTTGAAGAGTCTCATATGCAGGATGGGCGGCGGTGCTCCGTCCTGCACGAACCGGAAGGATTTTCCGTTGGCGCTGTATTCGTAGGCCGCCGGCCAACCGTCCGACCCCGGCACTACCTTCACCCGGTCAGGCCGCAGGCCGTGCAACTCACGAACCGCTCCATCAAGCACAACCGCTTCAAGATAGGCATTTCCAGCGGTTTGAAGCTGGGCATAGAACGTTTCGAGCAGATCGGATCCGGACTGCGCCGCATTGGGCCGGCTGAGAAGGGATAGCAGGCCGTGCTCATCCAGCTCCTCATCAGCTTCGAAGAGCACCCAGGGCACACTGGCTGCGGCTTCAGAAATCATACGAACGCAGCGGTAGCCGACTGCATTTTCCTGGTATCCTTCCTTCGCCAGCGCTTCATAGTTACGCGGCGTCCACACGGGCCGTCCATGGGAATGAAGCGCAATCAGCCCAGCTGCAGCACTGGCTTTTGTCTCTTGCAAAGGCGCGGATGTACTCAAGCTGCGCCGGACGACTCCAAGGATGCGCCGCGCCATGGTTTGTAGCTGCACTGTCGTAATCTCCATTGCCGACACGGAGTGACCCACGCGGGGCAGGTGAACGAAACTGGTGAAATCCGGTCAGGTCGATGATCGCCTGACAACAGAGAGAGGCGTCCGTAGAGCGCTGCAGGAACCCGGGGTGTCGAGTCGGTCCAAGCATCAGCCGGCTCTATCGGTCGAAGTCAAATCGAGCGAATCCGGGGCGCGCCCGCCTCGCCCGTCAGCATCAGATCCGTCAGGGCCCAGACCAGGGCGTCAAGCCTGTCCTGGCCTTCACCTTCGGCACCGTCCGCCGGATCATAGGTGCAGAGCACATCCTCCAGTTCGGGCAGGGTCCCGAGGTGGCTGACCCTGCCTTGCTCATAAAGCGCCGCGACAGGTTCGGCGCGGACGTGCTTTCCGCGCGTTGCTCTTACTTTCCGCACCGGCAGTGAGGCTTCGATCTGGCGAAGAATGGTCTCCACCATGTCGCCGCCCTGATTCACCTCTGCCACCAGGCGGTCCGCTTCATACTTATCATAGAGCCGGATGGCTTCTCTCGCCCATTCCAGAGGACGGGCCCGGTCGAGAGTTGCGTCGTCAAGAACAATTGCCCGCCCGGTACCGTCAACGCCGGCACAGACGATGCCGCAAGCACTTGTGCCCGGCGTGTTTGTTGCCGGGGGATCAACCGCAACCACCACCCGGTAAAGTTCCGGCAGCTTGCTGATGCGGCATCGGTCGATCTGGTCGCGCTGCCACAGCGCATGCGGGTTGTCTTCCAGGATCTCCGCGTCCAGTTCCTGGCGGCCAAGACGCGTTCCTGCATAACGCGAAACGATTGCGTCCAGGAACGGCGCGGAAAGGTACTCAGCATTGTCCTGCGTCCTTGCACGGGTAACGCACGTCGTGCGACCGGACATCAATTCTCTCAGCAACGGACCGGGCTTGGGCGTCGTTGTCACCACCTGCCGCGGACACTCGCCGAGCCGCAGGCCGAATTGAAGCATGCGCCAGGTCTCGAGGCCGTACCGCCACTTGGCAGCCTCGTCGAGCCAGGCCGCATCGAATTGCGGGCCCCTCAACGAGTCCGGCTCTTCGGCTGAGAACAGCTGCGCCATCGCACCATTGGGCCAGACCAGCCGTTTGAGGGACGGCTCAAAGTCAGGTCGCTCATAGTCTGGATGAACCTCCAGCAGGCCGGAGACACCCTCGACCATAACCGATCGGACCTCGCCAAGGGTGGGACCGACGAGTGCGACACGGCGCGCCGGCTCCGCACCGGCCGGCCAGCGGCCGAACACCCGCAGTCTGACCCATTCAGCACCTGCCCGGGTCTTGCCGCTGCCCCTGCCGGCAAGTATCAGCCAGGTCAGCCATTCCGGATTGTCGAATTGCGGCGGCTGCTGGTCTGGTCTTGCCCAGTTACCGATCCAGTCGTAGTTGAGTTCAACCAGTTGCTGCCCGCTCTTCCGGGCCAGCCACCGTTCGGTCTCTGAGTCGTCTAAGCCGAGCCAGTCTGTCTGCAATTTCGGCGCGCATGAGGTCTTCATCCTCTTCGGTCTGTTCTGCCTCGTTTCGTCTCTGCTGTTCCGGCTCGATTGCGCCCAGTTTCTCGATGACCCGCACAAGCGAAGCCAGGGTCCGGACATCGCGCTCACGGTCGGGCGTGGACTTTGCACCGCCGGCCAGGAGATTGATTTCCAGCTCGAGCAAGGTCTTGTCCAGAAGCTCATGAAGCCGCCGAACATAGTCTGACGGGTCCGGATCCTGCCGGCCGCTTTCGCCGGCCGGACCACATTCCGTTGTCGGGCGTGGCGCCGACCATCCTTCCCGCTTGATGCGGGCGTAGAGCGTGGACCGGGCCATGCCGTAGCGTTCAGCAATTTCTGTGATGGTGAGCACGCCGTGGGAGTAAGCCGCACGGGCGGCCACCCAGGCACCGGCAGCAGTCTTTGGCATGTGTCGCGTCTGTTTTCTGTATGATGTGAGTTGGGCGGAAGGTTCGGCAGGGCTTGTCCGGTCAGCTTGTTTCAGCTGTCCGGCGCTGCGTTCGCCCATTTGTCTGAGTGTGCCGTTTTATAGCCTATCGACCGTGACGCTGTCAAGCACAAAATCTCTCATTTCGTAAAAAATTTCCGTTTACGAAATTTTTCCAGCCTAGTCGTCGTCCTGCTCCGGCCACCGTACAACCGCGCCCCAGAGGTCTTCCTCGGCAATGAGTTCCTCGGAGACAGCCTTTCCCCGCACCGAGATTCCGGCTTCGTGCACGGTCTCCGTTGTGCCGGACACCAGCGGATGCCACCAGCACAGTCCCCGCCCTTCGGCAACCCGGCGATAGGCACAGGTCGGCGGAAGCCAGCCGAGATCGCCGATCTCCTCCGGTTCGAGCGGCAGACAATCCGGCACGCGGCGCGTGCGGTTCGCATAGTCACTGCACCGGCAGGTCTTCAGGTCAAGCAAGGCGCAGGAGGCCATGGTGTAATGCACCTTGAGCGTTTCCTCGTCCTCGAGCTTGACAAGACAGCAGCGCCCACACCCGTCGCACAGACTTTCCCACTCGTCGCCGGTCATGTCGCCGAGGGACTTTGTCTCCCAGAATGGTTGATCGGATTTACGCAATACGTGAGTTCCCTTTGTTCCGTCGGGCGCCTGGACGAATTCGGACACGCTGGTGTGATTATTGCACGGCAGTGGACGAATTGCGCCTTAATGGCCATATAGGATAAAAGATGAGACCCTGTCCTGCCGATCCGGCAGTCAATGGGGTATTGCGCCGATTCGGGGAGCCCGTAGCGTGTCCGATTTCAAGCCTCCAAGCGGTTTGTTCAAGTTCTTCACGAACGTCGATTCGATCATCAGTTCTTCCGTGTTCGAAGCGTTCGACTGGACCAAGCGCAATTACAGTGCGTATTCGGCCTGGATGACACGCTGGCGAGTGTTTGGCTTCAAGCGTTTCTGCGTTGATATACTGTCCGATGCGGCCACTCTGGGCCTGATTGTTGCTACGGGCATGGCCTATTACGCACTGCCGCCGTTCAGCGGCGAGGGCGACATCTGGAACCGCGGCCGCCAATATGCAATCACATTTACCGACGTGAACGGCGAGGTGATCGGTTTGCGCGGCGTCCGCCAGGATGACGCCATCCCGCTGGACGAGATCCCGAAGAACATGGTCAACGCCCTGCTGGCCACTGAAGATTCGAG
>JBCCEL010000378.1:0-5519 GCA_039030315.1 Pseudomonadota bacterium
CTCTACGCCTCTCTCGGTGTCTTGTTACGTTTGTTCTAGGGCCATCAAAGACCTATGGCCAGTTTGCAAAACATAAATCTCAGGAAGATCGCATTTTTGTGGTGAGATTCCGGCAAAATGCGGAAGATGTAAGCCTAGACCGAGCGGGCGAGCACGTCTTCGATCAGCGCCTGCAGCCCGACCCGCGTGAAAGGCTTTTCGACCATGGGTACGTCGGTGTCCTTCAGGAACCGGCTGGCGGCCGGACTCAGGCTGTCACCTGTAAAGAAACCGAACTGGCGTTCGATCCCCGGCCATCGCCGCGACGCCTGGGCGTAGAGCGCAGGTCCGTCGAGGTCCGGCATCCTGATATCGCTGAGAATTACGTCAAAACGCTGGTCCGCCATGAGTTCAAGCGCGCCGGAACCACCACTGGCGATCTCGCACATGTATCCTGCGATAACGAGATGATCGGCAATCGTCTCCGCAACATCATCCTCATCGTCGACCACCAGAATGCGCACACGGGCGTTCCGGGCACGATCGGCTTCCGGATCGGATGCGCACTCGACCGCCTCTTCTCCATCATGGACAGGCAGTCTCAACTCGAACGTCGCTCCTCCCATCCGTGGCCTGTCAGAGATGCTCAGAGTGCCCCCGTGGGCGGTGACAATGTTGTGGGCAATCGACAGACCAATTCCGGTCCCAGATCCTTCCGCCTTGGTGGTGAAGAACGGCTCGAAGATCCTGTCCTTGATCTCCGCAGGAATGCCATGGCCGTTATCGGAAATCTCGTAGACCACTTCGCCGCCATCCCGAGATCGCCTGACATCGAAGCGGGCACGGCGGGGCTGGGGGCACTCCGACAGAGCCTGCTGACCGTTGATCAGCAGGTTCGCCAGGACCTGGCCAATCTGGGTGGCGTCCCCGAACAGGGTGGGCAAACTGTCCTCGATCGAAACCTCGAACTCGATGCCACTGCTTTTCAAGCCGAACTCAATTAGTTCCAGCGCCTCTTCGGCCGGAGCCACTGCCGCAAAGGCACTACTCTCCGGCGCCTTCTGGCGGGCCGCGGCCAGGAAGGTCTTGACGATCTTGGCGCACTTGTCCGCAGCGGTCTTGATGCGGCCGGTACGCGCCTTCAGCGCTTCTCCCTCGACCATCTCGCTGAGGATATCGGCCTGTCCGATCACCACGGCCAGCGGATTGTTGAGCTCGTGCGCGACATTGGCAAGGAGC
This sequence comes from Pseudomonadota bacterium, assembly GCA_039030315.1. Classification (GTDB taxonomy): domain Bacteria; phylum Pseudomonadota; class Alphaproteobacteria; order Rhizobiales; family CAJQND01; genus JAAEUE01. Next base: position 1,219 of record JBCCEL010000378.1, read on the forward strand.
GAGCCGAGCGCGCCCATCTTCTCCGTCTGGGTGATGGCCTCCTGCTGGCGGGCCATTTCGGCCTGCATTTCCTTCTGCTCGGTCAGGTCGCGCAGATAGGCGACGTAGAGAACGCTGTCGTCGGTGGAGGCGTCCACGACGGCAATCTCGACCGGGATGCGGCGTCCGTTACGGTCGCGGACTTCCAGTTCGACCCGGCGCCCCTCTTCCCAACCGTCTACCGTCTTGCGGAGGTACGCCTCAAGGCCGCCCCCATGTTCGGCGCGCGCGCGCTCGGGAATGACCAGTTCGGCAACCGTCTTCTGCGACGCCGCCTGCCCGGTATAGCCGAACATGATCTCGGCGGCCGGGTTGAACTCACGGATCAAACCTTCTTCATCAAAGGTGATGATCGCGTCAATGGCCCCGTTCACGATAGCAAGGCGCTCCTGCGAGCTCGCGGCCAGCGCCAGCTCAGCCTGTTTCTCCGCCGTGATGTCCCGGCCAGCGGACTGGTAGCCGATGATCTCGCCGGCGTCATTGAAGAGCGCGCGGTCTATCCATGACTGCCATTGCAACGTGCCGTCGACGACGTATTCCTGCAGCACGGTGCGGCTGATCGGGCTTTCAGGCGTCAACGCCAACATCTTGCGCTCATACTCGCGCCGTTCTCTGGGATCAGCAATGAAGGTCAGGATGTTGCGGCCGATGACCGTCTCTTTCTCCGGATCCTTCAGGTAGGTCTTCTGGTAGGCCTTGTTGGCAAAGGTCAGGTTGAAGTCCTTGTCGAGCCGGCTGATCAGTTCGGTCTGATCTTCCAGGATGGCCTTGTAGCGCTCTTCGGAATCCCGTAGCGCCTGCTCGGACTGAACGCGCGCGGTGATGTCCACGTAAGTCGAGATGAGGAAACCGTCGGACGTGCGGCGGCGCCGGACCTCCACGATACGCCCGTCCGCCAGGGTTTCGATACGCGCCGACTCGATCCCTCCCACCTCTTCGGTAATCGTCTGATTGCGCTTGCGGAGCGCGTCCTCCAGCTCCGCGCCACGCAGACCGCGCATGGTCTTGAGCCGGTGGAGGCTGAACTCGTTGATTGGCGTTCCCGGCCGGTTCAGCTCAGCCGGGAAATCGTACATGTCCATGAAGCCCTGGTTGGCCAGGACGAGATTGTTTTCGCTGTCGAAGATGCTGACCCCTTCCGCCATGGTCTGCAGGATCAGCGCCATCTGCTCCATCTGCTGGCGAAGCAGGACGTCGTGGTCAGCGGATGGGAGCGGTTCGTTCATCGGCCTACTTGCCGTCGGGGTGGTATATGTAGCCAACGCCTCTGACGGTCTTGATGTATTTCGGATAAGCCGGGTCTTCCTCGATCTTCTTGCGGAGCCGTGTCACCCGGACGTCAATCGACCGGTCGAACGGATCCCAGTCGCGGCCATGGGCGAGTTCGAGCAGCATGTCTCTGGACAATACGCGCTCGGGCCGGTCGGCGAAGGCCTTGATCAGATCGAACTCCATGGGCGAAAGCGCGATTGTCTCACCGTCAGCGCTCTCTAGGTAGCGGCTGTTGGGATTCACCGAGAACGGGCCGAAGGTGAAGTTGTCCTTGCCTTCGCCCGAGCGAACCGGCTCTTCGACCACCGCTTTGCCTCCGGGCGCCACGCGACGGAGCACGGAGCGCACACGCGCCAGAACCTCACGCAACTCAAAGGGTTTCGGAATGTAGTCGTCCGCCCCCACTTCAAGGCCGATGACGCGATCAATCGAATCCCCGCTACCGGTGAGCATCACGACGCCCATATCGGTTGTCTCGCGCAGGAAGCGGCACAGGCTCAGCCCGTCCTCGCCGGGCATTTTCAGGTCGAGAATTGCCAGATCATAGTTGCCATCGGCGACCTTGGCGCGCAGCTCCGCGCCGTCGGCAGCTTCCTCGACAGTAAATCCGTTCGCCTCAAAATAGGTTTGAAGCGTTTCGCGGATATCCGGATCATCATCGACCACAATGATTGCCGGCGTCTCAGACATAGTGGCCCGCTCCTCCTGCGCTCAGCCGCCCGCGGTCGACAATAGTACAGGTTTTCGCAAGGATCGAGTGGCCAAACCCACAAAATGATTGTGTTTCATTGGCCCATGACCGCGAATACCTGCCAGTCGCCCGCCAAACCTTTCAGTTCTGCCTTCCCCCGATCCTCAAACCGGAAATCCGACCCCATCACCAGGTCCTTGACCGTTCCGGAAACCAGCAGTTCTCCGCCGTCGGCAAGTCCGGCAATCCGGGCTGCGAGGTGAACGGCAATACCTGCGAGATCATCGTCACGAATCTCGCACTCTCCGGTATGCATGCCCGCCCGGACTTCAATTCCCAGCTTCGCCACTTCGGATTGGATCTGCATGGCACAACGGAGTGCCCGTCTCGGCCCCTCGAAGGCTGTGAGGAAGCCGTCGCCGAGCGCCTTGACCTCAAGGCCATCATGCTTGCCGATCGCCATCCGCACGATCGCGTTGTGCTTCTCCAGAAGCTCCGACCACGCCTGGTCCCCCATGTCGGTGGCGCGCCGGGTTGAATCCACGATGTCGGTGAAAAGGACGCTCAAGAGCACCCGCTCGGTGCCTTCGTGCTCCAGAGCCTTCCTTGCGAGCGCCTTCAGACCTGCCGTGTCCCCGGCCGCCGGCTTGTGGGTGGTAGACGTCCGCCGGATGACGGAACGCACCCGGGCGAGGAGCTCACGCGGCTGGAAAGGCTTGGACACATAGTCGTCAGCCCCGACTTCAAGCCCGACGACCCTGTCGATCTCGTCGCCGGACCCGGTCAGGATAATCAGGCCCATGTCCGTCGTTTCGCGAAGATGCCGGCACAGGCTGATCCCGTCTTCGCCAGGCATCCTCAAGTCGATGAGCGCGAGGTCAAAGTCGTCCCGCTCGACAAGAGAGCGGCAGGTCTGCCCGTCGCCTGCTTCGGTGACAGCGAACCCGCGTGACGTCAGGAAATAGGAGATCGTGTCCCGGAGATCCGGGTCGTCGTCGACTACCAGTATAGATCCGGCCTCTCCGGCCTGTGCGTCGCTCATTGCCCGAGTCCCCTGAAGCGCCACTTTTAGAGCAAGGCGGCGGCTGAAACAATTCGTTAACAAACGTAACCATTCGGGCAATCGGCAACTCACATTGAAACGTCATTCTTATCCTCAACGGCAGCCAAGAACCGAACACACGCTGCCAACCCTGAAATCTGGAGGAAAGACAATGACCACCACCACGAACACCGCCTACGCCTTGACCACCATCATCCGCCGCAGCGTTGCTGCCCTGGCCGTCACCTTCGCGCTCGCCGCTTCGGCGGGCACGGCATCCGCTGAGAAGATCGCCAATGTGAACTCCGGCTCCTGGAAGGGCGGCGCCTACACCAACAACGCCACAGGCCAGTTTTCCCACTGCGCAGCCAATGCGCGCTACAAGAGTGGGATCGCCCTGTTCTTCTCGGTCACCCGCAAGCGGCAGTGGTCCATGGGCTTTGCCAACAGCCACTGGGAACTTTCCCCCGGCAACAAGTACCCCGTGCGGTTCCAGGTCGACAGCGGCCCGATCCTGAAGGGCGTTGCCATGGCCAAGACGCAGAAGATGGTGCAGGTCCATCTGCCGGCAAACAACCGCCTCTTCCGTCACTTCAAGGTCGGCGGCACCCTGAAGGTCGCCGCAGGCAGCAAGGTCATGCGCTTCAATCTGAACGGCACCAACCGCATGCTGTCCAAGCTCTACCGCTGCGCGGTGCATTTCGCACAGCGCGACACCATCGGACGGGATCCGTTCCAGCCCGCCTCATTCACCCAGGACTAACCCCCGCGCGAACAGAAGCGGCCCCGGGCCGGAGACTGCCTCAGTAGTCTCCGGCCTCAATCTTTGGGCGAGCCTGTTTCCCCGGCCCCGGCCTTGGCGGCGTTCAGCCGGCGCCAGTCCTGAGGACGGTCAAACAGTCCCTGCCAGAGCCCACGCTTTGCCGCTCTTGCCTCGCTCTCGGCCTGGCTGAATTCACCGGAGCCACCGCGATAAGCTACGGCCCAACCCCGGCGCACCATCTCCAGGTTCAGATCCGTGTTTCCGGCCCTGCAGCGCCCCAGGGCACGGTCGTATCGGTCCGTTGAAACAACGTCACAGGACACTTCCCGATTCCAGGTCAGATCGCGCAGAGCCTTTGCCGCACTGCGGCCACATCGGTAGGCGCTGCCGTCGGCTGCGGTGCAGACCTGGCGGCCTTCCGGGGCATCGATGCCGACTAGCAGATTGCTGTAGCAGCGCTCCGCCGCCTCCCAGTCCTGGGCCTCCCAGGCGAC
>JBCCEL010000379.1:0-5479 GCA_039030315.1 Pseudomonadota bacterium
CCGAGCTCAACTACGGCGGAGAGATGGAGAAGACCCTGCCGCCGGATCTCCGCAACCGCATGGTGCGGCCCGCCGCAGTCTGCCGGGAGATGCATGCGCTCAGCTACAAGGCCGCAGCCCGCAAGGACCTCGCTCCCTCGATCTGGTCTGATCCGTCCCTGACAGTGGAACGCTACATCGACAACGCTGAAGGCTCGATCTTCCGCGCCTACTTTTGCGGCAGCCAGGTCATTGTCGTGAAAGCCCATGACCGGTCGCTGATCAAGAAGATGTGCGGAGATGTCCGAGACATCAACTATGCCGGCAGCCTCGACCAGGTCCGTGCAGGTACGGATAGACTTCCTCTGAGCGCCAGATTGAAACGGGATATTGCGAGGTTTCTCGACCACACACCGGTCGATTTCGGCTGTATCGACATCGTTCATGACGGTGAGGACAATCATTATATCATCGATCTCAACCCCACACCCTACGCACGTGACGGCGCGCCGAACGAGGACATCAACAGCTTCTTACGGCTCGGCCTGACCCATGGCCGAACGATCAGGGCTCCGGTCGAAAGTCCCTTGGCACCTGCACATCCGCTCCTTGGCGGCGAGACCGGCACGACAGGCATGGACGCAGACTTGCCGCCTCCTCGTTAACGTTTTGTTAACCATCAGCGCCACAGCATCAGAAAAATGATTCTCAGGGATGCGTGAGGGCCGCAACCGGACCCGCGAAAACGTGAGGTGAGAGCATGATACGGACTGCTGACGCACTGGGAGACTTTGAGTCCAAGACTGCAAGGCTAACGCGCGAACGGGAACTCATCCTTGAGCGCAGGGCACGCTGGCTGAACGAAGCAACCGACGACGAGACAGGCTACATTCCCGCGCCGGATCCTTTCACGCCGTACGTGATCCCGCGGGAATATGTCTGGGACAACGACAACTGATGTGGCAGCGCCGCTGACGGTTGGGGCCTGTGGCTGAAACAGTGACGAAATCCGCCGGTCAAGTTCCCGACTTTACCGCCTTCCAGTACTTTGAGTTGAGATAGTCCACCATGCCGTCATGGCGCTCCTGCAGGCAACGGCGGAAACTGATGGAACTGTTGACCCGCGACACGTAGCGGCAGAGATCCACAGCCCCTTTGGCGCGACGGCGCGCCTCATCATTCAATTTCTCGCCGCCGCTCTTTTCAATCGCCTTCTTAAGGATCAAACTGGTGCTGGGTGCAGCTCCATACTTCCGGTCCGGCAGTAGATTGATGATCCGCGAAGTGATGCGGGCGGCCTGCATGCGTGAGGAATTCCGGTCAACGAGCCGGCTGCCGAGTTTGCGTAAGGGTCCCTTGAACAATTCAGCTTCACCCGGCGTGATCGCTTTCGGATCGCCTTTCCAGGGCACCGGCAGCAGAGCGGCGTGGGCCAGTATTTCGACCTTCACGTCAGTCAACCCACGCGACTTGAGCACGTTCTCGTCGATGCTCGCCTTCACCGCAAGATGACGGCGCAGCGACTGAAAGCGGATGTGCTCCTTGGCATCCAGTTCTATCCGCTCGCCCCTCCGGGAGTAGGCGGTGAGGCGAACCAGGGGCGCGGTTGCGAGTTCGTAGCGCGTGCCGGTGCGCGGTGAGAAGCGGCTGCCGTCGAGACAGAATGACGTCAGTTCCGCGCCACACTCCGTGCCGTTGCAAGTAAGCTCTACGGTTCCACGGGTTTCCACAAGGGCAAGAGCTTGTGGAGCGGCTGCCGCTGTCCCGGTCCAGATGCCGCCAAAGGCAAGAATAGCTCCCCCAAGCACTCCGTAAAACCGAGTCCGCAACAGCATAGCAACTCTCCTCCAAATGGACGTGAAACTCGGTCATGGTACGCGCGGCGCGGGTGAGTTTCAATCACGGCTCGAAAAGTTGATCCGACAGCCTGGCCCCTTGAATCGACACCCTCTATTCAACAGCTAACCCTCAGAGGAGATTCGACAATTTCGGTTTCTTGAATCTTTCACTTAGCGGCCTCGACGTGTAACTTCACCGAAGTGGACTGCATACGGCGTTCCGATTTGGACGTTTCTCCAGGACCAAAGCTAAGCTATTTCGCGATCCGATTTTTTCGCTTACGGAGCTTATCATGCCAATCACCAACGAGTTCGGCCAGCCGGTCGGCGAATCCCTGCCGGCTGGATGGTCGCCGCCGCCCCCTCCCCCGAGGAAGGCTCTGATCGGTCGCTACGTCAGTTTGGAACCGATAGATCCGGACAGGCATTCCGCCGACTTGTACGAAGCCGATGCGGAAGACCGAACCGGCGAGGGCTGGACTTATATGCCCTACGGCCCGTTCGCAGACCCCCTGGCCTTCAGGGAGTGGATGGCGAACACCTGTTGCGGCGATGACCCGCAGTTCTACGCCTATGTTGACAACTCCACCGGGAAAGCCGGCGGATGGGGCTCCTACCTGCGGATCAAGACGCGGGAGGCTTCGATAGAGGTAGGGCACATCCGCCTATCACCGAAGCTCCAGAGAACCCGAATGGCCACGGAAGCCATGTACCTCAAGATCCGAAATGCTTTCGACCTGGGTTACCGACGATTCGAGTGGAAGTGTGATGCGCTGAACGCACCCTCACGCCGGGCGGCCGAGCGGCTGGGCTTTACATTCGAGGGCACCTTCCGGCAGGCCACCCACTACAAGGGACGCAACCGCGACACGGCCTGGTTCAGCATCACTGATGGGGAATGGCCGAACGTTCGCGCAGCTCACGAAGCCTGGCTGGCGCCTGCTAACTTCGATGCGTCCGGGCGTCAAAAGTCATCGCTGACCTCATGCCTCACGGCGATTTAGGGCCTGCAGCGTGAACGAGAAGCTGTCTAGCGCTTCCACAACCTTCATGGTCCTTCTGATCGGCTTACTGTGGGGGTTGAACTGGCCTGCCGTCAAAATCATGCTGACGGAAGTCCCGCCGCTGACGATCCGGGCAGTCGCCTTCCCGGTCGCAGCTGGGATTCTCGCAGCTGTGGCACTCTTCAAGGGTCAGGGACTCGTGCCCGCCCGTGGGGAATGGTCTCGTATCGCCGTGACAGGGCTGCTTCTGGTCTGCGGTTTCAACCTCCTCACCACGGTCGGCCAATTGCTGATGGAGGCTTCCAGGGCCGCGATCATCGCTTACCTGATGCCGGCCATGACGGTCGGCCTTGCCTGGATGTTTCTCGGAGAGCGTCTGGGGCCGCGTGGCAGCATGGCCCTGGCTGCCGGCATGCTCGGCATTGTGATCATGGCCTCCGAGGACTTCACCGCGCTGGTGTCCGATCCTCTGGGCATTCTGGTCATGCTGCTGGCTGCGCTTTCCTGGGCCGCCGGCAACGTGTGCCAGAAGCACTGGAAGTTCACCCTTCGATCGTTGCCGCTCACGATCTGGTACTTTGCCGTATCCACAATCGTCGCCTGGGCCCTGGTGCTGGTCTACGAGCCACCCTCGGAGCAGTCCTGGCCGAGCCCTCTCGTCCTCTCGATCCTCATCTATCACGCGCTGGGACCGATGGTGATCTGCTATGCGCTGTGGACCATGCTTCTTGATGGTCAGTCCGCGTCCACCACCGCAATCACCGCTCTCCTCGCGCCGGTCGTGGGCGTTGTCTCGTCAATCATCATTCTCGGCGAACCCACGACATGGCAGAAGGTCGTCGCCCTCGCACTCATTCTGGCTTCGGTAGCGCTTGTTCTGATACCTGCCGCCCCGAAGAGGTAGCCTCCCCGTTACACCGTGGTCCCAACGGTTTTGCCACGCTGGACGGGAAAGCCGCCTCGAAAGTATTTGCTGCATGTGCTAACGCATTGTGCACCTGCAAAGTGCCGAGATGCCGCGTTCCCAGAGAGAACGCATGAATATATATTCGATGTTTCGAATATATTATTTGAGCAAGAGAGGCCCAGACCTTGCCTGTGCAACCGGACGTCGATACCAGCCCGAAGACCTGGGATGAGGTCAAGCACACCACCTGTTACATGTGCGCCTGCCGGTGCGGAATTAAGGTCTACCTGAAAGACGGCACAGTCACCTACATTGAGGGCAACCGGGATCACCCCGTGAACGGCGGCATTCTCTGCGCCAAGGGCTCTGCCGGGATCATGCAGCATTACTCGCCGGCGCGGCTGCAGAAGCCTCTACTGAGGGTCGGGCCGCGCGGATCGGGCGAGTTCAAGGAGATCGAATGGGAAGAGGCCTTGCGCCTTGCCACGACCTGGTTGTCCCAAACCCGGAACGAAGACCCCCGCAAGCTTGCGTTCTTTACAGGCCGCGACCAGTCCCAGTCCCTGACAGGCTACTGGGCAATCCAGTACGGCACCCCGAACTATGCCGCCCACGGGGGCTTCTGCTCGGTCAACATGGCTGCGGCCGGACTCTATACGATCGGCGGTGCATTCTGGGAGTTCGGCGAGCCTGACTGGGAGCACACCAAATACTTTCTGCTCTTCGGTGTGGCCGAGGAACACAGCTCAAATCCGCTGAAAAAGCAGATGGGCAAGCTCAAGGCGAAGGGCGCGAAGATCGTTTCGATTAATCCGGTGCGCACCGGGTACTCCGCTATAGCCGACGAATGGGTGGGCATCCGCCCGGGCACGGACGGTCTCTTCGTCGCCGCATTGATCCACGAACTTCTGAAGAGCGGCAATGTTGATCTGGACTATCTTGCGCGCTATTCCAACGCGAGCTGGCTGGTCATCCAGGACCAGAATGCCGATGATGACGGCCTGTTTGCCCGCGATGGCCAGGGCAATCCGCTCTGTTTCGACAGACAGGCCGGCATCTGTGTCAACGCGAACCTGCCTGATATTTCCCCCGCGCTCGTGGGCTCCTTCAAGCTGAAGGACGGCCGCAGGGCGGTCCCCTCGTTTCAGCTCCTGAGCGAGCGTTTCCTGCGCGAGCGCTATTCCCCTGAGGCAGTGGAGGGGCGCACCGGGGTCACGGCTGCCGTCACCAAGCGCATCGCAGCCGAACTGGCCCACGCGGCATTCAAGGAGCAGATCGAACTCGACATTCCATGGACCGATTGGGCCGGCCGCAAGCACGACAAGACAATCGGACGGCCAGTCTCGATGCATGCCATGCGTGGAATTTCGGCGCACTCCAACGGCTTCCACACCTGCCGGCTGATCCACGTCCTGCAAGTGCTGCTGGGCACGATCGATTGCCCCGGCGGCTTTCGCTACAAGGCGCCCTACCCCAAGCAAACTCCGCCAACCCTGAAACCTTCCGGACGTTCCCCCGGCAAACGCACCGCTGAACCGCTTGGCGGACCGCATCTCGGTTTCCCGACCGATCCTGAAGACCTTCTGGTCAACCGCTTCGGCACGCCGCAGCGGATCGACAAGGCCTTCAGCTGGGATGCTCCTCTTGCGGCCCACGGCCTGATGCACATGGTCATCAACAATGCGGGCGAGAAGGACCCCTACCCTATCGACGTCCTGTTCCTCTACATGGCCAACATGGGCTGGAACTCG
>JBCCEL010000380.1:0-5472 GCA_039030315.1 Pseudomonadota bacterium
AGGGCGAGCGCCGCTATGCCACGATCGAGGATTTCCAGAACTTCGTGAAGCTCGCCTACATGTCGCCGGCCATGCACCATTCCGGCGGTACGGTCTGCGAGCCGGTGGACATCCCCGTTAACAAGCGCCACTTCGATATGGTCTATTCCCATATCAAGTACTCCGACAAACCCTTCATGGGTTCGGTCACCGCGCCGGAGCGGGCGGAAGACACGATCGCCATGGCCAGGCTCGTGTTCGGCGATGAGTTCGTGGCAAACAACTGCGTCACCACCAGTCTGATCAACATCAACTCGCCAATGGTGGTCGACGACACCATGGGCGGGGCGCTCAAGGCCTATGCCCGGGCAGGCCAGGCCTGCATCATCTCGCCGTTCATCGTGGGCGGTGCGATGTCCCCGGTCTCGGTTGCCGGCACGCTCACCCAGGTCCTGGCCGAGGCCACGGCGGCGATCGCCTTTGCGCAGCTCTGCCGCCCCGGTGCTCCGGTGATCATGGGCACGTTCGCCACGTCCATCTCCATGCAGTCCGGCGCCCCGGCTTTCGGCACGCCGGAGCCCGCGTCTCTTCTGCTTGGCGCCGCCCAGTTCGCGCGGCGGTACAATCTGCCGTTCCGCTCCGGCGGCTCCCTGACGGGATCGAAACTGCCGGACGCGCAGTCGGCCTATGACAGCGCCCAGACCCTTTATCCGGCGATCATCGGTGGCGTGAACTTCATGCTCCACGCTGCCGGCTGGCTTGAGGGCGGTCTGGTGAGCTCGTACGAGAAGTTCATGATGGATGTCGATCAGCTGGCCATGATGCAGAAGTTTGCCAATGGCATTGACCTGTCGGAGAACGGGCAGGCCATGGACGCCATTGCGGAAGTGGGCCCCGGCGGCCATTATCTCGGCTGTGCCCACACGCAGGCTAACTTCGAAACGGCGTTCTACAGGACCACTGTGGGCGACAATAACTCCTACGAGCAATGGGAAGTCGACGGCGCCAAGCGCACCGATCAGAACGCCAATGCGCTCGTCCGCAAGACGCTAGCCGAGTATCAGGCTCCGGATCTGGATCCGGCCATCGACGAGGCGTTGCAGTCCTTCATGGCGAAGAAGAAGGAGTCCATGCCGGACGCATTCGCCTGATCCGATCTACCCGGACGAAGCAGCGGTCTCCTGGCTCAACCGGGCATACTCGGCGAGATGATGGTCGGCATTGCCGAACAGGATGTCGATCATCGTCAGGCGTTTGAAATAGTGGCTGGCCGCGTATTCGTCGGTCATGCCGATGCCGCCATGGAGCTGAATGGCCTGCTGCCCGACAAACTTGCCCGATTTCCCGACTTCCGCCTTCACCGCCGCTGCGCATTGGCCAAGCAGTTCGGAGTTGGCGTCAGCTGCGCGTGCCATGCGGTGAACCATCGCCCGTGAGATCTTGTGCGCCATCTCCATTTCGACGGCCCGGTGCTGCAGGCCCTGAAACGATCCGATGGGCGCACCGAATTGCTGACGTGTGCGCAGGTACTCGAACGTCATCGCGTTGAGCGCTTCCATGGCGCCAACCGCTTCGGCGGCCAGCGCGATCATGGCCCGCTGCACGACCCGACGGATCGCCGGCAGCGCCTCGCCGGCCGGGCCCACCAAAGCGGACGTGCCGACCGCCACATTCTCAAGCGTAACGTCGGCGGCCCTGTGCCCGTCCTGCATGGGATAACCGCGCATCGTCAGCCCCTCTGCGTCGGCGGGAACGATAAAGAGGGATACCCCATCGTCGTCGCGCGGCCCCCCATCCGTGCGGGCGCTGACGAGCAGATGGTTTGCCGCCGGAGCACCCAGAACCACGCATTTGTGGCCGTCTAGAACGAAGCCATCCGCGCCGCTCCGGGCTTCTGCCCTGACGTCAGCCAGATCGAAACGGGCCTGTCGCTCAGAATGGCCGAACGCTAGTTTCGAGGTCCCCTCGGCAACTCCGGGCAGGTATGCTGCCCGTTGCTCTGGGGTACCGATCTCTGCCAGCAGCCCGGCGCCGAGGAGGACGGTTGCCACAAAAGGCTCAAGTGCCAGCATACGGCCGAAGCCTTCCATGAGAACGGCAACATCAGCCAGGCTGCCGCCCAGCCCGCCGTCCTCTTCGGGGACCGCCAGGCCGAGCCAGCCGAGTTCGGCAAAGTCGTGCCAGGCTTCCGGGGAATAGCCTTCATCGCTGGCTAGCACCGCACGGCGCTGATCGAAGCTGTAGCGGCCGGCCGCATACTGCTCCAGGCTTTCGGCAAGCAGGCGCTGCTCGTCAGTGAAAAGAATGTTCATGCGTTATCAGGCCCGCTCACACGCCGAGGATCATCCTGGCGACAATGTTTTTCTGGATTTCATTGGTGCCGCCGTAGATGGAGGCCTTGCGGAAGTTGAAATACAGCGGGGCGGCGCCGACTGCATAGTCCGGTCCGACCGGCTCCTCGTTCCAGCCCTGCTCGAGCACTTCGGGTTGGTAAGGCATGGCATAGTTTCCGACCGCCTCCATGGTGAGTTCGGTGATCGCCTGCTCGATCTCGGTACCCCTGATCTTGAGGAACGATGCCTCCGGCCCCGGCACGGTTCCGGCGCTTTCTTCAGCGAGCACCTGCAGCACTAGGGATTCAAGCGCGAGAATGTCGATTTCGATGGCGGCGATTTTCTCCTGGAACTTCTGATCGTCAAGTAGTGTGCCGTCACCCAGCGGCTCCTGCGCTGCAATGGACCTGATCCGGTCCAGATGCTTGCGGCTGCGCCCGATGCGGGCCATGCCTGTACGCTCGTTGCCGAGGAGGAACTTCGCGTAGGTCCAGCCTCTGCCCTCTTCGCCTATCAGATTCTCGACCGGCACGCGAACCTCGTCCAGGAAGACCTCGTTGATTTCCACGCCGCCATCCATGGTGCGGATAGGTTTCACGGTCACGCCCTCGGACTTCATGTCGATCAGCAGGAAGGTGATGCCGTTCTGCCGTTTGCCCTCGTTCGATGTCCGGACCAGGCAGAACATCATGTCGGCGAAGTTGGCGTGAGTGGTCCAGGTCTTGGCGCCGTTGACAACGTAAACATCGCCGTCCCGTTCAGCCCGGGTCTTGAGAGAAGCGAGATCGGAGCCGGAGCCGGGCTCCGAATAACCCTGGCACCACCAGTCTTCGCCGCTCAGGATACGCGGAAGGTACTTTGCCCTTTGCGTGTCATTGCCGAAGCGCATGATGACCGGACCGACCATATTGATGCCGAAGGGCATGATCATCGGCATGGAGGCCAGGGCAAGCTCTTCCTGGAAGATGTGCCGCTGCATGGGCGACCACCCGGGGCCGCCAAATTCCACCGGCCAGGCCGGGGCGATCCAGCCGCGGGCGTAGAGGATCCGGTGCCAGCTCAGGAAATCCTCGCGGGTCAGCGTCTGGTTGCGCTCGACTTTCTGGCGTAGAGCCGCCGGCGCGCTCTCGGTCATGAAGCTCCGGACTTCGTCCTGAAAAGCCTGATCTTCGGCACTCAAGTTCAACAGCATCTGTTCAATTCACCTCTGCAGTCTTTTCTCGTTCCGCACCGATCTTCCCATCTGCAGCCCTTGGCCTCCGAGCCGAGGGCCCAGGGCAGTCCACTCGGTGTTCCGTTGCCCTGGGTCCTCGCGTCAAGCCCGAGGACGGCAGAGTGTGTGCAGCTCGAGCGCTCAAACACGCCGGTTCTATACCTCAAGCCACTGCTTGCGCACATCCGCGCTATTCTGCAGCTCGGTTGGGCTGCCCTCGAACACCATCTGGCCGTGGCCCATCACGTAGACCCGTTTGGAAATCTTCATGGCGATGGTGAGTTTCTGCTCGACCAGGAGGATGGACACCCCGCGCGCCGCGATTTGCTCCAGCAGTTCGCCAACCTGCTGAACGATTTTGGGTGCAAGCCCCTCGGTCGGCTCGTCGACCATGATGATGGAAGGATCGCCCATAAGTGTCCTGCAGATCGTCAGCATCTGCTTCTCGCCGCCGGACAGGACGGAGGCTTCGACATCCGCGCGCTCCCTGAGATTCGAGAAAAGCTCGAACATGTCGTCTATCGACCAGCGACTCTGAGCCTCCTTTTGTCCCGGCTTGAGTCCGAGAATCAGATTCTGCCGGGTCGTGAGCCCGGGAAAGATGTCCCGGTTTTCCGGCACATAACCAATGCCCGCCTGGGCGATCTCGTACGGCTTTCGGCCGACTATCTCATCGCCTTGAAACCGGATGGACCCGGTGGGCGGCACCTCGCCCATGATCGCCTTGCAGGTGGTGGAGCGCCCGACGCCGTTGCGGCCGAGCAGCGCGACAATCTCGCCTTCGCCGACTTCCAGATTGACGCCCTGCAGAATGTGGCTCTTGCCGTAATAGGCGTGGAGATCGGAGACCTTCAGCATCTCAGTGCTCTGCCTCCATGGCTGTGCCGAGATAAGCCTCCTGCACCTCCCGGCTGGAGCGTACGTTCTCCGGCGTGTCGCAGGCGATCACCTGTCCGTAGACGAGGACAGAGATCCGGTCGGCAAGGTCGAAAACCACGCCCATGTCGTGCTCGACGATGACCAGGGTCTTGTCCTTGGTGACGGTCCGGATGAGATCCACGATCAGCTCGGTCTCCGAACGGCTCATGCCGGCCGTCGGCTCGTCCAGCATGATGATATCGGCGCCGCCGGCTATGGTGATCCCGATCTCCAGGGCACGCTGCTCGGCATAGGTCAGCACGCCAGCCGGCACATTCCGCCGGTCCAGCATGCCGATCTGTTCCAGGATCTCTTCGGCGCGCTCCTTCAGCCTCCGCTGCCGGTCGACGAGATGCCAGAACGAGTATTTGTAACCCATGGACCAGAGCAGCGAGCAGCGGACGTTCTCGAACACCGTCATCCGTGCAAAGATATTGGTGATCTGGAAGCTGCGGCTGAGGCCTTTCCGGTTGATCTCGTAGGGCTCGAGAGTGCTGATGTCCTCGCCATGCAGCAGCACCGCCCCGCTGGTCGGCTGATACTTGCCGGTGATCACATTGAACATCGTGGACTTACCGGCCCCGTTCGGCCCGATGATCGCGTGGCGCTCCCCCCGTGTAATGCTGAGATTGACGTCCCGGATGATCTCGGCACGTCCGAAATTCTTGCACATGTTCTGAAGGGTGATGGCCGCCGTCATGAGCCCGCCTCCAGATGATTGGCGGTGTCCCAGGCCTCCTTGAAAATCGGCGCCATGCGGGAGAGCAGATAGAACGAGACTGCGACAGTGGCAATCGACAGGCCGAGCGGGAACAGGCCGTGGGAATTGAACTCGATCCCGAACAGCGACATCATCTCGTCGCCGAGGGCGGCATGGCGGGCATGGAACAGGATCTCCAGGCATGCCGCCGTGCCCAGCGCGAAGGCCAGCACCGGGATGGCCATCATCAGATAGGGCCTGGCGAGCAGCCCCAGTTTGCCGAGCTGGTAGGGACGGATATGTACGGCCAGCAGCCCCGTGAGGCCGGA
>JBCCEL010000381.1:0-5470 GCA_039030315.1 Pseudomonadota bacterium
CCGACTCCTCTGACCGCTTGCCATGAGCACGGTCTCGGCCAGCCCATAAACCGGAACAAAACTCTCGCGACGAAAGCCAAACGGCTCAAACCGCTCCACGAAGGCATCAAGGGTTGCTGCCCGAACGGTCTCGGCACCTGAAAGAGCAAGACGCAACCTGCTCAAGTCCAGTGCGCCAGGATCAGTTTCGCGCACCGCATCGACGCACAGTTGGTAGGCAAAGTCGGGCCCGGCCGTAATCGTGGCTTGGAACTCACTGATCGCATCCAACCAGCGCAGTGGTTGCTGGAGAAAGGAGGCAGGACTCATCAGCGCGGCCTTGCCGGCAACCACAACGGGCATCACCAGGGCACCAATCAGTCCCATATCGTGATAGGGCGGCAGCCAAAAAACCCCTCGCGACTGCGAGTTCAGTTGAAACCGCTCAGCGATCGCGGCAACATTCGATAGCAGCCGTTCGTGGCTGACAACGACACCCTTCGGATTGCCCGTCGTTCCAGACGTGTATTGGAGGAACGAGATAGCATCTGGAGCCAAGTCCGGCGTCACCCAATGATGGCAATCACCACAGTCAACGTCATCCACGGCAAGAATAGGTGGCAGTCTTCGATCAATGCCCGCATTCTTTTGAACGCTTGGAATCAGTTCTGACGTGCTCAGGACAACGGATGCGTCAGCATCATCGATGATCGACCACAGCCTCGCCAAATGCTTCCGATTGCTTGGTGGATAGGCCGGAACCGCAATGATGCCGGCAAGCTGACATGCATAAAACGCGACAATATAGTCCAGGCCTGGCGGACAAAGGATCACAGCGCGATCTGCGGGCTTGCACATGTCCTGAAGACGCGCGGCGCATGCCTGGCTTCTTACCAGTAGCTCAGCTGCCGTCAGATAGTGGCGTCCATCGCCCTCCCTCCGGCCAAAACTCCAAAACTCAAATGTTCGGTCAGATGAGCCCGACTCAGTCAGAGAAATGAGGCTGGCAGCCAATGTCATACTCATCTACCCATACTCGACCAGCTCCCGAATTTCCGGCGGCAACATCCAAACCTGTTGACCGCATGACCGATCCTGCTTGCGCTCTTGGTTCATGCCGCTCCTCGGGCATTGCCGTCAAACTCAAAACACCACGCCCAAAGACTCAATTAGCGCTTACTTCGTGTTGAGCCAACCGCTCCAGATGATCAAATCCGCAAACATACAACCCTGCCGCCAACGACTGCCAAAGAGCGCTACTGCATCCATCACAATCCACAAAAGCTGTGACACAAATAGTCAAAACAACCTCGATGGTCGCAAAGGGAACCTAGCCTTGCCATAAATGCAGTTCTTCGGTTGTCACCGAAATGCACGATCAGTCGATACAACCGCTGGCGAAGGAGAGACCATGAAAGTCAGAACGCCACTTGGTCGGAATCCCATGCGGCGTCTAGTGAGTTGTCGACCCACCAAGCTTGGCACCCATTATGCATGGAAGTTTGATCGCTCTGCCAGGATCGGGCGCGTGTCGCTACGAAAAAGAACCCTTTCAGGTCCTATTACCAGATGGCGATTTGCTGCACCAAACTGAAGAACCTAATGTGAGTGAGAAGATTGCCGACCGCTGGAACGAGGTGAATTATCTAACCGTACATCGAAGGCGATGGAGATTGGATCGGAAACTTCGGCCCTTTGCTGCCTTTTAATTCGGCGACATGATGATGCATCGCACCATCACGAAACGGACATTACCTGAGTGTCATGATTAGATCATCTGGTTCAGCTCACGGCGGTCACAATTGGCCCTGACCGGACAATCCTATTAAGCACTGAGTACGGTCGCTCTTGACCCTGAACGGAAACCGACAACTGGGCTTCTTGACATACCCTCAAGGCCCGAAGTCGAATTCGGTCTGGGCCAGGTTGGCAGCCGAGAAGTTGAAGATGGTAAAGCGGTCGGCAACAAACTCCACACTGACGTGCGGGCCCGCCTGGACGATGGTCAGGTCGCCGATCCCGCGGATGCCGTTAAGGTTGGCGAACAAGATCGTATCCGTCCCGCTGGTGAAGACCAGGATGTCGTTGCCCCAGCCGTCCTCGCAGTCGAACACATCGGCCCCGCTGCCGGTATTGAGCGCGTCGTTGTCCGAGGCGCCGAATAGCAGGTCGTAACGACGCCGAATCCTGTGAAGACGGTCTAGCCAAACCGCGCCCGATGCGGCTAGGCTCGTGTCCAGGAGGCGCCATGAACGACGACATGAAGACCGATGCCCGCGCGGCCATCGACAGCCTGATGGAGCACATGGGCCAGTCGATCATCGGCCAGGAAACAGTGATCGAGCGGCTGGTTATCGGGCTGCTGGCGAACGGCAACCTGCTGGTCGAGGGCCTACCGGGCCTTGCCAAGACCCGCGCCATCAAGGCACTGGCAAAGAACCTCGAAGCCGATTTCAGCCGCATCCAGTTCACGCCCGACCTGCTGCCCTCAGACGTCACGGGGACGGAGGTCTACTACCAGGTCGAGGGCGGCGGCGACTTCCGTTTCGAACCGGGGCCGATCTTCGCCAACATCGTGCTCGCCGACGAGATCAACCGGGCACCCGCCAAGGTGCAGGCGGCGCTGCTGGAGGCGATGGAGGAGCGCCAGGTGACGGTTGCCGGCACGACCCGTGCCATGGAGCCGCTCTTCATGGTCATGGCGACCCAGAATCCGGTCGAGCAGGAGGGAACCTACCCGCTGCCCGAGGCACAGATGGACCGCTTCCTGATGCACGTGATGATCACCTACCCGCCGGTGGGGGACGAGGTGAAGGTCATCCAGCTTGTGCGCGGCGAGGAAACCGCCGCATCGGCCGAGAAGAAGGCCGACAAGCCGAAGAAGGAAGAGCCGCCGGTGATCCCCCAGGACGCGGTGTTCCAGGCACGGCGTGAGATTGCCGCGATCCACGTCGCCGATGCCATGGAGCGCTACATGGCGGATCTCGTCTACGCCACGCGCACGCCGGAGAAATACACCGAGGATCTTGCCCGCTGGATCGAGATCGGCGGCAGCCCGCGCGCCTCGCTGGCGCTCGACAAGTGCGGCCGCGCCCATGCCTGGCTTCATGGTCGCGACTATGTCGACCCGCAGGACGTGCGCGCCGTCGTCCATGACGTGTTCCGGCACCGGCTGACACTGAGCTTCGAGGCCCAGGGCGAGGGCATCTCGCCCGACGCGGTCACCGATGCTATCGTCGAGCAAGTAGCCCTGCCCTGAGGACCGGCACGATGCGCGGCGAGGCGGCATTGGTACGCACGGGCCTGAAGGTTGCTTCGGGCGACGGCGCCGTTCCAGACACGCGCATCCACGTCGATCTTGCCCACCTGCGCCGCATCGGCGCCCAGGCGAACAGGCTGAGCTTCCTGCCGCGCCAGCCCGCCCGCAGCGCCCTCAACGGCCGCCATGCGTCTCACATCCGTGGCCGGGGCCTGAACTTCGAGGAGCTGCGCGACTACCTGCCGGGCGATGACGTGCGTTCCATCGACTGGAAGGTTACGGCGCGGACCGGCAGCCCGCATGTGCGCGTCTTCACCGAGGAGCGGGATCGCCCGGCGCTGATCGTGGTCGATCAGCGCATGTCCATGTTCTTAGGCTCCCGGCTCAACATGAAATCGGTGACCGCTGCCGAGATGGCGGCCCTGGCGGCCTTCCGCATTCTCGACCAGGGTGACCGCGTAGGCGGCATCGTGTTCGGGGCTCAGGTGATCGCCGAGATCAGGCCACAGCGCAGTCGGGCGGCCGTCGACAGGCTTCTGTCAGCACTCGTGGCGGCAAACCGGGAGTTGCGGGCCGACGCGCCGCCGGTGGAGCCGATGCGGCTCAACCGGGTCTTGCAGTCGGTCGTGCGGATCGCCCGCCGCGACCATCTAATCATCTGCCTGAGCGATTTCGGCAAAATTGACGACCGCACCGAGATCCTGCTCGGCGGCCTGGCGCGCCACAATGACGTGGTGCTCGGTTTTGTGACCGACCCGATGGCTGACGAACTGCCGCCCGACATGAAGATCGTCGCTTCCGACGGCGCCCTGCAGGCGGAGATCGACACGGGCAGCGCAAAGGTCCGGCAGAGCCTTGCCGATCTTGCCGGCGAACGCCTTGCGCGCCTTGCCGGCTGGACGCGCAAGTACGGCATCCCCGTTCTCCCGCTGAGCGCTGGCGAGGAGACGGTGCCGCAGATGCGCCGGCTCTTCGGCCTGCAGCGGAGGCGGTGATGGAAGAAGACCTCTCTGGCCTGAACCTGGTCGAGCTGATCGACCGCCTGGAGATGGTGCTGACGCCCGAGCCGGTGTCGCTGTGGCCTCAGACGTGGGGCTGGGTCTGGCTGGGACTGGCCGTCGCGGCGCTACTCGCCTACGGGCTTCACCGGTTCATTCACTGGCGCCGGGCCAATGCCTATCGCCGCGCCGCCCTTGAAGAGCTGGCGCGGGTCCACGACGACCCGGCGGCGATTGCCGCGATCCTTCGCCGCGCGGCGCTTGCCGCCTATCCGCGCACCAATGTTGCTTCCCTGTATGGCGATGACTGGCTTGCCTTCCTTGACAGGACGCTCGGCGGCTCCAGCTTCAGCAATGGTCCCGGCCGTGTTCTGGCGACAGCGCCCTACACGCCCGCGCCGCCATCCGACGGGCTTGCGTCGCTCGCGGCCGACTGGGTGCAGCGGCACAAGGGGAATGCGTACCCATGATCGAGCTCGCCTTTCCCCTGGCGCTCATCCTCCTGCCCCTGCCGTGGCTCGTCTGGAAGCTCGTGCCGCCCTACCGGCAGACCGTTGCATCGCTGCGCCTTCCCTTCTTCCGCCGCATCGTGGCCGACACCGGCGCTGAGGCTCGCAGCGGATCGCTGGTCGTTGCGCGCAGGCGGCTGCAGATGGTGACCGCGATCGTGGTCTGGGTCCTGCTCGTCCTCGCCCTTGCCCGCCCCGAGCGCGTCGGCGAGCCTGTCGAAGTGACCAAGGCGGCGCGCGACCTGGTGCTTGCCATCGACATCTCCGGCTCCATGGACGAGCGCGATTTTCGTTCTGCCGACGGTGAGCCCTTGCAGCGCCTTGCGGCGGTAAAGGACATCGTCGGCGATTTCATCGAGGCGCGCGACGGCGACCGGGTCGCGCTCATCGTCTTCGGCACGCGGGCTTTTCTACAGGCGCCCTTCACCGAGGACCTGCAGACTGTGCGCAACCTGCTGGACGGGACCGAGGTCGGCATGGCCGGCCCGCACACGGCAATCGGCGACGCAATCGGCCTTGCCATCCGCACCTTCCAGGGCAGCGAAATCCAGCAGCGCCTGATGATCCTGTTGAGCGACGGCGCCGTGTCCGGCGTCAGCGCCCTTGGGACAGAATGTTTGATTGAATAAGAGAGAGTTTCTGGCTCATCATAATCCGAGAGGGATTGACGATGAGACGGAAGACTGAGCATCAAAAGGCACCCGCAGAGAAGGTCGTTAAGGACA
>JBCCEL010000382.1:0-5462 GCA_039030315.1 Pseudomonadota bacterium
ATCACACGCAACTACACGGTTGCACTGGAGAACGTCAAACGGGTGATCTCCCCCAAGGCGGGTCACCGGCCCATAGGGGTCTCGATGGCGCTCTGCCGGGGAAGGACCGTGTTCATCGCCGACACCACCGTGCACGAGATGCCGGATTCAGAGGAACTGGCCGACATCGCCGTGGAAGCTGCCGGCGTGGTGCGCCGCTCGTATCCGAAGCGGCGCACCACGCCGGCAGCTTCCACGGCGATATCGGCCAGTTCCTCTGAATCCGGCATCTCGTGCACGGTGGTGTCGGCAATGAACACGGTCCGCCCCCGGCAGAGCGCCATCGAGACCCCTATGGGCCGGTGACCCGCCTTGGGGGAGATCACCCGTTTGACGTTCTCCAGTGCAACCGTGTAGTTGCGTGTGATACCGGTCACCATGGCGTCCGCATCGCCGAGGGCAACCATGGCACCGGCAAAGATGTTGCGGTCATTGTTGACGAGCCGCTGGCAATCGCGAAGCAGGAACCCGTTGCGCTGCATGCGCTGGTAGAGATAGTCGGCGTAATCAGCATTGCGGTCCGAAAGCCTGGCGTTCAGGAGGGTCACCGACGGATGTAGCTCGCTTCCGCTTTGCTCGACCGTCCGGTAGATCTGCTCTTCGCGCCCGACCAGAATGGCCTCGCCGAGCCCGGAAGCGGCGAAGGAGTTGGCGGCCCGGATCATCCGATCCTCTTCCCCTTCGGCAAAAACCACCCGGCGCGGATTGTCCCGCACCTTGTCGAAGATGCCCTGCATGGTCCCGGCAATCGGGTCGAGCCGGGCTGAGAGTTCCAGTTCGTAGGCGTCCAGATCGGCGAGGTGCTTCTTGGCCACGCCGGAATCCATGGCGGCCTTTGCAACCGCCTTCGGCACACGGCTGATCAGGCGAGGATCGAACGGCACGGGGATCAGGTAGTTCGGCCCGTACACCGGCCGCTTGCCGTGATAGGCGGCGGCAACCTCATCCGGCACGTCCTCGCGCGCCAGCTCGGCCAGCGCTTCGGCGGCCGCGATCTTCATGGCGCTGTTGATGGTCACCGCCCGCACATCGAGCGCGCCGCGGAAGATGTAGGGAAAGCCCAGGACGTTGTTGATCTGGTTCGGATAGTCCGACCGGCCGGTTGCCATGATCGCGTCTGACCGGATTTCCGCCACCTCTTCCGGAGTGATTTCGGGGTCCGGATTGGCCATGGCGAAAATTATCGGCTTTTCGGCCATGGATTTCACCATGTCAGCCGAGAAGGCGTCCTTCACGGAAAGCCCGAAGACTACGTCGGCCCCTTCCATAACCTCTTCCAGGGTCCGCGCGTCAGTCTCGATCGCGTGCGCGGATTTCCACTGGTTCATACCCGCTTCCCGGCCGCGGTAGATCACGCCCTTGGTGTCGCAAAGCACGATGTTGTCGCCGGGCATGCCCATTTCCTTGAGCAGCTCGACGCACGCGATGGAGGCGGCGCCGGCGCCGTTGATCACCAGCTTGCAGGTCTTCAGATCCCGGCCCGTCAGATCGAGAGCATTGATAAAGCCGGCAATGGTGATGATGGCGGTGCCATGCTGATCGTCATGGAACACCGGGATGTCCATGATCTCGCGCAGGCGCTGTTCGATGATGAAGCAGTCCGGCGCCTTGATGTCCTCAAGGTTGATTCCCCCGAATGCCGGTCCGAGAAAGCGCACGCAGTTGACGAACTCGTCCACGTCCTTGGTGTCGACTTCGATGTCGAAGCTGTCCACGTCGGCGAAGCGCTTGAACAGCACCGCCTTGCCCTCCATCACCGGCTTGGCCGCCAGTGGTCCGCGGTCTCCCAGCCCGAGGATGGCCGTGCCGTTGGAGATCACCGCCACCATGTTTCCCTTGGCCGTGTAGTCATAGGCGACATCCGGATCCTCGGCGATTTTCAGGACCGGAACCGCGACACCCGGGGAATAGGCGAGCGACAGATCCCGCTGGGTTGCCATCGGTTTGGTGGGGTTCACCTCCAGCTTGCCGGGTTTGCCCCGCTGGTGAAACCTCAATGCCTCCTGATCGGTAAATTGCGGCCGGACCGTCCCTGAACTCTTGGCCATCTGAACTACTCCACTCCAAAAAAACACCCGGCACTGGCCGGGCGGATGTCCCACACTCTTTGAGCCTCACCATAGCTACTCGCTCATCGCTTGTGAACATCCGAGGTGGCGATAAAGACACGAGGCCGCATCATCTGTTAGTCCTAGGCATTCTCTGGAAATCGGGCGGGATTGAGGGCCTCTCCAGTCATGGCGGAAGCTGAACAGGCAGCGGCGGCGGCAGCGGCGAAGAAGCCGGCCAGCGGGCCCACGCCCATGATGGCCCAGTATCTGGAGATCAAGACGGCCAACCCGGACTGTCTCCTGTTCTACCGGATGGGTGACTTCTACGAGCTGTTCTTCGAGGATGCGGAGATCGCCTCCCGGGCGCTCGGGATCACATTGACCAAGCGCGGCAAGCATGGCGGCGATGACATCCCCATGTGCGGGGTTCCGGTACATGCCGCAGACGAGTACCTGCAGCGGCTGATCCGCCTCGATCACAAGGTGGCGGTCTGCGAGCAGACTGAAGATCCGGCCGAAGCCAAGAAGCGAGGTGCCAAGGCTGTCGTCAGGCGTGAGGTCGTGCGCCTCGTAACGCCGGGAACGCTCACCGAGGACAGCCTGCTCGACGCCAGGCGCAACAACTTTCTCTCCGCTCTTGCCCGCAACCGGGGGGATGGAACCTTTGCATTGGCCTGGATCGACATATCGACCGGCGATTTCACGGTTACGCCCACGGCAGCAGGCCGGCTTGCAGCGGAGCTCTCGCGCATCGAGCCCTCGGAGATCGTGGTGCCTGACTCCGTTCTGGAGGACCAGGGCCTTTCGGTAGTCCTGAACGAATCCGGCGCGACGGTATCCCCGTTGCCCGCAAGCCGTTTTGACAGTGCGTCGGCGGAACGCCGGGTAAAGGATTTCTTCGGCGTTGCGGCGCTTGAGAGCTTTGGCGATCTTGGCCGCGCGGAAATCGCCGCCTGCGGTGTGCTCATCGACTACATCACCCTGACCCAGGTGGGCAAAGTTCCTGCGATCAGGCCGCCGGTCCTCAGCAGCACGGATGATGTGATGCTGATCGACGCGGCCACGCGGACGAACCTGGAGCTGGTGAGAACCCTCGCGGGCGAGCGCCGCGGCAGCCTTCTCTCCGTCATTGACCGGACTGAAACCGGCCCGGGCGGACGGATGCTGAGCGAATGGCTCTCCGCGCCGCTGCGCGACCCCGAGGCTATCGCCGGCCGCCAGGACGCCGTCGGCTATTTGATCGATCAGCCGCATCTGGCCGATGACTTGCGCGGTCAGCTCAAGGCCTGTCCGGATATCGCCCGCGCGCTCTCGCGGCTGACGGTCGGCCGTGGGGGGCCGAGGGACCTTGCGGGCGTTCGGGACGGTTTGAAGGCGGCCCGGGATCTTATGCAGAGGCTGAACGAGGAGAACAGTCTGGCCGGACCGCCCCGTCACATTGCCGCCATTGCCGAAACCCTGGGCGCGGACGATGCCGGTTTGTGGGCCGAGCTGGGGGATATTCTGACGGAAGACCTCCCCCTAATGGCCCGAGACGGCGGGTTTGTCTGCGCGGGATGCAGTGCCGATCTGGATGAGGCGAGAGCGCTTCGGGACGAAAGCCGCAAGGTGATCGCCGGACTGCAGGCGGGATATGCGGAGGAGACCGAAGTCTCCGGGCTCAAGATCAAGCACAACAACGTCCTCGGCTACTTCATCGAGGTCACCGCGCGGCATGGCGAGACTCTCATATCGCCGCCCCACAATGCCCGCTTTATTCACCGGCAAACCATGGCGAATGCCATGCGGTTCACGACGACGGAACTGACCGAACTGGAATCGAAAATCTCCGCCGCCGGCGACAAGGCCTTGCGGCTGGAGCTTGAGATCTTCGAGCGGCTGGTTGAGCGTGTGGTGGCGCAGGGCGCCTTTCTGACATCGCTGGCCATGGCGCTGGCCAGTCTTGACGTGTTTGCCGGACTGGCCGAGCTGGCGCGCGAGCGCCGTTATTGCCGGCCGCTTGTGGATGGCTCTCAAGGCTTCAAAATCGAGGGTGGGCGGCATCCTGTGGTCGAGCAGGCGCTGACGCGTGCGGGCGATGCGCCCTTCGTTCCCAATGACTGCGAACTCAGCGCCGACGTGGCTGGCCGTATCTGGCTTCTGACTGGTCCCAACATGGCGGGTAAGTCCACCTTTCTCCGCCAGAACGCACTGATCGCCATTCTGGCGCAGATCGGTTCGTTCGTTCCTGCCGTCTCGGCCCATATCGGTATCGTCGACCGGTTGTTTTCCAGGGTTGGAGCGGCTGATGATCTTGCCCGCGGCCGCTCCACCTTCATGGTCGAAATGGTCGAAACGGCGACCATCCTGAACCAGGCAACGAACCGGTCACTGGTCATTCTGGACGAGATCGGCCGTGGCACGGCGACATTCGATGGTCTCTCCATCGCGTGGGCCTGCGTGGAGCATCTGCATGAGGTCAACCGGTGCCGCGCGCTGTTTGCCACCCATTTTCATGAACTGACGGCTCTCTCCGAGCGGCTGGAGAGCCTGAGCAACGCCACAATGAAGGTCCGGGAATTCAAGGGGGACGTGGTGTTCCTGCACGAGGTGGGTCCGGGTGCCGCCGACCGATCATACGGGATCCAGGTGGCCAAGCTCGCAGGTCTGCCATCAGGCGTCATTGAGCGCGCATCGGAAGTGCTGGCGCTTCTGGAGGAAGGCGACCAGAAGTCCGGCTCCGCCGATCTTGCCGCCGATCTGCCGCTCTTTGCCGCTCCCCGGCCCCAAAGCACGGCGCCGGCCCGCGGGCCATCGGAGCTTGAACGGGTTGTCTTCGAAGCCCTGCCGGATGAAATGTCGCCGCGCGATGCCCTGGAATTCGTCTACAAGCTGAAGCAGGTGGCTGGAGAGCAGTCCTGACGCACCAGGCTGACAATTTCCTCCATTCGCGATAGAAGCCGGTCATGGCACCAACCAAGGGTGATAGGCAGATTGAACCGCGGGCGTTCGACGGGGGCGCCCTGCGTCACGAGCTGACCGCGATCTGGCACCAGGGGCTTGACGACACAAAGCTCAAGCTCGCCGCGCTCGAGGTGTTTGACAATGCGGTGACCGCAGGGCGGGGACTGATCGAGGAGCGGTTCGGGAAGGATTGCGACGGCACGGAATGCGCAACGGCCCTGTCCGATCTGCAGGATGAACTAATCCGGGTCATCTACGATTTCACAGTCACCCACGTCTACCGCGCCAAGAATCCCTCGAATGCCGAACGCATCTCCATTGTTGCGCAAGGCGGCTACGGCCGGGGGACGCTTGCCCCCGGTTCGGATATCGATCTGCTCTTCCTGCTGCCCTACAAGCAGACCCCGTGGGGCGAGAGCGTGGTCGAAT
>JBCCEL010000383.1:0-5445 GCA_039030315.1 Pseudomonadota bacterium
CTCCGCCGTGATCTCGTCGGCCGGCTGACGGAAATTCACGCCGGCTGCATTCAGCAGGATCGTGGGAGCACCGAAGCTGGCGGATACCCCGGCTGCGAGACCGTCATAGTCCTCGACATCGGAGAGATCGGCCTCGAAGGCCGCGATACGGCCGTCCTCCGCAATCTCGTCCAGGCGCTCCTTGCGGCGGGCGAGCGCCACCACCTGCGCCCCGGCATTAGCCAGTGCGCCCGCGAGGTGACAGCCGATGCCCGACGACGCGCCGGTGACCAGCGCAACCCGCCCCTCAAGGGAAAAGAGAGAACCTATGTAGTCCTTGTCCGACACGTCTTCTCGCCAGCCTACTCCGCGGCGTCTAGCGGCATGTCCGGGAAGTACTTCCGCAGCCGGGCATCACCAGTGCGGGCATGGGCCTCCATGCCTTCAAGCCGGGAGATCCGCGCCGTAACGGCGGCAACCTGACGGTTTGCTTCCCGCGTCATGCGCTGGGTCGTGACCACCTTGATGAACTTGTGCACCGAGAGACCGCCGGTGTAGTGGCCCGCACCCTTGGTGGGCAGGATGTGGTTGGTACCGGAGCACTTGTCGCCGAAGGCCACGGTGGTCTCCTCGCCCACGAACAGCGAGCCGTAGTTCTTGAGCCGGTCGACATACCAGTCGAGATTGGCGACCTGCAGTTCCAGATGCTCGGCGGCGTATTCGTCGGAGACAACGGCGGCTTCCTCGTCTGTATCGCACAGCACCACCTCGCCATAGTCGCGCCAGGCGGCAGTCGCCGCGGTTCGCTGGGTGTCCGGGAGGGCTTCAATCAGACCGTCCATGCGGCCGAGGACATCCTCACCCAGGGCCTTGTCCGTTGTGATCAGCCAGCAGGGGGAATCAAAGCCGTGCTCCGCCTGGCCCACCAGGTCCTCTGCCACGATCTGCGGGTCGGCATCCTTGTCGGCGATAATCAGGATCTCAGTCGGACCTGCAAACAGATCGATCCCCACACGGCCGAAAAGCATGCGTTTTGCCTCGGCCACGAAACGGTTGCCAGGGCCGACCAGGATACGGGCCTTCTTGCCGGTGAACAGGCCGAACGCCATGGCCGCAATGCCCTGCACACCGCCGAGATTCAGGATCTGGTCGGCACCGCAGTAGTTGGCGGTCCACAGGATGCCCGGATTGATGCCTTCGGTTCCGTGAGGCGCAGAACAGGCGATCACGTTCTCAACACCTGCCACCTTGGCCGTCGTGATCGACATAATGGCGGAGGCGACATGGGCATAACGCCCACCCGGCACGTAGCAGCCGGCCGTGTCGATCGGGATCAGCTTCTGGCCCGCCCACAGGCCTGGAGAAAGTTCGGTCTCGAACGGCTGGATCGAGGCCTTCTGGGCCTCGGCGAACTTGCGCACCCGCTCATGGGCAAACTTGATGTCGTCCTTCAACTGGTCGGACAGCTTGGCGTCCGCGGCTGCGATCGCCTCCTCGGTGGCGATGATCTCACCGCTGTAGCCGTCAAGCTTCTCGCCATAGGCCCGCGCAACATCCTCACCGCCCGCTTCGATTTCGGAGAGCATGTTCTCGACGATCTTGCGGGTTTCGTCCTCGCCGGTTGCGGCTGTCTTGCTCGCCTTCTTGAGATAGGTCACGGCCATCAGATGGGCATTCCTTGAAAAAAGTGCTGGAAAAGCGGCTATGTAAGCGCTTACATTATCTACATGGCCCAATCGGAGAAGAGAGTCAACCAGCTTGATATCGCCCGCGCCGCCGGAGTTTCGACGGCGACGGTCTCGCGTGCCCTCAACGGCACAGGTATCGTCAAGCCAGAGGCACGCGCACGGATCGACGCCGCGATCGCGGAGCTTGGCTACATGCCCAATGGCGCCGCCCGCGCCCTGGCGTCGCGCAGGTCTCACACCGTGGGCGCGGTGATCCCGACCCTCGCAAGTGCCATTTTCGCCGCCGGCATTGATGCTTTCGAGCAGCGCCTCAACGAAGCCGGGCTGACGCTGCTGCTTTCGCTGTCCAACTACGATCTCGACTCCGAAGCCCTCAAGGTGCGCCGCCTGCTGGAGCGTGGTGTCGATGCCATCATGCTGATCGGCAGTTCGCATGCGCCGGAAGTGCACGAGACCATTGCCAGGGCGGGCAGACCCTATGTCCATTCCTGGGCCTGGGAGGCGGAAGACCAGCATCCCTATGTCGGGTTCGACAATGTCGCAGCGGCCCGGACAGTCGCCCATCACCTCGCGGATCTCGGCCACCGGGACCTTGCGATGATCGCCGGCATCGCCGAAGGCAATGACCGCGCCGCCGGGAGAATTGCGGGAACGATAGCGGGTCTCCGCGAGCGCGGGATTGAACTCCCCGCCGACCGCATTGTCGAGACCGCATACACGCACGCGGCCGCGCGCGAAGCGCTCGGTGAGATCCTCTCGGCTGGCGCGCCAACGGCGGTGATCTGCGGCAATGACGTTCTCGCCACCGGAGCGCTGCTTGAAGCGCAGGCCCGGCGGCTCAATGTTCCGGAGGAGCTGTCGGTCACCGGATTCGACGACCTTCCGCTTATGGAACACCTCAATCCGCCGCTCACCACGGTCGTGGTCCCGGCGGAGGCGATGGGACACGGAGCAGCGGACAGCCTGATCCGCGCTCTGAATGACGGAAAGCCGGCGCTGGGCAGGCAGCTGCCGGCCAAACTGCTGGTACGCCAGACCACCGGTCCGGTGAACAACGGCTGATCACTTCATCATCGTGACGCAGATCACTGCGCGTCACCGGTGCCCGCCCTAGGGTCGCCGGAAACATGAGAGCGGGCTCAGGTAAATGCACGGCAAAGTGCTGTTGCAGAACAGGAGACGCCCGCAATGACCCGCCGCAGCGACTTGATCACGATCATAGACCCTCTGCCCCAGGCCACACTGTTTCCGGCCTTGTCGGGACCTGATTTCCAGTCGATCTGGCAGCAGATCTCTCTCTTCGGCACCGAAGGCAGCGATGTCCTGATCGCCACCGGCTTCATCCGTTTCGTCTATGGTCTTGGCGGCGATGACATCATCCTCACGAACGCCGCCGCCGGCTACTACTACGGCGGCAACGGCAGCGATTTTTTCTTTGCGGGCGCCGGTGCAGACTATATCGACGGGGGCGGACAGGGCCGCGGCGGTTCGGACACTGTCGACTACCGCAACTCCATCAGTTCGGTTTCGGTCAACCTTGAAACCGGTCATGCCGCGGGCGGACATGCGGCCGGCGACACTCTTGTAAACGTTGAAAACCTGAACGGTTCCGCCTTTGAGGACTGGCTGACGGGCGATGCCCGCGCCAACATCCTGCGCGGTCTCGGCGGAGACGACAGCATCGACGGCGGCATCGGCAACGATGTCATCGTCGGCGGCGAGAACGATTTCGGCCTCCTCTATGGCGACCTGCTGACGGGCGGCACCGGCGGCGACACGTTCGTGTTCGCCTATGAGGGCGACAGCGGCGGCGATGTATCGTCCGACATCATCACGGACTTCCTGAGCGGCGTCGACACCTTCGAGTTTACAGGATTCCAGGACGCCGGCACGTTTGACGACCTGCTCCAGAACGGCGCGGTCTTCTCCGGCAACCAGAGCGGATTTTCCGGCCAGCAGTCCGAGATCATCTACAGCTTCGCCAGCGACAACACTCTGGGTAACTTCACCACCGTCAGCGCCCGGTTCATTGAGGACGACGGCCTCGCGGTACACCAGTCGGATGTCATCCTCCTGGGGTTCGTCACGCTCCAGGCAGCTGACTTCGAGTTTGTCTGAGGCCTCAGTCCGGTTCGCGGGCGATGTGTACCTGGCCGTCCGCAAAGGTCACACTCGGCAACGCCTTGTCTGTCCAGATCGGTACTGCCCTGGTCACATTGACCGGCTGGTCGAGGGTGCCGGCCTTGACCGAGAGTTCGTTGGGCCAGCTTGAGGACTGGTGATACAGCCGGTTGCCGCAGGTGCCGCAGAACCAGCAGTTCATGGCAGCGCCCTGATCAGTCGGCCTGGACCATTTGCTGGGCGTCCCGGCGGTAATCTTGAATGCTTCAGTCGGCACGATCAGCGAAAGCCCGTGGACAGATCCGGACTGCTTGCGGCACTCGCTGCAGTGGCAGGCAAAGAACGCGATGGGTTCTGCGTCAATACGATAGCGGACGGCGCCGCACTGGCAGCTTCCGGTCAGCGGGCGCTCGTCGCTATCGATGAAGGATGTCACGAAGTTTCTTTCAGGCCGTTGGTTCCGGTGAGCTTAGATCAGCGGACCCCGCGTGCCAATGATGCTGTCGCTCACATCCGGCCGCACGTCTTTCAGCTCCAGGCCGATGTCGGACAACAGATGCTGGTCCAGCCTGGCCAGCTCGCGCCGGGCGCGCCGGGCCATCAGCCACACGCGGACCGAACGGAACGCACCAAGGATCAGGTCGGCAATCAGGTTGGCGGCAGTGGCTTGCGCATAGGCTGCATGGGCAGCAACGCGGGCGCCTGAGTAAGTGTCTGTATATGCCATTTTTTATCTCCATTTTCGTCTGGCATTGAGCTTGACCTGAAGATGAGGGAGACCGCTTACCGGCACAAACGCCTTTCCTTGACACCTTATGTAAGAAAAAGTCACATATCGATTCCCGGTCCGGAAAGGCGTTGAAATGCCAAGAAGACTGCCACCCCTGAACGCCTTGCGTGCCTTTGAGGCCGCGGCCCGCCATGAGAGCTTCACCAAGGCGGCCGACGAGCTAAATGTCAGCCATGCGGCCATAAGCCGGCACGTGCGCGGCCTTGAGCAGCGGCTTGGCGTCATGTTTTTCAAGACGGTGAGCCGGGGCGTCGAGCTCACCGAAGACGTCGAGGAATACCTTGCCGCGGTCTCGCCGGCCTTCGACACCATTGCCGAGGCAACGGACGCGTTGTCCGACTGGCCCGAGGGGCTGATCTACATCACCTGCGAGCCGAACTTTGCGGTGAAATGGCTCATGCCGCGCCTCGGCGAGTTCCAGGACGAATATGATTCCGTCGAGGTCAGCATAGACGCCTCCGGCGAGGTTGCCGATCTGAAGCGGCACGAGTTTGATCTTGCCATCCGCTACGGCTCGGGAAACTGGAACGGCCTTGAAGCGGACCTGGTGAGCAAGTCGGAAGTCTATCCCGTCGGCTCGCCGCGGCTTCTGAAGAAGGCCGGAGAGATCAGGTCCCCGCTGGACCTCTGTAACCTGAAGCTGCTGCACGAGGACGAGGACGGCTGGCTCTGGAAGCACTGGTTTGCCGCCGCCGGCGTTCCGGATGTTCATCTGCCGCCATTCCCGGGGCCCCTTTCAACGGCCCTGGCCATCGAGGCCGCCGCGGCCGGTCAGGGGGTGGCGCTGCTTTCCGATGATCTTGCAGAACGGGATCTCAACGAGGGCCGGCTGGTCAAGTTCAGCACATTCGGCATGAGCTTCGGCGC
>JBCCEL010000384.1:0-5428 GCA_039030315.1 Pseudomonadota bacterium
AGCTTCAGATCGATCTCGGAAAGCTCCACACCGTCGAGCATGATGTGTCCGGACTTCGGCCGGTGCAGCCCGATCATGAGATCGACCAGGGTCGTCTTGCCGGCACCGGACGGCCCCTGCAGGACAGAGATCTGGTTGGCCGGAATATCCAGGCTGACATTCTGCACGATGAGGGCTTCGTCATGGGCGAAGCTGACATTCTGGAACCTGATTTCACGCGCCAGCGTACCCGCCTTCGTGCCTGAATTGGGTTCCTCGGCAGCCTTGGTTGCCTTCAGCATGTCATCCATGCGCCAGAACGCGCTTTCCAGCTGCACCGCATCCTGCAAGGTGGCCTGGAGTTTCGAGATGATGGACGTGATCTGGAAGAAGATGATCCCGGAGACCACCATGTCCGGCAGCGGGATCTTGAGATACTTCGCCGCCACATAGACCGAAGCGCCGATGAACAGGGCCATCAGGATGTAATGCGCATAGTGCCGCCCGTATGTCGCCAGCCCCTGCCGGATAAGGGAGCTGCGCAGGACACGGATGTTCCCGACAAACAGATCGAGGAACGGCCCCTGGCGGTCCATGGCCTTCAGGGGCTTCAGGTTGTTCATGGTGTCCGCGATCAGCGTCGTCAGGTCCGAGGTGCTGTCGGTCTGCTTGTAGCCCGCCTTGCGCGAGAGCCGGACAATCCAGGACGTGGACGCCAGCAGGGCCACACCGACCAGAGCCCCGATCAGAGCGAGTTCCCTGGAGATCAGGACCGCAGCGAGGACGTAGACGATCGCCTGGACAAAATAGGCCACGAACCGCGCCGAGCGCTGATAGGCCATGCCGGCCCGGGTGGCATCGTTCGACAGGGTATTGGCGATACGCCCCACCCGCTGGTCCGCATAGAAGCTCCAGCGCGCATCAAGAAACTGGCGGACCAGCTTCAGGCGCATGTCGGAGACCGTGTCCGCGATGGCATAGCTGACATAAGCCAGCGCCCCGAACGCGATCACGCCCTTCAGCACCATCGTCCCGACGATGACGAAGACCACGGCCTCAAAGGTCTTGGGCAGGGAGAGATAGGCGAAGACCTGGGTGGCAAACTTGTCCAGTTCCGAATGGCTGGTCGCCTCCGCACCGCCGATCTGGCCCATCAGGGGCAGAAGCGCTCCGATCGAGATGATCTCGAAGAAACCTGCGATTAAAAGGCACGCCAGAACGGCGACGGGTCGGGTGCGCCGCGCGCCGAAAAAGATTCTGAAGATCGTTTTCATTAGGGACGGGCCGGATCCTTTTGGGCTGTTCAATACAGCCCCATCCCGATTCGGTTGTATCCCGGTCGATGCAGCAGGCCGCCGCGAGCGGCCATAGGAGAAGAAAGGGTCTGGACGAAGGCGATTGCTGGGCGCGCTCAGGGCGGCGCCTGCCAACGCGTCCGGCGGCTGTCCGCGGCTGCCGGCAGGCACCTCGAAAGATCATGGTCCGTGGTGCGCGTCAGGGCGCGGCAAAGCGTTCCGGATCCGTGCCGTCGGGGTTTGTGTGATAGCTGCCGCCACCGCCTTCAAAGCCCGCCCCACCGGAACCTCCGCCAAACGATCGACGGGTCGGCCTAGGGCGTTTCTTGCGCCGCTTCTTCTTCCGCTTCCTGCCTTCGACAACGCGGGCTTCATCATCGGTAAAGGACTGCACGGGGCTCACAAAGGCCTGCGCTTCGCCGGAGCCATCCGTGAGATAGGGCCCGGCAAACAGCGCCGCACCGAGGACGAGAGCGCCGGCGCATGTGGACAGTTTCAGGTAGCTGGATGAGCGGACTTGCGTGGGCATCTGATTTGCGCTCCTTGAAGAAATGGCTGAGGTGCCTGTTGCAGACACTCTGCAAGCGCCCCACGATCCGGGCAAATGAAGCACCGTAACTAATCCGTCAGGTCGCGGGAGGCCCGCACGCGGGAGACCGGCAGCGTCCGGAGTGGCCGTGCAAATCGCCAATAAGCAAAGAAAAGCGGGAGCTCGCGGGCGCTCTCATGTGAACTTTGCATGGGCCAAGCCCGACGGCTGCGAGGAAACAGCCGGGCCGCCGCCAGGCATTTGTGGCTTTGCCCCCGGTGTCTGAACTCTGGCCCGCACACGGTAACTCACTTCCAGTCTCACCACCGTCATCGGAGGTGTTCCGGTAAAGCAGAAAGTTACCCAGGGCCGGTCACCGCGGTCGCCGGTAGAATGACACAAGCAGTGGCCCGCAGCCCGCCCCGTGCTATAGAGCCGGCTCGCAAGGAACGGTCCCATGCAGCGCCGCCTCACCACCATCCTGATTGCCGATGTCGCCGGCTATAGCCGGCTGATGGCCGAGGACGAAGCCGGGACGCTCGCCGCCCTGAAGGAGTGCCACTCCGGGATCATCGAGCCCCTGCTGCAGCAGTTTGGCGGCCGGCTCGTCAAGCTCATGGGAGACGGACTTCTGTGCGAGTTCTCCAGCGTTGTTGACGCGGCCCACTTTGCCATTGGCATGCAGGACGGCGTCGAGGCCAAGGCCAATCCCGCTCTGCGGTTTCGAATCGGCATCAACGTCGGTGACGTGCTGGTGGACGATGGCGACCTCTACGGCGATGGCGTCAACGTGGCCGCGAGGCTGGAAACGCTGGCGGAGCCTGGCGGGATCTGCGTGTCTGAGATGGTGTACCAGCAGGCGCGCGGAAAGCTTGCTGCCCCCTTCGAGGATCTTGGCGAACACAGTCTCAAGAACCTGCCGGAGCCCGTTCGGGTTTTCGCCCTCAGGCCGGCTTCAACTGCAGTTTCGGCCGGCACGACCGCACCGCCCGCACAGGAGCAGGCTCAAGGCTCGATTGCCGTTTTCCCGTTCGACAGCCTCTCAGCCGATCCCGAGGATGCCTATCTTGCCGACGGGCTCACCAGCGAGATCATCAACATGCTCTCGCGCATGCCCGGCCTGCGGGTCGCGGCCCGGGCGGCACTGTTTTCGGCCAGAACCCGGAACGAAGACCCCTGGGACATGGTGCGCGAGCAGACCTACCGCTACGTGCTCACCGGCAATCTGCGCCGGGCGGGTGCCCGCATCCGGGTCATAGCCGAACTGACCGACGCATCGACCCGCAGCCAGATCTGGTCGAACACGTTCGACCGTCAGCTTGAGGATATCTTCACCGTCCAGGAGGAAATCGCTGAAGCCATCGTCGTGGCATTTGGGGGCCAGTACATGGATGCCGAGTGGAGACGATTGCGGGCGGACAAGGCTGAAAACCTGGACGCCTGGGGCCTGGTTCAGAAGGCCCGGGCCCTGAACCTCCCTGTCAACCGCAACGCCATTCCGGAAGCCTTCGAGCTGGCAACCAGGGCCACCGTCGCCGATCCATCCTATGCGGGAGCGCAGGCCCTCCTGGCCTCGGTCCATGCGCAAAGGATCATGAGCGGCGTCAGCAGCGATCAGGAGGCGGACCGCGCGTCTGCCGTTGCAGCCGCCGAGCGGGCACGTGAACTGGCGCCTGACGACCCGGGCGTTCTGCGCACGCTCGGCAAGGTTCTGAGCAATTGCGGCGAGCACGCCAGAGCGATCTCGGCCCTGCGCCGGGCGGTGGAGATCTCACCATTCGATTTCCAGATCTGGGGCCGGCTCGGCCGCACCCTGGCCTATGGCGGGAGCACGGCCGAGCAGGAAGAAGGTCACGCAATCCTCGACCGGATTCTCTCACGCGCTCCTGACCACCCCATGGTGCCCTACTGGTTCTATTTCAAATCCGTCGCCTGCGCCCGGCAGGGCCGCTTCGAGGAGGCCGCGCGCTTTGCCGAGCGCAGCACCCAGATCCAGCCAGGCTATGCCGGGGCCTGGATCGCCCTCGCCAACGCTCGTGGGCATCTGGGGCAGAATTCAGGCGCGCGCGAGGCGATCGAGAGCGCCCGGCGCGCCAATCCCGACCTCACGCCGGAGCATCTGCTGGAACAGATCCGCGTGGCATCAGGCGGCGATGACGCTCACGCCGAAAGCGCGCTCTCAGGCCTGAAGGCGGCCGGCCTTCTTTAGGACCGCGTGGTGCCGGACAGGAACGGGGAGGCAAGCCGCAGGACGCGCCGGACGAAATCGGCCTGATTCCGCGCTCCGGTCTTTTCCAGAAGCACCCGCATCTGGTTGCGCACCGTATGGCGGCTCAACGCGGCGGCATCGGCGTACTCGTACAGGGTCCGGCCGCCGCAAAGCGCCAGTCCGAGTCGCGCTTCGGCCGGCGTTGCCCCGAATCCCACGATCAGGATGCTTACCGTATCCGCCTGATCAAGGCCGAACGGACCGGTGATCACAAAGCACCCGGCGACCCGGTCGCACCACACAGCGTCGGGAAACTCCAGTTCGGCACGCTCTGGAAAGATGTGGGCATGGAGCAGGCAGCGCCCGAAGGACGAGGTATGGAATGGCACAGGACCCATATCCGCATCGAACGCCTCTCCTGCCATCGCCCGGCTGGCCCTGGCGATAAACCCCTGCACGTCCTCCACGCTGCTGCGGAGCGTTTCATCAATGCCGACCTTAAGGAACGGCGTTTCGCGCAAAACCCTGCTGGCCGCGGCGTTCAGACCAGCGACGCGGCCGCTCTCGCGCACGGTGATGATCGCGTGCCGGCTTGCTTCCAGAGCGTCCGGCGAGTACCCGCCGCCGGCAGAAAGCACGCCGGAAATGCGAATGGCCTGGGTCACATGCGGCGAAAGCGCTTCAAGCAGCGACACCATATGGGGCAGTTTTTCATCAACCGCACGGGCGCGGCAGGCGGCCACCATGGCAACCAGTTTCCTGCTGGTGCGGTAGCAGAGCATGGCCGGGCCGGCGACAATTCCCTCCTGATGACGGAGCCAGTCATTGTAAAACTCGGTCTTGAAGAGTTCCTCGCGCGGCAGGGCATCGTCGGATACCCCGACCATTCCCGGCTTCAGGGCAAGGTTCATGTGCATCCACGGATTAAGTGCGCCGTAGTAGGCGTGATACTCCCCGAGGGCGTTCTCGCACCAGCCCGCACTTATGAACCCCAGGCTCTCCGCCGTATCGACGCTGTGGCCGAAAATCTTGACCGGCGCGTCCGTATGCCGGTTAAGAGCCGCGCAAAAAGCCGGCCAGGCGCTCTTGTCCGTCGCGGTTGCGTAGAGATGAGAAAGCAGATCGGAGGGGATACTGGACTGGGCGGCCATTGAACCTCGCGCGGCACATTTCGAACGTCCCCTCCCGCAGGGGAAGGACCCCGCAGCCAATTCCAGTCCCTAAGCTATCTTTCTGAACGCACAATGCAACCAAAAAGGGGTATTTGTAGCCAACGACGCATTCCGTCGTCCGCCCGCCTATTCCCTCTCGAGCAGGGCCAGGAGCGAGGAGGTATCCCAGCGGTTGCCGCCCATTTTCTGGACCTGGCTGTAGAGCTGATCTACCAGCGCGGCCACCGGCAGGTGTGCACCGGTC
>JBCCEL010000385.1:0-5421 GCA_039030315.1 Pseudomonadota bacterium
CTCACTTACAACGGGATCCTGCGCAATATACCCATCCTCGAATACAACGCTGCAGGCCGCGGCATGGTCTCGGTGCTGCCGGACTGGGATGGCATCATCCGCCGGGTCCCCCTGGTGCAATATGCCGAAGGCAAGATCGTGCCGTCCTTCAGCATGGAGATGCTGCGCTTGCTGACCGGGTCCCGGGCGGTGGCGGTGAAGGCCGATGCCGCCGGCGTCAACACGGTCTGGGTCAAGAAGATCAAGGTGCAGACCGATGCCAATGCCCATATCTGGGTGCATTTCAACAAACACGATCCCAAGCGCTACGTCTCCGCCGTCGATGTGCTGAACAAGCGGGTGCCCGCGGCGCGGATCAAGAACAAGATCGTCCTGGTCGGCACCAGTGCCTCGGCCCTGTTCGATCTGAAATCCACACCGCTCGATCCGGTGCTGCCCGGCGTGGAGATCCACGCCCAGGTGCTTGAAAGCCTGCTGACCGGCACACAGCTGAAGCGGCCGAACTTTGCCCGGGCAACCGAGCTTGCGGTCTCGCTGGCGGCCGGGTTGTTCTTTGTCATCTTCGCCCCGGTCTTCGGGGCCGTGACCATGCTCATTCTTGGCATATGTGTGTCCGCCGGGCTGGGAGGCGCGTCCTGGTGGTATTTCTCGAACCAGGGCCTTCTGCTGGATGCGGTCTATCCCATGGCGACGGCATTCATCATCTTCGCCGCCATGGTGTTCTTCAACTACATGCGCGAAGAAGCGCAGAAGCAGCAGATCCGCGGAGCGTTCAGCCAGTACCTCTCGCCCGATCTGGTGTCGCAGCTGGCGGACAATCCGGACAAGCTGAAGCTCGGCGGCGAGACCCGCGAACTCACAATCCTGTTCTCCGATGTCCGGGGGTTCACTTCGATCTCGGAGATGTACAAGACCGACCCGCAGGGTCTGACCAGGCTCATCAACCGTCTGCTGACGCCTCTCTCGAATGTCATCATGCACAACAGCGGAACCATCGACAAATATATGGGCGACAACGTCATGGCCTTCTGGAATGCACCGTTGGATGACGCCGAGCATGCCGAGCATGCCTGTCTGTCGTCCCTGCAGATGCTGGAGGAGTTGAAACAGCTCAACCGGCAGCGGGAGGTTGAGGACAAGGAGGCAGGCCGGGAGTTTCTGGCGCTCAATGTCGGCGTCGGCATCAATACCGGCGAATGCGTTGTCGGCAATGTCGGCTCCGACATGCGTTTCGACTACTCGGTGCTCGGCGATGCCGTGAACCTTGCCGCCCGGCTGGAAGGTCAGAGCAAGACCTACGGCGTCGACACCATCATCGGCGCGAACACGGCGGAGAAGGTGCGCGGCAAGTTCGCCATGCTCGAGCTGGATTCTATCAGGGTGAAGGGCAAGACCGAGCCGGAGACCATCTATTCGATCATCGGGCCGGCGGACATGATCGAGGGCGATGCCTTCAAGGCGCTGCTTGCCGATCACACTGAATTGCTCGAAGCCTATCGTGGCATGAAGTGGAAAGAAATCAGGGGCTTGATAGAAAAGTGCCGCAAGACTTGCGTGCCGTTCGGTCTGCAGGGCCTCTATGATCTGTTCGAGGAACGGGTCGATCTGTTTGAGAAAAATCCGCCCCCGGACGATTGGGACGGCGTCTTCACAATGGAAACGAAATAGGCGGAAAATTTCTGCCGGCCTGTCCGGGAACGACACGCCGTCTTCAGGTTTTCTCAAACTTGCTGTGCGAGGCTCCCGCCCTGATTGTGTTGGGTTCGCATTGGCGGGATGTACATGGCCAATACGGAAATCGCGCCGGCGACCGTGGTTGCCGTTCCGATTGTCGAAAGACGGAAGCTGCACCGCCGCCTCTTGCAGGGGGGCAGGCGGGGGGCTGATCAGAACTGGCTTGATCTGGGCGTGACCAGCGCCGTGGCGCTGAGCATGATCCCGGCGATCATCCTGCTTCTCTCCTACTGGGTTGTTCCGAACGTTGAGCTGGATGCGCTGAAGCTCGGTCTGGCTTTTGCGGTGACCTCCGCGCTCAGCGTTGCCTGTGCGTGGCGGATTGCGCGCGAACGGATGTCGGTCCTGCAGGAAAGAACCGAGAAGCTCGAGACGGCCAGGGCCCGCTACCAGGGTCTCGTCGATGCGCAGGGCGATTTCATTGTGCGAAGGAGCCCGGATGGAGTGGTGACGTTCGCCAATCAGAACCTTGCAGGCGCCCTGCAGAAGTCTGCTGAGGACATGTGCGGCGAACAGCTCAGCCTGCAGGTTCTTCAAGGCGGCGCCGGGCCGATTGCGGATGATCTTCTGGCACCGCCACACCGGGTTCAGTACGAGCAACTTGTGAAGCTGGAGTCCGGTCAGCGTTGGCTGCTCTGGGAGGATTTCGGGCTGGTGGATCCGGAAACCGGCAAGCTCGTGGAAATCCAGAGCAGCGGCCGCGATATCACCGATCAGAAGAACGCCATGTCGGCCCTGTCCGCTGCCAAACAGGCGGCAGAGTCTGCAAACCAATCCAAATCCGGTTTCCTCGCCACCATGAGCCACGAGATCCGGACACCCATGAACGGCGTCCTGGGCATGGCCGGCCTGCTGGCGGACACCCAGCTGTCGCCCGAGCAGGGGTCCTACGTTCAGGCCATCCGCGAATCGGGAAAGGGCCTTCTAACCCTCATTGACGACATCCTCGACCTTTCCAAGATCGAAGCGGGAAAGATGGATGTCACGGTCAAGCCCTTCGACCTGCCCGGCGTGGTCGAGGGCGTATGCGAGCTGCTTGCGCCCAAGGCACATGAGAAGGGTCTGGAGATCTGCAGCTTCCTGGATCCGCGCCTGCAGGACCGGGCCATGGGGGATGGCGCCCGTCTGCGCCAGGTTCTCCTGAACCTTGTGGGCAATGCCATCAAGTTCACGGATGAGGGCTCGGTCACGATCGAGGCCCGCCTGAAGGAAGACAGCACGACAGCCGAGTTCCAGGTGGCCGATAGCGGCATTGGCCTGACCGAGGCGCAAAGGGCGCGGATCTTCGATGCCTTTACGCAAGCCGAATGCGGCCACGACCGCACCTATGGCGGGACCGGGCTCGGGCTGACCATCTCGCAGAAGCTGGTGAAACTCATGGGCGGTGACCTGCAGGTTCGTTCTGCACCCTCTGAGGGTTCCGTTTTCCACTTTGAGCTTGATCTTCAGAACGTGGAATCCCAAGACCATCAGCCGCTTGCCGGACAGAGCTACCTGCTGGCCGGTCTCGGTGATGCGACCCAGCACATGGTTCGCAGGCTCGTGGAGACCTGGGGAGGCGAGGTGGAAGCTGCCGGCGGCGCCATCGAGGTTGATAGTCTCCTGCAGTTGAAGAGCTATCACGGGTTGATATGCAGCCCGTCGCTGGCGGACATGCTGGCCGGATCGCGCGGATTGCCGGAGATCGCACTCGTCACGTTGCCGCCAACGACCCGGGGACGCACGGACCGGTGTCTCAGGTCCGGGTTCACCGGTTATCTCGTCACACCGATCCGCCGCACGACCCTGCTCCGCGAGCTGCAACCTGAGGCGGACCGACCTCAGTTCGAACCGGTCGAGGGCGGGGACCGGGTTCCCCGGGCCAGTGGACGTTCTCTCGACATCATGCTGGTTGAGGATAATCCACTGAACGCAATGCTGGCGCTGAAGGTTCTGGAAAAATCCGGTCACCGCACGACACGCTTCGAGAACGGCGAGGAAGCTGTGACCTTCATTCGCGAGTGTCTTGAGAACGGCGGTGCCGGGCGTCCGGCAGCAATCCTCATGGACGTCCAGATGCCGGTCATGGACGGCCTGAAGGCCTCCGAGCAGATTCGTCTTCTGGAGGATGGCACCGATCCCATTCCCATCGTTGCGCTGACGGCGAACGCCATGCCGGAGGACCAGCAGGCCTGCTATGATGCTGGCATGGACGATTATCTCTCCAAGCCGTTTGACGCTGCCGATCTCGCCGATGTGCTGCGCCGCGTGACTGCAGGCGGTTGACGCCGTCACGTCGTCTTCACAAACTTGGCGCACTGCCGGATCCGGCTGAAAGGCGTCCACGATGAGCACCAGCGCTGTCCCCGACCAAACCGCGGCACCGGCCGTTGCCGCCAAGCTGGCGTCTTCTCCTGAGGAGATCGAGGCCTGTCAGGCCCTGCGGTTCCGGGTCTTTTACGAAGATGGTGGCGCGAAGGCCGATGCCTTGAGCCTTTCCAGGAAGCTCGACGCGGACGGTTATGATGAGATCTGCGACCATCTCATGGTGACCGCGGGTGAGCATGCGGTCGGTACATACCGCCTGCTGCGCCAGGAGCAGCTGCCGGAGGGAATGCGCTTCTACTCACAGGCGGAATTCGATCTGGAGCCTTTGCTTGAACGCAAGAGATCCCTGAATTTCCTGGAGCTTGGCCGCTCCTGCGTTCTGCCCGAGTATCGCACCAAGGGGGTGATTGAAGTGCTTTGGCAGTCGATCTGGAACTATGTCCGCGCGCACAAGCTTGATGTCATGCTGGGGTGTGCAAGCCTGCCGCCCGGAGCCGGTGCGGAGCTGAACGTTGCGCTGAACTATCTCCGGGCGTTTCACGCCGCTCCGCCGGAATGGTCCGCCAAAGTCCATCGTCATTGCGCGGCGGCGATGGAACCCCTGGCAGAGGATGCCTTCCGCCCCCGGGCGGCATTCGAAGCGCTCCCGCCCCTGGTCAAGGGATATCTTCGTCTCGGCGCGCATGTTGGCGAGGGCGCCGCGCGGGACGAGCAGTTCAACACCACGGATGTGCTGATCGTTCTGCCCGTCTCGGCAATCCGCCCGCGCTACTTCGCCCGGTTTGGCGCTCCTGACGAAGCGCCTCAGCCGTTGATGTCGTAGGCCGCTATGGCCGCCATATTGACCAGCTCGGCGGCGGTGGCCGAGAGCTGTGCGATCTGCACAGATTTCTCGTAGCCGACCATGAACGGACCAATGACCGTGGCGCCGCCCAGCTGCTGCAACATCTTGGTGGTGATACTGGCTGAATGGGCGGCCGGCATAACCAGAACGTTGGCAGGTGCGGTGAGGCGGCAGAAGGGATAGGGCGCCATGGCGTCCATTGAGAGCGCCACGTCGGCGGCCATGTCGCCTTCATACTCGAAATCCGCCGTTCCGCGGGCATCAAGCACCTCCACCGCCTCGCGAACCTTGTCCGAGCGCTCGCCGCGGGGATGGCCGAAGGTGGAGTATGACAGGAATGCGACCCGGGGCTCGTATCCGAAGCGGCGCACCACGCCGGCAGCTTCCACGGCGATGTCGGCCAGTTCCTCTGAATCGGGCATCTCGTGCACGGTGGTGTCGGCGATGAACACGGTCCTTCCCCGGCAGAGGGCCATTGAAACCCCAATGGGCCGGTGACCCGCCTTGGGGGAGATCACCCGTTTGACGTTCTCCAG
>JBCCEL010000386.1:0-5409 GCA_039030315.1 Pseudomonadota bacterium
GCAAAAGGTGCCTGCCCCTTTCAATCGGCCGCCCGCCGTGAGAGTTTGCGGCATGCAAACCCGGACCAGCTTAGCGCCCAGCATCTGCGATGCCGCGGGAACAGAATTCGACACGCACGTCCCCGTCCTCATCGTTGGCGCGGGCGCCTGTGGCCTGATCGCAGCGCTGGCTGCCGGCAGCACAGGGGCAGAAGTGCTCGTTCTGGAGCGCGACGGAACGCCGTCCGGGTCCACTACACTGTCCTCCGGCTTCATACCTGCCGCCGGCACGCGCTTTCAGCTCGCCCAGGATATCCAGGATGGGCCGGAACAGTTCGCAGCGGATATTCAGGCCAAGGCCAAGGGAAAGGCCGAGCAGCCCCTGGTCGAACTGGCCAGCCGCCGCTGCGGCGAAGTCCTGGAGTGGCTGGCCGACCGGCACGGGCTGGAGTGGACCGTGCTGGATGACTTCCTTTATCCCGGTCATACCCGGCACAGAATGCACGCAGTGCCGGAAAAGACCGGCGCAGCTCTGATGGCGCGCCTGCTCACCGCAGCCGGAGCGGCAGACGTGCCTCTAGCCACGAACGTTCATGCGGTCCGGCTGCTCACCGATGGCGCGGTCATCAAGGGAGCGGAACTACACCGGCCGGCAGGTGAGGTGGAACGGAT
The DNA here is from genome assembly GCA_039030315.1 of Pseudomonadota bacterium. Classification (GTDB taxonomy): domain Bacteria; phylum Pseudomonadota; class Alphaproteobacteria; order Rhizobiales; family CAJQND01; genus JAAEUE01. The sequence continues at coordinate 652 of JBCCEL010000386.1, forward strand.
CGGCTGCGATGCTCTGGTCCTGGCCTGCAACGGTTATGGAGGGAACGAGGGGCTCGTGCGCCGTCACATCCCAGAAATGGCGGGCGCACTCTACTTCGGCCACGATGGAAACCAGGGTGATGCCGTTTGCTGGGGCGAGGCACTCGGCGCCGGGCTTCAGCACCTCTCCGGCTATCAGGGACATGGGTCTGTGGCGGTGCCGCATGGCATTCTCGTCACCTGGGCCCTGATGATGGAGGGGGGCATCCAGGTCAACCAGGAGGGCCGGCGCTTTTCAAACGAGCACCGGGGCTATTCGGAGCAGAGCCTGGAGGTTCTGGCCCAACCCGGCGGAGTGGCCTGGAACCTCTATGACGAGCGCCTCCACAAGCTGGGGCTGGCGTTTGACGACTACCGCAATGCCGTCGAGGCAGGCGCGGTCAGGCGTGCAGGTTCCCTGGACCATCTTGCCATGCAAACCGGCCTGCCGGGAGATACGCTCAGAAAGACGCTTGAGCTGACACACGCCTGCCAGGCGGGATCGGCGGCAGATAAGTTCGGGCGCGATTTCACCGGCTCACCTCCTCTGGCGCCGCCCTGGTATGCGGTCAAGGTGACCGGGGCGCTCTTCCACACCCAGGGCGGCTTGCTGATCGATCAGAGCGCAAGGGTACTGCACCGGGACGGAGAGGCTTTCCCCAATCTCTACGCGGCGGGCGGCGCGGCTTGCGGTGTCTCCGGCCCCTCTCCGGAGGGGTATCTCTCCGGCAACGGCCTTCTCACAGCGGTGACATTCGGCGCGGTTGCCGGCTGGCATGCCGGTCGGAGCTGCCGTAGACTTTGAACACGCGACGATCGTGAGAGGATTCGGACCGGCTTTTCATGGCGGACCCAGACAGCTTCCCTTCGGTTTATGAATGTTTCCGGACCGCGGCAGCGCGCCATCCGGAGCGGCCGTTCCTGCACGTGCTGAACGAGACCGCGGAAGCCTATCGCATTGCCGGCGGTGAGCTCTCCTATGGCGACATGCTGGCCGCGATCGACGCCCGGGCAGCCGCCTTCGAGATGGCCGGCTACAGCACAGGCCACCGGATCGGCCTTCTGTTGGAGAACCGGCCAAGCTTCTTTGTAAACTGGCTTGCCCTCAATCGTCTCGGCGCATCGGTCGTGCCGATCAATCCCGATTTGAAACTCGTCGACCTTGCCTACCTGATCGAGCATTCAGAGATGTCCTTGTGCATTGCGGTCGAAGCGCGCATGCCGGACGTGCAGCGCGCGATCGCGGAAGCTGGCAGCAAGGCCGAGCTGATCGGACCGGACGCCGATGTTCCCCGGGTAGCAAGCGATCCGTCACCCGGAAACCCGCATGAGGGCACGGAAGCCGCCCTGCTCTACACCTCCGGCACCACCGGCCTGCCCAAGGGCTGCGTGCTGACAAACGCCTATTTTCTGCACTGTGCCGGCTGGTACGCGCGGTTGGGCGGACATTGCAGGCTGGAGCCGGGTGGCGAGCGGATGCTGACACCGCTGCCCATGTTTCACATGAACGCCATGGCCTGCTCGACCATGGCCATGATCCAGTGCGGCGGATGCCTGATTGTTCTGGATCGGTTTCACCCCGGCACCTGGTGGCACAGCGTGGCGGAAAGCAGGGCCACGATCGTTCACTATCTCGGCGTCATGCCCCCACTGCTGATGCAGGCGCCGGAAACACCGGCCGACAAGATACACCAGGTGCGCTTCGGCTTCGGCGCCGGCGTCGATCCCGGATTGCATGCGCTCTTTGAAGACCGCTTCGGCTTTCCACTGATCGAAGCCTGGGCGATGACCGAGACCGGTCTCGGAGGTTGCATCGCCGCAAGCGAAGAGCCGCGCCATGTCGGAACAAGGTGCTTCGGCAGACCCGAAGCGGATGTCGACGTAAGGGTGGTGGACGACGACCGACAGGATGTGAGTGCCGGCACGCCGGGAGAGCTCCTGGTGCGCCACGCCGGCGCAAACCCTCGCCGCGGCTTCTTCGATCGCTACTTGAAAGACGAAAAGGCAACCTGCGAGGCCTGGACCGGCGGCTGGTTCCACACCGGCGACGTCGTCCAGCAGAACCAGGACGGCACCTTCATCTTCGTTGACCGCAAGAAGAACGTGATCCGCAGGTCCGGAGAGAACATCGCGGCTGTCGAAGTGGAGAACACGCTCTCAAAACACGAGGACATCGAAGCGGCGGCGGTCGCCGCCGTGCCGGACGTGGTCAGGGGAGACGAGGTCTTTGCCTGTATTGTCCCGGCACGCCCGATCGAGCCGGAGCAGCGCGAGGCCCACGCGGCCGGGCTGGTGAGCTGGTGTCTTGAACAGCTCGCCTACTACAAGGCTCCAGGCTATGTGAGCTACATCCAGGATCTACCCGTCACGGCCACCAACAAGATCCAGCGGGCCGGTGTCAGGGACATGGCCGCACGGCTGCATGGCAGCGGCGACTGCATCGACACCCGTCATCTCAAGAAGCGGACGGTTTCCGGATGAGTGCCGCCCGTCAAGGCTATGAGGGCGTGGTCGCCGCCGTGCCGGTCACCGTTCCCTATGTGCGGCATTCGGCCGAAAGCGCACACTGGTGGATCGCACGGGCACTGGGCGAGCTCGTCAGGCGGGCCGGGCTCAGCCACAAGCAACTGGACGGCTTCTGCGTTTCCAGCTTCACCCTCTTCCCCGATACGGCCGTTGGTCTCACCCAGCACCTTGGAGTATCCCTGCGCTGGCTCGATCACGTTCCCATGGGCGGGGCGTCAGGCATAGTATGCCTGCGCCGTGCAGCACGGGCGGTCCAGGCCGGAGATGCCGACATCGTTGCCTGCGTTGCGGGCGATACCAATCATGTCGACTCCTTCCGGCGCATGCTGTCCAGCTTCAGCCGATTTGCCCAGGATGCCTCCTATCCCTACGGTTCGGGCGGGCCGAATGCCTGCTTCGCGCTGATCACGGATGCCTACATGCGGACTTACGGCGCCAGCCGGGAGGATTTCGGCAGGCTGTGCGTTGCCCAGCGCAACAACGCCCTGAAGTTCCCGCACGCACTCATGAAGAAGCCGCTGAGCCTGGAGGACTACCTCGGTGCACGGCCGATTGCCGACCCGATCGCCCTCTTTGACTGCGTCATGCCTTGTGCCGGCGCAGAAGCGTTTCTCGTCCTGCGCGAAGAAATCGCTCAGGACCTGGGTCTTGCTGGGGTGCGGATCCTTTCCACCTCCGAGCGCCACAACGCCTTTCCCGATGATCCGGTCCAACTTCGCGGCGGATGGGAACTCGACCGCGACGACCTCTGGCAAACCGCAGGGGTGAGGCCCGAGGACGCCGACTTTCTCCAAACCTATGACGACTACCCCGTGATCTCATTGATGCAGATTGAAGATCTGGGCTTCTGCGAAAAGGGCGAAGCGGCGGCATTCATCCGCGAGCGCTCGCTGGAGACGGACGGATCGTTCCCGCACAACACCAGCGGCGGCCAGCTTTCGGTTGGTCAGGCCGGTTCGGCCGGCGGCTTCCTCGGCCTGGTCGAGGCGTTGCGCCAGCTTACCGGTTCGGCACTCGGCGGCCAGGTGGCCAATGCCCGCACAGGCGTTGTGTCGGGCTTCGGCATGATCAATTTCGACCGGGGCTTGTGCTCCGGCGCCGCCATACTCGCGGGCGGTGCGGCATGACGGAACCGCTGCACAAGCCGCCCCGGAAGGACCCTCAGGCGCGCACCGTTTCCCCCACCACACCGCCCGCGGCGCGCAGCCGGTCAGCCCACGTGTTCACGGCAAACGCCGCCGAGGGCAGGCTGACGCTGCAGCAATGCGAAACTTGCGGTGCCTGGTCTTATCCGGCCCGGGACGCATGCGGCGAATGCCTCAGCACGGATCTGGTTTGGAAGGACGTCCTGCCCACCGGTCGATTGATTGCGGAAACCACGATCCGCACGAGCACCAACACCTACTTCCGCGAACGGACCCCATGGCGCATCGGCTCGGTTCAACTCGAATGCGGCCCCACCGTGATGGCGCACGTGCACGGGGATGCAGAGGCGTCAGGACCGGTCCGGCTGATTGCCCGCACCGACCGGGCCGGCCAGGGAACCCTGTTCGCCCTGCCTGAAGAGGACACATGCAACATGGCCGACGACAGACAATTGCGGCAACTGACCTGTGACCCCAGGCATCGTCGCGTGCTCGTTACCGACGGACGCAGCGAACTAGGTCAGGCAATGGCCCGAACGCTGTCCGAAGCGGGAGCAGACCAGGTGTTCGTCGGGATCGCCGAAGACTGGCGGCCGTTCGACGGAGAGGCCGGATTGCGCGGCCTGGACAGCGTCACATGCATGCCTCTTGATCTGACGGACACCACTTCCGTGCAGGAGCTCGCCGCGGAGATCGGGGGGAAGGCGGATATCCTGGTGAACACGGCAGAGCATGTCCGGCCCGGCGGCGTCCTGGACCGGCGGGATGTGACGAGCGCGCGCGATGAGATGGAAATCGCCTGCTTCGGCCTGCTCCGTCTCATGCAGAGCTTCGGCCCCGCCATGAGCGCGCGAGGCGCCGACGGGGAGAACAGCGCGGCCGCCTGGGTGAACATTTTTTCCGTGTTCGCCCTGTGCAACATGCCGGGCTTCGGCCTGACGAACGCCAGTCAGGCCGCCGGCCTGTCCCTCGCTCAGTCGCTGCGCGCCGAGCTTCGCGGCTCAGGCGTGAAGGTCGTTAACGGCTTCATCGGACCGCTGGAGGAAGACTGGCGTCAGCCGCTGCCTCC
>JBCCEL010000387.1:0-5397 GCA_039030315.1 Pseudomonadota bacterium
CGCGACGCCATCGCTACAGTGGCGGCGCCCATTCATGGAATGCCAAAGGACGAGCTCGAGGGTGAGGACATCCGCCAGTTCCGCCTTGCCCGGCGCCTGCGCCGCGCGGCAATCAGCGGTCTGGCAATACTCACCGTAATCGCCGTTGCGGCGGGCATCTTTGCCTGGATCCAACGCGACGAAGCCATCGTACAGCGCGATAACTCGGAGGCGCGACGTCTGGCGACGGTCGCCATTTCCAATGCCGCTGAGCAGACCGACGTTGCGATGCTGTTGGCCTTGGAGAGCCTCAATACGACCAAGACCAACGAGGGATGGGAAGCTCTGTTCGCTGCGCTGTCCCGACCCGTTCTGGCACGTTCGCCGCAGACCGGCCACAGGGCTGGGGTGAACCGGGTTGCGTTCAGCCCGGACGGGAAGCTGATGGTCTCGATGGGCGGTGACGGCGTTGTTGGATTGTGGGATGCAACCGATCCCGCCGCCATGCGGCAAATCCGCAAACTGGAAGGTCATGCCGAGGGCGACAACATTTGGGAAGGGGCGTTCAGCCCCGACGGGCAGCTGTTGGCAACGCCCGGCGGTGACTGGACGGTTCGCCTGTGGGATGTGGCCACAGGCGAGCCACTTGGGGAGCCGCTCGAGGGCCATGAAGGCGCGGTGTGGGATGTGGCGTTCAGCCCGGATGAGAAGCTGCTGGTAACGGCAGGTTCGGACTCTACCGTCAGGCTCTGGGACCTCGAACGGCGCGAACATCAGATCATGGCGACCATGGGCACCTTGGAGGATGGTACATCCAACGAGGTCTGGGAGGTGACGTTCAGCGCGGACGGCTCCCGACTGCTTTGGGTGAGCAGTGACGGCAGCCTGAGCGCCCGGCTGGTTGCCGGCGGATCGGAGGTGGAGTTGCTGCTGGCCGGCCACACCGAATGGCGGGGCGGGTCCGTCCCTGGAGCGGCCTTCAGTCACGACGGCACAAAGCTTGCCGTCGGCAGCCGCGACTGGACTGTGCAACTTTGGGATCTCACTCCGGACGAGCCGACTATGCGGTCTCTCGCGGGGCATGACGGCTTCGTGGTGGACCTGGCGTTCAGCCGGGATGACACACTGATCGCGTCGGCGAGTCAGGATCGAACCGTCCGCATCTGGGACGTGGAAACCGGCAAGCAGTCAGGGAGCACGCTGACCGGACACACGGCCGAAGTGTTCAGTGTTGGATTCGATCCGCACGGAACGCTGCTTGCCTCCGGGAGTGCAGATCAAAGCGTGCGCCTTTGGGACCTGCACGCTGGCGGAAGCGTCGGCCGTCGGTTGGACCACGGTGAGCTGGTTCTTGGCGTTTCGCTCAGCCCGGACGGCTCACTCGCCGCATCGGCGGGGACGGATTCGAAGATCAGTTTATGGGATGTCGCTAACGGCCAGCGCCTGTTCGACATTCCGGGAAGTCACAGCGGCAAGCAAGTTCGCTCTGTAGTCTTCAGTCCCGATATGCAGCTCCTTGCATCCGCCGGCTTCGACAATGCCGTCCGGCTGTGGAAGGTGAACACTGGTCTCCCGGCCAGCGATCCGCTGGTCCACACAGACCGGGTTTGCAGCGCTGAGTTCAGCCCGGACGGTAAGCTGCTGGCTACTGGAACCCATGTCGGAACCGTTCAGCTATGGCACCCCGTTTCGGGAGCACCTCTAGGTCCGCCGTTGAAAGGTCACAGCGATGCCGTCTGCGAACTTGCGTTCAGCGTGGACGGGACGATGCTGGCATCCGCCGGTTCGGATTCCACCGTGCGCCTGTGGAATGTCGGCACCGGTAAGCAGCTCGGAGCTGAACTGGCCGGTCACAAGGGCTGGGTTCTCGGCCTGCGGTTCGAACCTGGCGGAAAACATTTGCTGTCGGTCGATAGTGACGGCGTGGTTCTGCGGAGGGATCTGCTAACGCGGGACAGCCAGGTGGTGCTCGACAGAACGAATGCGGGCGCGGCGTCCGGTTGGACAGCGGCGGCGTTCAGCGCTGATGGGTCAGTAGTGGCGGTGGCGACCCCCGATGCCAGTGTTCGTCTCTGGGACCTGGCATCGGGCCGGCCGGCCGGGGTCGCTTTCCACGGGCACGTCAAGGCGGTCGAGAACCTCGATTTTGGTCGGAACGGGTTTTTGGTCGCATCTGCCAGTGAAGACGGTGATGTCCGAGTGTGGCCGGTGCAATCGCTGTGGCCGGAGCTTGCGTGCCAGGCGGCCGGCCGTGAACTTTCGAGCACAGAATGGAAGCGCCTTGTCGACGTGGAACGGGACTACCGGCGACAGTGCAATCAACGCCAGCCGTAGCTCGATCTCCGGCCGTTGCCCCTCGCCTGACGCGCTCTGGTCAGCCTTGCGAGGTGACGCTCAACCACTGTTCTTGCGGCCTTTCACTCTGCCCCTATCTTCGCCAAAAACTGCTCCACCGGAACTTTCTCTGCCTCCCCACCGCAGCCTGCACCGCCCTTCTTCTTGCGGACAGCATCGAGTTTCTTCGTCTTGCGAACGGCGGCATGTTGCGCAGCGGTGCTATGCTGCTTCTTGTCACCCGTTGCCTAGTCATCCCCCACGGCCTCCGTCTCACTGCCGGCCTCATCCTGCGTCTGACGACCGGCCTCCAGCCCCTTCTAACTACCGCCGGCCTCATCCTGCGTCTGACGACCGGCCTCCAACTCCTTCTGACTACCACCGGCCTTGGCAACGGACGCCTACGCCTTCTGGCGTAAAGTCTCCTATTCCTTCTCACCGCCGGCCTTGGCAAGGGCGGCCTTCTCCTTCTGGTCGACGGCCCCCTTCTCCAACCTTTGCCGATGACCTGAGCAGTGAAGCGTCTGGGGGCGGCGCTTTTTAAGGTAACCTCCCATGATTGTTCGGTCTCGCTGGTACCCTTGAGGATACACCGTGTTCTGACGTTCACATCAGCGTGCATGCAAGGCCGCCAAGGCCCAGTCGTACGCCTGAGGAGGGTGGCCCTACCTCGTCCGCTCGTCACGTTCACCCTCGCTGAACAGCGATTGGTCCTCAACCTGAACAGATACGTCACCATCTCGCGTTTAGCTCTCGATCTTCATGCTGAAGTTCATCTGGTCCACGCCCGGGGCGTGCAGGAGTGTGGTGGTGATCACGCCCGCGTCTTCGTCTGCTTCGTTAACGCGCGGTTCGGTCAGCAGCGCATCGACCAGTGGGCCGGGTTTGAGCGCATCGAGGTCCTCGGCTTCGATCACCCCAGCGCGGACGAAACGTTCCAGACCGCGCGTCAGACCTTGCATGGCGGCGTTCCGAACTTCGCTCACCACATCATCCAAAAGACTGGCGAGGTCACCCGGTGGGTGGTCTCCAACAGCCGTTGAAAGTTCAGCAAGCGACAATCCGGTCACCTCCTTCACGGCCCGCTCGATGAGGTCATCCAGATAGATCGGCTCAGGTCCGCTCCTGGTGAACTCCTCCTCCCCGGGCGGCACGGCTTGGATCCAGACCTTCGTCGTCTTCAGGTGATGATCCAGCAACGCCCGGTCTGACACGGAGATGAGAATCTGATGGTCATGATGGCGGTCGTGCGGATATCTCAGGATATGATTGTCATGACCGGGCACGGCCTCGGGATGCCAATTTGCCGGAACCCGCCTGAGGCTGTGCAGCGGAACATGATCCTCATCGGCCATCTCGGCATCCGGGTCCTGGATCAGTCCGGCCGGAATGACCCGGGCCGGGATGTCCTCCCCCAGAAGCCAGATAAGGCGCTCTTTGCTGACCATTGTTAGGTCTCCCGCTCGGCGGAAGCGGTCCCGTGTCTTCGCCGCCAAGTTCGTCAGCGCGGATCCCGATGCTCTGTTGCCGCATAATGCCGACACATCAGGAAACTGCCTTGTCTGCCAGTTGAAGCACAATCACAAATCAAATCAAACATGAATCTGCAAAAAAATCTCTGAATATTTTGGGTAACAAACCGGTGTTTACAAATTGTAATGAAAATCGGTGGAATTGTGTGAAATTTATGTTTCGTTTAGGTCAAATTTATCACACTTACTCATCCTCCAAACGAACCGAAAAATCAGAATTTTGCCTAAATCAGCGAACTTGGAAACAGATTTATGTCGATGTCTTAGAGTGACCGGTGATTTGTCGGTTCATCCATTGCGGGATTGGGTTGGGGAAGTGAAACATTGATCCTATCCTCAGAGGCTGGCCTGAAACGCCTTGCCCGGCCTGCTGATACTTTTAGCGGCGGGTGCAAAACGAGAAGACATGCGCGGAAGATATCGAATCCGCCTATGGCCACTTTCGGCGTAGCAATGGATGCTCCGCGAACCTGTGAAGCAGAATCGAAATCACGCGGGATTGGCTGCAAGCGCTGTATGATGCAGCCGTTGGACCTCCGGGAAGCGAGCTGGATCTCGCGCCGTACACTGGTGACAAGCAGTTCGCCATCAGCAGATCAGGACGCGTCGAGGCTGAGACCGCTGATCACTGATTGGCCGGCCAACTGCCCGACATAGCTCCTGACGGCATTCCTCCAGCTCACCTCCTTGAGGTGTTCCGCGATTTGATCATTGACCTGTTCAAAGGCAAGCGGTGAGCCCTCCTGCCGGCTGGACACACGGATCACGTGGACACCATAGCGGGTTTCAACAGGATCAGGCGCAACCTTGCCGACGACGAGTCGGGAGAGCGCACGCTCGAATTCGGGACATGTCTGCCCCCGCGAAATCCGGCCGAGCCGCCCGCCGCTGGACGCCGACGGACAGCTTGAGTGGACGCGGGCCAACCCGCCGAAGTCCTGAGGGCGCGCCTCAAGTTGCGAGATGACTTCAGCGGCGGCCCCTCTGGCGGCCCGCCTCGCTGCGGTGTCGTCCCGCGCGGCGGGAAACAGAATGTGTTCGGCTTCGAACACATCGGGTCCGCGGAACTTGTCCCTGTTCTGCAAGAAGAAGCGACGGCAGCTCGCTTCATCTGCTTCGGGGACTGACATGACGCCCTCCAGAAGCCTGCCGATGAGCGCTTCGTCCCCGGTTTCTCCAACGTCTCTGTCCGGCTGGGCCGTTCGTGGGCATCGGATCTGTGAGCGTGCCTCCTGAAGCAACAGCTCGCGTACAACCAGCGCGCGGGCCGCCGCGGCAAGGGCTTCGCCCGGGGAGGCCGCTGGATGGTTCTGGGCCTCGCGCAGGATGCTCGCCTCCGGGATCGTCACGCCGTTGACACTGACGTCCGGAAAACCGTCCCGGGCGCGGCCCGTGTGCCGGGCCTGGCCGTTTACGAGGACGGTCTGCATGGTCCTACTCCGCAGGCTGGCGGCTGCGGACCACCTGGTAACCGGGCCGCCATATGTAGCGGACAGGCGCGCTCAGCATGTGCACCAGGCGCGTGAAGGGGAACACGACGAAGATCGTGAGC
>JBCCEL010000388.1:0-5381 GCA_039030315.1 Pseudomonadota bacterium
AGAAACGCCAGCTCTGCATCCGCTCGCGCAGGGCAAGCAGTTCCGGCGCCCGGCGCGGATCGGCAGCATGGGTCATCATGCTGTAATAGGCCGGCAGGTCGGTGAAGACGTTGACCCGCTCTCCCCCATCCTCCAGCACGTCAACACAAGGCCCGCGGCGCGAGGCCATGATGTTGCCGCGCCGCAGCTTTTCTCCGGCCCAGACGAACTCCGTCTTGATTTCCGGGTCCTTGCCGAACGCCGTGCGGCCGGGCTGCGGCAGGCCGAGATCAATGGCGTAGCCGTAGTCTTCGTCGGCAAATCCCAGCTTCAGGCTCGTGCGCTCGCGGCGTACGGTGCCCTGAACCGGAACGTCGCCCGATTTCATGCGCCGGGAGATCGTTTCAGGACCTGCCCACAATGTGGAGTCCAGCCCGCCCTCCTCCGCCAGCGAAGCGATAACGCGCCCTTGACCTATGTCCGCCAGGAGACGGAGCGCACGGTAGAGATTGGACTTCCCGCTGCCGTTGGGGCCGGTCACGATGTTGAGCCGCCGGAGCGGCAGCTCCAGCCGGCGCAAGGAACGATAGCCGGAAACGGCGAAGGTCAGGAGCATCGTGTCAGCCCGTCCCATCTTGCGACGATAAGTGCGGTCTCGCAGAATGCCGCCGGCAACAGACGTCGCAAGCTGCTCATCAAGTACCTGGATTCCGCCAAAGCCATGCTGGGCATCGTGCTGCTCCGCCTCCCGCTGCTGCCGCGCATGTGGGCAGCCTGGCTGATTCTGATCAATACGGCAGGCTTGCCTTCCTTGACACCCCGCACGGAATTCTTGCCGTGGCCTGTGCCCTGGCGGGTGTTGCACTATTTCTCATGCTGCACGCCAGTCTGGGCTTTGTCCGCCTGCTCGGGATTGGGCACGTGTTCTGGATCCCGATGCTCATATGGTTCGCGCTCAACCTCCCCGGCCGTGAGGACGGACAGGCTTTCTATCTGTGGTGCCATGCCCTTCTGGCCAGCAATTTCGTCAGTCTTGTGGTGGATGCAGTCGACATGATGCGCTATTTACGCGGCGAACGGGCACCCCATTATCACTGGGATGCCGGAAAGCCATCGTCGTGAAACCTCCGGGAGCAAGAGTATGAGTTTTGCAGGCAAGACGGCGATCGTCACCGGCGCTGCCAGCGGTATGGGGCGGGAGATCTCGAGGCGTCTGCTCGCCGAGGGGACGAAAGTCGCCGGGATCGACGCTCAAAAGATCGACCTGCCGGATGATGATGCCTTCCTTCCGCTCAAGGGCAGCGTGGCTGACTGGCTCTTCGTCTCCCGCGCGATCAAGGAAACCTATGCCGAATTCGGGCAGATCGATTACCTGGTCAACGCGGCGGGTGTGCTGTGGTTCGATCGCGATGTCGGCGTTGAGGGCATCGATCTCGACGTCTGGAACGAGGTGCTGTCGATCAACCTCACAGGCTGCGCCCACACGATCAAGGCGGCTGCGCCGCACATGAAGGAAAATGGCGGAGCGATGGTGCATTTCTCCACGATCCAGTGCGTACGCGGTGACGACAGGCCTCAGGATGCCTATCAGGCGTCGAAGGCCGGTCTGATCGCCCTGTCGAAGTCTGTTGCCATCCAGTACGCCGCCGATGGCATCCGTTCCAACTGCATTCTTCCCGGCCCCACGCAGAGCCCGATGCAGGCCAGGTGGGATGACAATCCGGATGGACTTACGGCAACACAGAAGGCGGTGCCGCTCGGCCGCGTCGGCACGGTTGCAGACATGGCCAATGCCTGCACGTTCCTGCTGTCGGATGAGGCCGGCTGGATCACCGGCACCGAACTGGTGGTGGATGGCGGGCTTCTGGCTCTGCCCTGAACCGTTCAAGCCGGCCGCTCAGAAAGCTGGGAAAACGTCTGGAGGGCGTGACAAGGCGTCAAAGACCCACTAGGCTCAGCGGTTCATGGTTTCAGGGGAGACGGCGGGAACGGTTCCGGGATGCGTGGGGCAGGTCTTAAGTATTTCAGAGTGTTAGCCGCATGATATCCGCCATGCGAGGCTATGTGAGTTTCGTTGACCGGGTCAATTATCTGATCGGCCGCGTGGTGATGTACGGCATCTTCGTGATGGTCGGGATCCTGCTCTGGTCGACCATATCCAAGGTTGCACTCGTCCCCTCGCTCTGGACCCTGGAAATGGCTCAGTACGCCATGGTCGCCTACTATCTTCTGGGCGGAGCCTACTCGATCCAGCTCAAGGCCAATATCCGGATGGACCTGTTCTACAGCGAATGGTCCGACCACAAGAAGGCGCAGATCGATGCGATGACTGTGGTCTTCCTGATCTTCTATCTGGGTGTTCTGCTTTATGGCGGGATCGATTCAACCATGTACTCCTGGGAGTACGGACAACGCAGTCCGAGCGCCTGGCGGCCCTATATCTGGCCGGTCAAGGTGATCATGGTCACCGGCATCTTTCTGATGCTGCTGCAGGCCATCTCCGAACTGTTCAAGGATATCTTCAAACTCAGGGGCGAGGCCGTCTGATGTCGTATGAGATGATCGCCATCCTGATGTTCTCCTCCATGATGCTCATGCTGGCAACGGGCCAGCGTGTGTTCGGGGCGATTGGCGCGGTGGCCTCCATTGCCGCACTAACACTATGGGGCGCGGGGTCGTCGGATCTGCCCTTCTCGGCGGCCATGAAGCTGATGAAATGGTATCCGCTGCTAACGCTGCCGATGTTCATCTTCATGGGCTACGTGCTGTCGGAATCTCGGATCGCCGACGATCTCTACAAGATGTTCCACGTCTGGATGGGGCCGATCCACGGCGGGCTCGCGATCGGGACCATCGGCCTGATGGTGCTGATTTCGGCGATGAACGGGTTGTCCGTGGCCGGAATGGCGATCGGTGCAACGATCGCACTGCCTGAGTTGCTCCGACGAGGCTACGACAAGCGCATGGTGACGGGGGTTATCCAGGCGGGCTCCTCGCTGGGAATCCTCGTGCCGCCTTCGGTGGTCCTCGTGCTCTACGCCATGATCGCGCGTCAGCCGGTGGGGCAGCTCTGGCTGGCCGGCGCAGTCCCCGGTCTGATGATGGCGGCGATGTTCATCATCTACATCGCCATCCGCTGCCGTCTGCAGCCCAATCTCGGACCGGTCCTTCCGCCCGAAGAACGTAACGTTCCCATGGCCGAGAAGATGCGCCTCCTGGGAGCGGGCATCCTGCCGGTCGTCATCTTCGTTGCGATGATCGTGCCGTTCGTCAAAGGATGGACGAGCCTGGTGGAAAGCTCTGCAGTCGGCGCGATGACGGCGTTCCTGGCGGCAGTGGTGAAACGGCGCATGACCTGGCGGGTCTTCGAGACATCCGTCCGTCAGACCCTCGCCATCTCCTGCATGTTCATGTGGATCATCATGGCCGCCCTCGCCTTCGGCGCCGTGTTCGACGGTCTAGGCGCCGTCCGGGCGATCGACAATCTCTTCACCGAGCAGCTCGGCCTCAATCCCTGGATGATCCTCATCCTCATGCAGCTGTCGTTCCTGCTGATGGGAACCTTCCTCGACGACACCGCCATGCTGGTCATCGTCGCCCCGCTCTATGTGCCGCTGGTGAAGGTGCTGGGCTTCGACCTCATCTGGTACGGCGTGCTCTATACGATCACCACGCAGATCGCCTACATGACGCCGCCGTTCGGTTACAACCTCTTCCTCATGCGAGCGATGGCACCCCCGGAAATCAAGCTGACGGATATCTACACCTCGATAATCCCGTTCGTCTTCGTGATGATCCTGGCACTCACTCTTGTAATGGTGTTCCCCCAGATCGCCTTGTGGCTGCCGCAGACCATCTACGCGAGGTAAAGGATCGATGGGCCTCGACATCAACGTGCTGGCGAAGCCCAACCCGGGTGATGAAGAGGAGTTCGAAAGCCTGTGGGGTTTGCTGACCGGAAAGACACCCCCTCCAGAACAGGAAGAGAAAGGGTTTTTGGCTGGGCTGTTCTCAAAGCCGGAAGCGCCGGACCTGCAGGCTGAGTTGGACAGGTTTCAAGAGATCTCAACACCGCCTCACGCCGTACTCGGGGCTCCCGTTGTCGGCAAGGATCCGGAAGCAGATGCTTGGTTGCGCAAGGAATTCGAGGACGGCGTGTATCAGGCGGCCAACTTCGAGGATCTTTTCGCCGAGATGAAAGGTTACCACGCCCTCCAAGCCCTGCCCGATTGTGACGGCTTTCCACTCTACAGCCATGCCTACATGTATGATGGCGTCGACAGAACGAGCTTTCGCGGCAAGTTTCTGGAGGCGTGCGAAGCGGTGATCGGCAAGGAGAATCTGGAGCAGGCGTGGGAACATATGCTGGCCTCCGAGTTCGCCCAATGGGGAACCGCGCTGCAATCCCGCGTCGAGAGTTACGCCGCAGAGCACGGGCTGGAACACGCTCTCGGCAAGCATGATCACGAGATTACGGGCGACGACACACGTGAAGACCAGGTCAACATCGTAGCCGACGCCGCAAGGTGGGCACTCTTCTGGTCTCAGAGGGGGCACGGCGCAGAGCCGTTCTTCTGACCAGACATGTTCCACAGCTAAACAGTTTTCACCGGAGGATGATTTCCCCACCCCGTTAACCCCAACCCACCAACAGGAGGTATCAATGACAACACGACGTAAGGTCCTGACAGGCGCAGGCGCAGCAGGTGCTGCCACCCTCGCCGCTCCAGCGGTTGTCAAAGCGCAAGCCAAGATCAAATGGAGGCTGCAGACCTATTCCGGGGCACCGCTCGGCGCCCACGTCATCAAGCCGCAGATCGAGGCCTTCAACAAGGCAGCGAACGGCGAAATGGAAATCGAGCTGTTCTACGCCGACCAGTTGGTACCCACGGACGAGCTTTTCCGCGCCATGCAGAAAGGCACTATCGATGCAGTCCAGTCCGATGATGCTACGATGGCGTCACCCGTGGACATTAATGTCTTCGGCGGCTACTTCCCCTTCTCCACCCGCTACAGCCTCGATCTTCCGGTCCTGTTCGACCGTTACGGCCTCAACGAGATCTGGTCGGAAGCCTATGGCGAGGTGAAGAACGTCACCTGGATCAGCGCCGGTGCATGGGATCCGTGCCACATCTTCACCAAGACGCCGATCCGCTCGCTTGCCGACATGAAGGGCAAGCGCGTGTTCGGCGTGCCGACTGCGGGACGCTTCCTTGCCAAGTACGGCCTCGTACCCGTGACCCCGCGGCCAGCGAAATCATGGTCACGAAGCTGATATAGCTGCTGAGCTTGATCGTTTCGCCTACCTGCTCGGAGATGCTGTACGAGATCATGAAATTGAGCGAAAAGGGAACCACGATGAAATATCCGAAGCTCACACCCATCAGAAACAGAAGCGAGCA
>JBCCEL010000389.1:0-5319 GCA_039030315.1 Pseudomonadota bacterium
CGCCGGCAGTCATCGAGAAGAAGCTCGCAAACCTCAAGAAGCTCAAACCTTCCTCTTTGCCGCTTGTAAAGGGCCGCCCGCGCATAGGGGCGCCCGTAACCGGATTTCAGAAATTCCTGTGCATCGGCCTGAACTATTCAGATCACGCCAAGGAGACCGGGAACCCGATCCCGACAGAGCCGGTGATGTTCACAAAAACAATGAACGCGGTCGCGGGGCCGAACGACGACGTGGTTCGTCCCAAGGGCTCCAAGAAGATGGACTGGGAAGTTGAGCTCGGCATCGTCATCGGCAAGCGGGCCAAATACGTTGCCAAGAAGGATGCGCTGGATCATGTCGCCGGCTACATGGTGATCAATGACGTCTCCGAGCGCGAATTCCAGCTGGAGCGCGGCGGCCAGTGGGTGAAGGGCAAGGCCTGCGACGGCTTTGGACCGATGGGTCCCTGGCTGGTTACAACGGACGAAGTTTCCAACCCCCAGAAACTCGATATCTGGCTGGAAGTTGACGGCGAGCGCCAGCAGGACGGCAACACGAAGACCATGATCTTCAACGTTGCCCACATCGTTTCCTACCTGTCCAAGTTCATGACCCTGGAACCGGGCGACGTTATCGCCACGGGCACACCGCCCGGGGTTGGCGCGGGCCAGAAGCCGCAGCGCTTCCTGAAGAACGGGGAGGTTATGACTGTCGGCATTGAAGGTCTCGGTGAACAGCGCCAGAAGGTCGTGAAGGGCTGACGGCTCGGCGATACCCGGCTCGCCAGCACTTGCAGCCCCGCAGCACCGGCGAAAACCGCTGCGCCGGGCTGCCTGCCGGCGCGCAGAAAAAGACAGGGTCAATGAAAGATCCTGTTCGGACGATCTGCGCCGACGCCTGTGCTAACCTTAATCCGAAGTAACAAAATTGGTATTTGCGCCGCCCCGGCCGTTGCGGTCATAATTGCTCCCGTAAAAAGCGTAACAGGGAATGGGCACACGATAGTCGTGGTGGTTATACGGCGATTGTGTGCTGTCAGTCAGTACAGGGGCGTATTCACATGCGTATTCGGAAGATTCTCGCCGCACTAGTCTTCGCGGTCGCCGTTCTGATCGGCGGACAGAGCGGAGTAACAACGGCAAAAGCCGCAAAAATCACTGCGAAGATTGATATCTCCAGCCAAAGGATGAACGTCTATCAGAACGGGCGTCGCATCTACAGCTGGAAGGTCTCGACCGGACGCGGACGGTATCGTACGCCCACGGGCAACTACCGTCCGACAGTCATGCGGCGCATGCATTACTCGAGCAAATACAACAACGCGCCGATGCCGCACTCGATTTTCTTCCGCGGCGGCTATGCCATTCACGGCACCAACCACATCCGCCGACTTGGCCGTCCTGCTTCGCACGGCTGCGTCCGGCTGCACCCGCGCAATGCGGCAACTCTCTACCGCCTCGTCAAACGCGCAGGTGCGCGGAACACGAGCATCCGCATCAGGCACTAGGTCCTGAAGCCGGAGAAAACAGGTTGCATTTCTTGCCGCAACACCTGCTGGCGGGTGTTGCGGTTATGCACCGTGCGTCAAAATGTGATCCCGGCGCCTTATTCGCCGATTGCGCTGGCGCTGAAGGCATCCTAAAACCACTCGCGCCGTTGCTTCGATGAGTGGGAGGAGTGCCGGTCAGGTGTCCAAGCCTTGGGCCCTGCCGTTTCAATTACATTATGAGCGTACAAACGGACTTGATACGCGTGGAAGATCTGCGGGTGGCGTTTTCGCTGCACGGGAGTCCACTGGAAGTCGTGAAGGGGGTCAGCTTCCGCATCAAGCCGGGAAGCGTCATGGCTCTGGTCGGGGAATCCGGCTCCGGTAAATCGGTTACAGCTCAGGCTATTCTCGGAATCCTCCCCCGCGCGGCCTCAATTACCGGCGGCAGGATCATGTTTGCCGATCCGCAGGCGAACGGGGCAGTCGTGGATATTGCCGCGCTCGACCGGGACGGCGAGGAATTCCGCGAGCTGCGGGGCAGCCGCATTTCCATGATCTTCCAGGAGCCGATGACATCCCTGTCACCGCTCCACACCATCGGTAACCAGATCGAAGAGGCGCTGACCCTCCACCGGGACGTGGAGAAGGCCGATGCGCGCAAGGTGACCGAGGAGATGCTGGGGCTGGTGAACTTCCCCAATCCGCAGCGCGCCTACGACATGTACCCGTTCGAGCTGTCGGGGGGCCTGCGCCAGCGTGCGATGATCGCCATGGCGATGATCTGCCGGCCCTCGCTCCTGATCGCCGACGAGCCGACCACCGCACTCGACGTGACCGTTCAGGCGCAGGTTCTGCATCAGCTCAAGGAGCTGCAACAGAAGCTCAACATGGCGATCTTGCTGATCACCCACGATCTGGGCGTGGTCGCCAACATGGCTGACGAGGTGGTTGTCGTCTATCACGGCGAGGTCATGGAGGCAGGCCCGGTCGACAAGATCTTCAATGACCCGAAGCATCCCTATCTAAAGGCCCTGCTTAACGCCGTTCCGCATTTTGACATGAAGCCGGGTGAGCGCCTGCAGTCGATCCGGGACATCAACTACGAAATCGGGCCTGCTTTCGGCCACAAGGAAGATCTGGACGCCGACAGCGACGAGCCGCTGCTCAAGATCGAGGGCCTGCGCAAGACCTTCGTCACCAAGAAGGGCGGCTTCTTCGGCGCCTCTGACGAAAATACGGTTGTCGCGGTTGACGACTTCACGTTGAGCATCAAGCGCGGCGAGTGCCTCGGACTTGTCGGGGAGAGCGGCTGCGGCAAGACCACGGTCTCGAAGATGATCATGCGCGCGGTGTCGCCGGACAGCGGCAGCATGATCTATGACAACGGCCGCGAAAGGTTCGACCTATTGAACCTTGAAGGCCAGGATCTGACGTCCTTCCGCCCGCGCATGCAGATGGTGTTCCAGGACCCGTTCTCCTCGTTGTCGCCGCGGATGACCGTGCTCAACATCCTGCGCGAGCCGCTGGTCATCCACAATATGGGCAACGAGGAAGAACGCCGGGCCAAAGTCACCGAACTGATGCGGCTGGTCGGCCTCGATCCCCGGTTCCTGAACCGCTATCCGCACAGCTTTTCCGGCGGTCAGCGCCAGCGCGTAGGTATTGCTCGGGCCCTGGCCCTCAATCCGGACCTGCTGATTTGCGATGAGCCCGTATCGGCCCTGGACGTTTCGGTTCAGGCCCAGATCCTGAACCTTCTGAAGGATCTGCAGGACGAGCTCGGTCTGACATATCTCTTCATCTCCCATAACCTGGCGGTTGTGGACTATGTTGCCGACCGCATTGCGGTGATGTGCAAGGGCAAGCTGGTCGAGACCGCGCCGCGCGAAGTTCTCTTCAAGAACCCGGTGCACCCCTACACTCGCGCGCTGCTGAAAGCCGTCCCGTATGCGGACCTTCAGCGGCCGCTGGATTTTGAGGCGATCCAGCTGGGCGGCTCGTCAGCAACTGAAAGCTGGGGCCCGCAGTTCAACGGTTCCGGCGGCGACGAGCGGCTGATGCATCTGGAGATAGATGAAGGCCACCACGTACTGGTGAACCCGTCCGTTGACGCCAAGGAGTTGAGGGCATGATCCGTGCACTGATGATCCTGGCCCTGGCTTTCGGCCTTTCGCTGCCGGCCCTCGGCCAGTCCTATAATGAAGTGCCGAGCTTCATCGAGGACGTGAAGGCAGGCAAGCTCCCCGCCATTGCTCAGCGCCTGCCGGACGCGCCGCGCACCGTCGACTTCGATGCCCTGGGGATCAAGCCGGGCAAGAGCGGTGGCGAGATCCGCATACTTCTGGGCAAGCAGAAAGACATCCGGATGATGGTTGTCTACGGCTATGCCCGGCTCGTCGGCTACGACCACGAGCTGAACCTCAAGCCGGACATCCTCAAGGACATCGAGGTCGAAGAGGGCAGGATCTTCACCCTGCACCTGCGTCCAGGACACAAGTGGTCGGACGGACATCCCTTCACCACCGAAGACTTCCGCTATCGCTGGGAAGACGTGATTAACAACAAGAAGCTGGTGCGCGGCGGCGTGCCCCGCATCCTGAAGTCCGGTGATGTGCCGGCCGAGTTCGAGATCATTGACGAGCACACCGTCCGCTACACCTTCAAGGAGCCCAACCCGAATTTCCTGCCGGCGCTCGCCGGAGCGCGTCCGTTCTACCTCTACATGCCTGCGCACTACATGAAGCAGTTCCATGCAAAGTATGCTTCCGAAGAGAGCCTGAAGAAGCTCGCCAAGAAGTACAAGCAGAAGAACTGGCCGCGGATGCACCGGCGCCTCGGCCGCCAGTACCGCCCGGAAAATCCGGACATGCCGACCCTGCAGCCCTGGCGCAACAGCACCAGGCCGCCGTCGGAACAGTTCATCTTCAAGCGCAACCCGTACTTCCACCGCGTCGATCCCCAAGGCAACCAGCTGCCTTACATCGACTCGATCAAGGTTGGTATGGGATCCACCGGCCTGATCCCGACCAAGGCGGGCGCCGGAGAAACCGACCTTCAAGGCCGTTATATCCGCTTTGACAATTACACCTTCCTGAAGGCGTCAACGAAGCTGCACCCGATGAACGTCCGGCTCTGGGAAACCGCCAAGGGTTCGCAGATTGCCCTCTTCCCCAACCTGAACGCCGCCGACAAGGTCTGGCGCGATCTGTTCAGGGACATCCGGGTACGCCGGGCGCTATCGGTCGCGATCGACCGTCACGAGATCAACCAGGCAGTCTACTACGGCTTGGCACGGCCCAGTTCCAACAGCGTGCTGCCGACCAGCCCGCTGTTCCGCGAAGAGTACCAAAAGGCCTGGACGCAGTTCGATCTCGACCTGGGGAACAAGCTTCTGGATGAGGTCGGCCTGACCGAGCGCAACGAGGAAGGTATCCGCCTCCTCCCCAATGGCGAGATCATGCAGATCGTTGTGGAGACCGCGGGCGAGAGCACCGAGGAAACCGACGTGCTCGAACTGGTAAGAGACAACTGGCGCAAGATCGGTGTTGAAATCTTCGTCCGGCCGACGCAGCGCGACATCTTCCGGCGGCGAGTGCGCTCGGGCGACGTGATCATGGGTGTCTGGAGCGGCTTCGACAACGGCATTCCCACCGCGGAGATGTCTCCGGAGGAACTGGCTCCGACCACCCAGGAACAGTATCAGTGGCCGCTCTGGGGCCAGTTCTACGAGACCGGCGGCAATAGCGGCGAGCCCTCCGATCTCCCGGAAGCCAAGAAGCTTCTCTCGCTCTACGAAGAATGGTTGAAGTCCACGGACTCAACCGCGCGCGAGGTGATCTGGCACAAGATGC
>JBCCEL010000390.1:0-5310 GCA_039030315.1 Pseudomonadota bacterium
CCTGGACCGCATCGTACAGGGCGAGCGGAAGTAGAGCGGGTGGAGGCGAATCCGTCAGGACGCGGTCTAGGCTCGTGATGGCAGGGCCGCTTCGAGTCCATCCATCAGACACATAAAAGGTTTTGCCCTCCGGCTCTACCCGAGGGCCCTGGGCCGCAGGGCTCTGACTTCTGTGGCCCTGGGTCCTCGGCTCGGTGGCCGAGGACGGCAAGGATCGGATTGCGACAATCTACAGCCTGCTTTCGACCGGCCTAGCTGACGACGACGGTGTCCAGAGTGTCAAAGCCGTCAATGGTGTAGTCGAGGGCGGTGCCTGCAGTGACGCCGGTCAGGACTGCGACCACTTCAAACCCCAGTGCTGTTCCCGTGCCATCCCCGTCGACCGACAACACGGTGCTGCCGGAGACCTCGACCGCAGAGACAAAGGCCGCCGCGGTTGCCGTCGTGTAGGAAGGTGCGAGCAGGTCGTCGATATCGAGGAAGTCTCCCGCCCCGAAATCCACGACAACGTCGAGGCTTTCATCGGCGGCGAGGAAGCCGAACCGGTCCGCGCCAAGACCGCCTGTCAGGATGTCGCTTCCGCCGTTGCCGAAGAGGTCATCGTCGCCGGGACCGCCCACAAGCAGGTCGTCATCATCGCCGCCAAGCAGAAGATCATTGCCGGTCCCTCCCGAAATGAAATCGCTGCCTTCTTCGCCGTCGAGTTCATCGGCACCCTCGTCACCGCTGATGATGTCATCGCCGCCGCCACCGCTGATCTCGTCGTCGCCAGTGCCGCCCGACAACAGGTCGTCCGCCACGTTGCCGATAATCGTATCGTCACCCGGCCCGCCGGAGATGATACTGGGCCCGAACTCGCTGCCGATGAGGATATCGTCTCCCGGTCCACCGGAGATGATCGCCAGGCCGAAGACACCCCCTATTATAAGGTCATCGCCCTGGCCGCCCTTCAAGACGTCGTCGCTGGTGATCCCTCCGAAAAGGATGTCGTCCCCCCGGCCGCCGGACAGGAAGTTTTCGCCCGCCTCCCGGCCGATGATCAGCTCGTCCCCGGGCCGGCCGCCCTCAAGGCCAGCCCTGAAGACGCCTTCAGGCGAGAACGAACCATCGCGGAACTCTCCGTCCGGCGGACCTTCTCCGCCGTCATCCGGGCCCTGTCCGCCAGCATCGGGGTTCTGTGCAGGACCGGACCTTGACCGCATGGTTTCGTAAGTCTTGTAGGCCTGGTCGACGAAAAGCCGCTCTTCCTCCAGGTCCGTCGCGGTCTTGTCCACGATGATGGCAGCCGCTGTTGAGCTCGCCAGGATGAGCTTGCGGCCGACATCGTTGATCTCTCCGATCACCCGGTCGAACGCATCGAACAGTAGGTAGGACCCGACCTTCCCGTCCGGCCCCGGATCCTTGACGATGGAGAAGATGACCTCCCCGCTCCGCGCAATGAACACGGTCGGCGACGTGCCACGAACACCGAGAGTGGCCACCGGAGTGGCTACCTTCATGTCGCCGGTCGGCGCGATCTGGCCGGCCACGAAAACGAAGCCGCCTTCGACCAGGTTGAACAGCATGGAGTTGGACGAGCCGCCTGGCTCGTAGACCAGTTCATCCAGAACCATCCGGGCGTTTTCCGACAGCGAGAACACGGTGCCGTCCAGGAAGCTCAAGCCCAGCGAGCCGTCGCGGGTTTCAACGACATCGCCCTGATAGACAGGGGTGCCGAGGCTCAACGCGACGACGGAGCCGTCCGTCCGCGTCGCCTGGGCCTCGCCGGTCAACGTTTCGACCTGGCCGATGGGTTCGGCAGCGGACGGCGTACCGGCTTGTGCGATCTGGCCCGGGGCACGGCCGCCCGTCAGCGCCTCGACCACGGAACCGCTCAGTTGCGCTCCGGACGGACTGGTCAGTGGTGCCGGGTTCTCGGTCAGGAAGTAGCCTTCGATCACGGCACCCAGCTGGCCGTCCTGGGAGATCCAGAGATCGACGCCCTGGCGCATGTAATCGCCCGAAAACAGCAGATCGGCATCCGGCACCGTGGCACCAGATGATGTTGCGAGTATGTGCAGCGGCGGTGGGCCGTCTGCACCTGCCGGCTGTTCCGCGGATCGAACCATGGCTCCCCACTGGACCTATATTCGCCGCCCTCTCCGGTTCAAACATAGAGGGATTCAACCCGGATGAAAAGCCGGACGACGCCCCGGTCCGTGTCAACCGGTTCTGATCCACCTGATCAGCTCCGGCAGGACGACGAGCGTGCACAGCAGGGTGGCGACAATGGAGATACTGAGTAATTCCCCCATGCTGGCCAGTCCCCGGTGACCGGACATCCACAAGGTGCCGAAGGAACCGAGCGTGGTTATGGCGGAGATCAGAACGGCCCGCGGCGTCCAGGTTCCGGAAACCGCCATGCGCTCTGATTCACCGCGCGCCCGCAGGACGTAGTGAATGGCGCTGTCGACACCGAGCCCGATCAGCAGCGGGATGACGATGACGTTCGCAAAGTTGAAGGGTGCTTCCGCAGCGACGGAATAGCCGACGACCAGCAGGCCGGCCAGCACCAGCGGGGCGAGCACCAGCAGGACGTCCCTGACGCTCCTCAGCACCGGGAACAGGACCAGGCAGACAAGCACAAGCGCCGCGAACGAGGCGATGCGCATGGCTTCGGCAACCACGTCGGCAGACCCCTTGATATCGACCGAGGCGCCCGTCATGTCCGGATGGAGGGCTGAAACGGCCGTGACGAAGCGGTTGAGTTCGGCGGGATCGCGCATGTTTCCGCTCGGCAGGATCTCAACGCGCCAGCGGCCGTCCGGCGACACGTAGCGCTCTTTCAGTCCTTCGGCGATATTGCCGGGGGTAGCCCGGTCCAGGGTCACTATGCGGCGGATATCCTGGAAGAAGGAGGGGAATCCCTCGATCAGGGCCGCTTCAAGCTCCGCGAGCCTGGCCGGTTCCTGCTCCGCTGCGGCCAGTGCTTCGGCGATGTTTTCAGCCAGCCGCTTTGCGGTCTTCTGAACCCGTTCTGGAACCCGGCGTGCACCGGCAATCCGCCCGGACAGGGATCTAACGGACGAAAAATACTCCCGACGTTCCCCTTCACTCATGGCGGAAGCGGGCAGGATTTCGGCAGGAAGCAGATCACCGGCCCGGTTCAGGCGCTCAAGCTTGGCGTCCTGGTTTTCCGGCAGCAGGTCCTCAATGGTCCGCACACCGGATACCTCGGGCAGGGCTTTTGCCCTCTCGACCAGCCGTGTCAATTCAGGTCCGGGCTTGCTCACGAACTGGACGGCGTAGGTCTGCCCCGGTTCATCCTTTGCAATATCGTTGAACGCGATCATGCTTGGCGCTTCCGGGTCCTTGAGGTTGAGCGGATCACCGTCAAACCGCGCATCCTTCAGAAGAAAGGCGCCGAAGGCCGCAAGGACCACAACCGCGATCGCAGCCGCGCGCAGATGGAAACCGCCGCCCCCGGGCGCTGCGCCTGCGTCGCCGGAGCGAAGCCGGGCAAACTTGGCGGCGAGCCTGTCCTGCCGCACGGGCAGCAGCACCAGGATTGCCGGCACCAGCGTGACCGACGCCAGCAAGGCGATGACGACACCGCCCGCCGAGATCACACCCAGTTGCGCCATTCCGACAAAGTCCGTGAACCCGAACGAAAGGAACGCGAGCGACGTGGTGACGGTGCACAGCGTTAGCGGCAATGCGGTGTGCCGGACGGCGGAAACCGCAGCTTCCCGCTGGTCGCGGCCCTTTGCCCGCTCCTCGGCGAAGCGCAAGACAACATGCACCGCATAGTCGATGCCAAGACCGATGAAGAGGACCGCAAACGCCACCGAGATCATGTTGAGGTAGCCGATGCTCAGGGCGGCAAATCCGGCGGTCGCCAGGAACCCCAGCACGATCAGCGCCAGGGCCGGCACAAGCAGCACCAGCACCGGGAAGCCGATCAGGATCGTCAGCGCCACCAGAACAAACGACGTGACGGCGGCCGTAACTGCTCCCTTGGAGACGGACTCAAACTCCTCAGCATCAATCGCGGCCGCACCGGTCAGCCGGATACTCACTCCGGGATGGTTCTTTTCCAGGGCCGCGGACAGGCTGCGAACCTCTCGCATGGGGGCGCCGGCTGCCTCAAGGGCGGAATAGTCGAGCACAGGCTTGGCGAACACGTACCAGCGGGTGCGATCCGGCTCTGGAGGCTTGTTCCCGAGGGACGACCAGTCGAGCGGCGCGGTCCGGCCTTTATTGAAGCGGCCCGCCGTGTCGGCCATGGCGCCGAGAAGACGGGCCAGCTCCGCCGGGGCCTGCCCAACCTCGGCCACCGGTACGATCTGTTGAAGGAGATCGTCCAGTCCGCCGATGTCGGGCTGGAGAGACAGGGAATTCAGCAGCGGGGCGAGGTTTTCGACGTCGGCGGCAATCTTATCCACCTCCGCCTCCGGCAGGTAGAGCAGACCGTGGGTTTCGAAGTATCTGCCGTGTCCCGGCGCGAACACGTTGGTGAACAGGCCAGGCCGCGTCTTCAAATGGTCCGCAATCTCACCGGCAAGGCGCCGTCCCTCGCCGGTGTTTCCAGCATCGACGACGATCAGAAACCCGTTCTCCAGGACCGGAAAATCGGCAATGAGGGCCTGATAGTCCCGGCTGAACTTGGGCTCGTTGCTGATCATGAGCCCGGGGTCCGTATCGACCCTCAAGGTGGCAGCCGCGATCGCCGCTCCGGCAAGGGCCAGTGCCAGAAAGGCGAGTATTGTCCGCCAGGGCCTCGACACACATGCTTCTGTGCAGCCGACCACCGCCGCCACGATAAAGCGTTGAGCGCCAGTCGCTTGCCTCATGTTTCACCGGTTTTCTGGAAATTGCCGTCCGACCGGGCCGGCCCTTGTCCCCAATATGTCCTGCAAGCCCGAGACTACGGACGATTCCGCGTCGCCTTGATCACCCGTGCGGCGGTCTGCGCCGCGATACCAGGGAACGTCCGGATCCGAGTGGTGGAGATAGGTGACGAGGTCCAGCCAGGCGACGAAAATCAAATAGGGTCCGAGATAGTACTGCAGGAGAGCCAGCGCTCCGAATTCGTAGGTGAACCAGCCCAGGAGCGCCAGCATGCCGGACCACCAGACGGTGCTGGTCAACACGTCCCATTTTTCCCCGGCCTTGAACAGGCTGCTGCCGGGATGAAAATGAGAGCCGTCATGCCGGGGGCTGCGCCGCCACAAATAGAAGGGGAAGAGCCATAACATCAACGGAGTGAATCTCAGGACGCGCACGTACGTCGGCATGTCGCGGTATTCGCTCTGCGTCATCGGATACCAG
>JBCCEL010000391.1:0-5253 GCA_039030315.1 Pseudomonadota bacterium
GCCATGCCCTTGAGTGTCTTGCGCAGACCATCGAAGGTCACACCGCCGCCTTCCATAACGGTCATGAGCTTGTCGATCTTGATCTCAGGCGGTGCCATGTCGATCAACGCAGAGGAGGAGTAGACGATGTCGCCCGGGGTGAAGATGATCTCGCCGCCATAGGCTTCGAGGATGTCGCTTTCCTCCGCCGTCTTGGGCGCCATTCCGCCGGAGACGTATTCGAAGCCTTTCGCGAAGTAATCCGGCTGAAGGAATTCAATGTTTTTCAGGGGCTTGGCGTTTTCGTCAATGATGACGTAGTCGACCACCTCGAAAGCGGCGAGGTTTGCGGCGCGCAGGTCCTGAGGCACGTGCGGGCGGTAGAGGCCCTTCTCAATATGCTTGTCGGCCGTGAGGCTGGCTATCAGCAGATCCGCCTTGCTCTTGGCGTAGACTAGGTGGCGCATGTGGCCGGGATGGACCACGTCGAACACGCCGTGACACATGATCACCTTCTGGTCGCGCGGTCTGGGCCCGATGGCTTCGGCCAGCTCTTCGCGGGTCTTGATCTTGTGACCGAATTTCGCGGTCAGGCTTTCCGTCATCTATTCTCGTCCTCGTCGTCCCCGAGACACTCTTCTCTTATCATCCTCGGCCGCTGCTCTCTGCGTCATCCCCGGGCTTGACCCGGGGATCCAGGGCCGTACTGCTCCGGCGCCGACGCTCTGGATTGCCGGGTCAAGCCCGGCAATGACGGTAGGAGTGTCAGTCCGCCTTCTCTCCGTCCTCGCCCAGATACTGAAACCAGGTCTCGGTCGCCTTGGCGATGGAGGAGGGCTCCCAGAGCGGGGCGTCGGTCCACACATCAATATCGTCCAGCATCCGCTGCACACCCTCTTCGAAAGGCACTTGTTGCGCCCAGCCGAGGTCGCGCTGGATCTTGGTTATATCGGCCCAGGTGCAGTCCGGCTCGCCAGGGCGCTTCGGGATATGCACTTTCTCCCCGCCGATCAAGTCCACCAGGTGGTTTATGGTTTGCGGATCGCCGGCGCCCACATTCCAGGCCTCGCCCGAGATCTCCGTCTCCGCGGCAGCGATGAAGGCGCGGGCAACGTCGGAGGCATAGATGAAGTCGCGCGACTGCTCGCCATCCCCGACAATCGTGAACGGTTTGCCGGCAAGCTTCTGTTTCAGGAAGACGCCGAACACGGCGCCATAGGCACCCGTGGTCCGCACCCTCGTGCCGTAGGCGTTGAAGATCCGGATGGAATTGACCGGCATGCCATAGACGCTGTGCCAGTGAAACGCGGCCTGCTCGCCCTGGTACTTTGACAGGGCGTAAGGGTATTGCGGCTGGATCGGATGATCTTCTGTGGTCGGCGTGTCGGCCAGGCCGTAGCAGGAGGAAGAGGCGGCGTAGACGAACTTCTCCGCACCGGCTTCGCGCGCGCCCTCAAGCACCCGCACCGTGCCCTGCACATTGACGGACATGTATTCGATGGGGCGCTCGATCGAGGGGACGATGTCGCCGATCCCGGCATAGTGAATGATGTAGTTCACATCCTTGAAGATGGTTGCGTCCGGTTCAAGATCGCGGATGTCGGCCCATTCGCAGGACAGGGCATTGTTGCCCTTGTGGTGCTCAAGATTGCGCTCGTGTCCGCCGGAGAGATTGTCCACGACCCGGACCTTGAAGCCCCGGTCCAGAAGCACGTCAACCGTATGCGAGCCGATGAACCCGGCACCGCCGGTGACGAGAGCTGTTTTGGTTTCGGGCATGGGTGTCTCTCAGTCGGTTGCAGCAGAAATCCGAACCCCCTCATCCCGGCCTTCTCCCCCTCGGGGAGAAGGGGCTCGTATCGCCAAGCCTTATCAAAAAAGCCCTCTCCCCGTGGGGGAGAGGGTTGGGTGAGGGGGTTCCTGAGCTAAGAGGGGCTGACCTCAAGCCGCGTTCAGCTTTTTCAGCGTCTTGACGTTGTAGTACCAGTCGTTGGTCATGCTATCCGGCAGCTTGCCTTCCTTGAAGGCCTTGCAGAGATCGCGGACCGCATCCTCGATCGAATGGGCGATCTTGAAGCCCAGCTCGTTCTGGATCTTGTCGGAATTGATATGGTAGGAGCGGATGTCGTCGGTCGGTGTGGTGACGATTTCGATCTCGCCCTTTTCAGGCATTTCCTGTTCGACGATTTTCTTCACGATCTCGGCGATCTGCATGATCGACATGTTCTGGAAGCCGCAGTTGAAGGTCTTGCCCTGGATCTTGTCAGCCTCAACGTCGACCAGCATGCGATAGAGATCGCACATGTCCTGGACATGCAGGTTCGGACGCAGCTGGCTGCCGCCGAAGACGGTGATCTTGCCGTTCGTCACCGCATGGTTGGTGAGGATGTTCACCGACAGATCAAGACGCTGGCGCGGGGCATAGCCGCACAGGGTTGCCGGGCGGATGGTGCAGCACACGAAGTCGTCCGACATGTGCTTCCACAGCAGCGGTTCGCACTTGCCCTTGTACTCGTTGTAGAGGGTGAGGGGCAGGAGCGGGTGATCCTCGGTTACGTCGGGCTGATCGGAAACACCGTAAACGGAGCTGGAGGAGGCGTAGATGAAACGCTTCACGCCGGCTTCCTTGGCGGCGATGACCATCGGCTCGAAGGCATCCAGGTTGATCGTGGTGCTCAGGGATTCGTCCAGCTCGAAGCTGGCATCGTTCGAGATACAGGCCAGGTCGATGACCATGTCGGCGCCTTCGTAGGCTGCCTTGAGCTGCTCAACGTTCCGGATGTCGCCGACGATGTGCTTGAAGTTCGGATTGTCGTGCGGCAGGAAGTGGTCGCCGAAATAGTTGATGTCGAAGGACGTCACCTTGTGACCGTCTTCGAGCAGTTGCGGGCAGAGCAGCGAGCCCACATAGCCGGCGCCGCCGAGTACGCAGATGTGTTTCATCGGTTTCTCATCCTTGGTTTTTCAGGTGGGGCGCCAGACTGGCGCCGCAAGCGGCCGCTACAGAGAGTACCCGGCGCTGGAAGCGTCCCGGTAGAACATCTCGACCGTCTCGCGTGAATAGTCGTCGAGGTCTTTGCCAACCAGGCTGAGCTTTGCCAACAGGCTATTGGTGACTGTGATGATATGACACCCCATCCAGTCCGCCTGAAAAATGTTGAGCAATTCGCGGGGGGAAGCCCACAGAAGCTCCGCCTTCGGACGGTCTTTGAGGATGTTGAGAGCCTCGGTCATGTGCGGCACAGGATCGACACCTGTGTCAGCGATCCGGCCCGCGAAGACCGAGACGATGGCGCCAGTGTGCGGATCGAGCGCGTCGGCCACATCCTGCACCTGTTCAAGGGTCATCATAGCCGTCACGTTGACCACCACGCCTTCGGCGGAGAGCTTCCTGATCAGCGGAGCCGACTTCTCGCCCCTGGTGTTGGTGATCGGGATCTTGACGTTCACGTTGTCGCCCCAGGAGGCGATCTTCAGGGCCTGACGTTCCATCTCGTCGAACTCGTCGGCAAACACTTCGAGCGAGACCGGCTTGTCGCTGATCTTCTCCAGCAGCTCGCGGGCGAAGGCCTCATAGTCCTCAACGCCCGCCTGGCGCATCAATGTCGGGTTGGTCGTGAACCCCTGGATGTCCGGGTTGGCATACATGTCCAGTATGCCCTGCATGTCCGCCCCATCCGCAAAGACCTTGATCTTCAGATCCCTGGCACTCACCATTTCCGTCATCTTCCTCTCTTGCGAGCGTCCTCAAGGATCCAGGTCACGGCCTCGCTGACCGATCTGACCGTGGCGGCCTGCCCCGTGGCCGCCGGTTCGGCGCTGTAGCCCAGATCAATGAAAATGCTCGTGCAGCCTGCCCTTGAGCCCGCTTTCACGTCGCTCCCCCTGTCGCCGACCATATAGCTGGTTTCCAGGCCAATATTCCAGCGCTTTGCGGCGCTGGTTAACATGCCAATTCCGGGTTTTCTCCGGTCGGAAACAAGGCCCCTGGCCTGGTCGCGGGTTTCGGTGGCCACCTCGATATCATCGACCGGCATGGCGGCCCTCAGACGTCGGTGCATTTCCTCGATCAGGGAGGCGTGGACCTTGCCGGAACCGATGTCCGGCTGGTTGGTGACGACGATCACGGTGAAGCCGGCGTCTTTCAGCGTACGGACCGCTCCGGCCGCGTCCGGATAGAAGGAAAGGGCATCAATCGAGGTCGGCGCAAATGAGCGCCCGTCCCTGAACTCCGGCACGGTGAGCACACCGTCGCGGTCAAGAAAGACTGCCCGCTTTGACATTGCGGAATCTACCGGCTTGCAGCCCCCGGGCTTGACCCGAGGGCCCAGGGCCGCAGGCCTCGGAGCGCGATGCCCTGGGTCCTCGGGTCGAGCCCGAGGACGACACCAATGGTAAGCTTCAGGTTCACAGACCCATCACCACTTGGTCGCCTGGACCTGCAGCACTGGAGACGACACGAGGCAATGCCAGATCACTGCCTGGAAAGCTTCGGCGTGGGGCGTGATGAGGCGTTCATCCACGGTCGGGACGATCACGACCGCGTCCCCGACTTCTGCCGTATAGCCGCCGTCGCGGCCGACGATGCCGTAGATCTTGCAGCCGCGCGATTTTGCCTCTTTCAGGGCCTCAACGAGGTTCATTGAGACATTGTGCACCGCGTTTCCGCCGCCGACGGAGAACACCAGGATCGCATCCTTCTCGTTGGCGTTGGAGATCTTCAGCCAGCCGGCGAAGACCGTCTCCCAGCCCTCATCGTTGGTCCGCGCAGTGAGCTCGGAGACGTTGTCGGTCGGCGCATAGGTCTCAACGCCGCACAGCTTGCGGAAATCGTTCACCGCATGCGAGGCGTTCGCCGCGCTGCCGCCGACGCCGAGGACGAACAACCGCCCGCCATTATCGCGCGCCCGGGCGATGCCCTCGGCGATCTCGCCGATCCTGACGGTATCAAGCTGGCCGCAAATAGAGGCCGCCTGCTCAAGATAAGAAGAAATATGCTCCGCGCCCGCGCTCATGATGCCTGTCCTGTCCGGGAAATTTGCAGAGCGGTCTAAAGGCTCTGGAGGGGTGGCGCAAGAGGTGTCTGGGCATCGGCTCGGCGCATCCGCGCGTAAGGCAAATCTTATGATCGACGCAATAGAGTGGGGTGATGAAAGAGAAGTCCTTCACCCTCGGCGATCCCCGGGAGACATGGGTTTGAGGACTGCAAAACACTTCGGTCTATTGGCGTCAGGTGACAAAATCATTTCAGTGATTTCTTTGATAAAGTCGCAC
>JBCCEL010000392.1:0-5211 GCA_039030315.1 Pseudomonadota bacterium
GTTCTCGGGGAGTCACCTTTGCGTGACATGTGACGCATCCGGTTGAACCCGGTCTCGACGGCGCCGGGGAGATCTTCGGCATTCCCGGGGATTTCGCCCTGCCCCTCTTCAAGGTCATCGAGCAGGCGGACATTCTGCCCCTCTACACCCTGAGTCATGAGCCCGCGGTCGGCTTCGCCGCGGATGCAGCAGCTCGCTACGGATCGCGTCTCGGAGTTGCCGCGGTGACCTACGGCGCCGGTGCCTTGAACATGATCAATCCCGTTGCCACCGCCTATGCCGAGAAGTCGCCCCTCGTCGTGATTTCAGGCGCACCCGGCGCCGGGGAAGGCGCCGACGGGCTCGGACTGCATCACCAGGTCAAGCATCTGAACAGTCAGCGGATGATCATGAACGAGGTGACCATCGCCCAGTGCGTGCTCAATGATGCCGAGCTGGCCCCGGCGGAGATCTCCCGCGTGCTGACCGCAGCCCGTGAGTTCTCCCGCCCGGTCTACATCGAATTCCCTCGGGACATGGTCGGCAAACCGGCCAGACCCGTGCCCGCGTTCAAGGACCGGACGGGCGAAACCCGGGATGCGGCGATGGCCTGCGCGGCTGAGATCCTGGAGCGCCTCGAAGCTGCGGAACGGCCTGCACTGCTGCTGGGCGTAGAGATCCGGCGGTTCGACCTTGAAGCCAAGGTTGCCGAACTTGCCCGCAAGCTCCAGATCCCGGCAGCGACCAGCTTCATGGGCCGGGGCATCCTGGCCGAAACCGATGCCCATGTGGTCGGCACATATCTGGGGCTTGCCGGCGAGACCGATGTCCGGCGGACCATCGAACATTCCGACGGCCTCCTCATGCTGGGTGTAATCTTGTGCGACACCAATTTCGGTGTATCGCGCAGGCAGATCGATATGCGCCAGGCAATCCACGCCTTCGATGGCGAAGTCCAGATCGGCCATCACACCTATCGAGGCGTGAACTTGCCGGATCTTATCGATGCCTTGCTGGAACGAGGGCGCGCGCTGGGCGCCGGCGGCGACAGCCGTCGTGAGGACTATCCGACCGGTCTCGAACATGATGATGAGCCCATCACCCCGAGCGATATTGCCAAGGCGGTGAACGACGCCTTTGCCGAACATGGTCCCATGCCGATCTCGTCCGACATGGGCGATTGTCTCTTTACCGCGATGGACATGGTGCATACGCCGATGGTTGCGCCCGGCTACTACGCCACCATGGGCCCCGGCGTCCCGGCCGGGCTTGGCCTGCAAACGGCGTCCGGCTTGCGTCCCCTGATCCTGGTGGGTGACGGAGCCTTCCAGATGACGGGCTGGGAACTCGGCAATTGCGGACGCTACGGTTGGAACCCCATCGTCCTGCTCTTCAACAACACCGCCTGGGGCATGCTCAAGGCCTTTCAGAAAGACACGGGCTACAACGATCTGGACACCTGGGGCTTTGCCGCCATGGCGGCCGGGTTGGGTGGGCACGGCGTGCGCGTATCCACGCGCCGGGATCTGGCCACAGCGCTTTCAGCCGCCATTGACGATGACAGCCAGTTTCATCTGATCGAGGTTATGATCCCGTGCGATGCACTGTCGCGCACGCTCACCCGTTTCACCTCGGCGCTTGCCGAGAAGAGCGGGCTATCACAGCAATAGAGCTTATCTCGGTCTAGTCGCCGGCGGGATTGAGTGCGGTGCTGTCTTCCAGGGCGCCGACATCGAGCGCGTACTGCTCCAGAACGTCGCGAATGGAAATCATTCCGATTACCTGGCCCCGCTCAACGATGGGAACGTGCCGGAAGTTGTGATTGCGCATGGTCATGTAGCCGTCGTGCAGGCTTGCGTTGGGGCCCATGAAAATCACCGATTTTGTCAGCATGTCCGCCACCGTCAGATCCACAACCTTGGTGCCGTGCCGGGCAAAGTTGTTGGCAATATCACGTTCGGAAATCATGCCCACCAGATGACCGTCCTCATCGATGACCGGCATGGCCCCGATGTTCGCATCCGCCATCAGCGTCGCGGCCGTCTGGGCCGAATTGCTGAGCCGACAGGTGACCGGCACCTGTCTGATGTTCTTCAGATAGTCTCTGATTTTCATAAAGCCCTCCACCTTGGCCACAGACCGGTGAGTTGCGCCGGCCAACGATCTGGCACAGGCCGCGCGCCCGGCCCCACGACAGGGGCACAGCTGGTATATGGTCCGGGCCCTGTCAAGATTTAAGGGCCAGGGCGCAGGGAATTCTGTGTCAGAGCATCAGGCCTGACGCATGATCTTCCACTCCATGTACTTCACACCGCCATAGCCGCCCGCAACAATGAACACAAACGTAATTAGAGAACCGGCAGCCAGGGTCGACAGTCCGGTCAGCGCCTGACCCACCGTGCAGCCCAGCGCCATGACGCCACCGATACCCATGAGCGCCGCCCCACCCAGATTCTGCAGCATGTCGGAGACATTCGCAAACCCGGTGAGCCGGAACCGCTTCATGGACAGGGCACCAAGGAAGGCGCCTGCAATCGCCCCGAACACGGTGACAACGCCGAAACCAGGCAGGCCCAGTGCGGTAAACCTTGTCAGATACTCTGTCGTATCCCCGGCCGGCCGCACGTAGGTCAGCGATACCGGCTGCATGGGCGTGTCGGCAAATTCGTCAAAGGCCAGGCCGGTCAGCACCCAACCTGCAATGACACATAGTCCGATACCCACTCCGGCACCGATGTGCAGGGGCGAGGTGCGGAAATCGCTGTCCTTGAAACAGTATGCCAGGATTCCCGCCAGCAGAGCGCCGGCCACAACCATACTCAGGGTGCCGCTATCGCCGCCGGTGATGGCGGAGAGGATCGCGGCCATGCTCTGTGTCTCCGCTCCGAGCGGCTGCAATTCCACCTGCCCAAACGGCACGATCGCCGCCCGGATCGGTCCGAGAATACCGCCGATCGCCATGTAGGCGAAGATGCCGACGACAATCAGAATGACAAGCGAACCAAGGTCACCTCCGCCGAGGCGCACGAGATTGCGGCTGACACAGCCACCAGCCAGAACCATGCCGAAGCCGAAGATCGCCCCGCCAAGAACATTGCCTAGCCAGGTGAGATTGGCCCCGAGATACATTGAGGCTGAAAGGTCCACCGCTCCCAGTAACTGAAACAGCTGAGCGCCGGCGATGGCGACCGCCGCGGCGAGCAGCCATGTCCTGAACCGCCGGTAATCGCCGAAATTAACAATGTCGGAAATCGAACCCATCGTGCAGAAATTCGTGCGGTAGACGATGAAGCCGAACACCAGACCGATGAGCAGCCCGCCCCATGCCACATAGGCTTCAGGCGCTTCGAGCACCGCTTCGCGCCAAACCTCAATCATCTTAGTCCCTCCCGCTGGCGCGCACGGCGCCTAAGCCGTAGTCTGTTGGAGGCGCGGCAGCAGCTTGCCGAGATCCACGCCGGCATCGGCGGCTTTCGATACAACCGCCTCAACGCCCAATTCCCTAACGTTACCCAGCGCCCAGAGCACGGTGGCGCGCAGGCCCGAACCGCAGTGGCTCAGAACCGGCCCCTCGGCACCATCCAAGAGCTGCATGAAATCCGCCACGTCCTCATCCGTGATACTGGTCGGGGAAACAGGCAAGTGGTGATAGGCCAGCCCCCGGGCTTCGGCAATCGCCCGCGCTTCAGTCGCAGTCATGGCGTCCGCCTTCTCCCCATCAGGCCTCACGTTTATGATGGTTCTGATACCGTCTTCAGCGGCCTGGGCAATATCGCTTTCGGTCACTTGCGGTCCGATATAGAGAGTTTCGATGAGTTGCCTGTAAGGCATGCACACCACTCCTTGTTGTGCTTGATAAACCAGTCATTACATTATATTAGAATAACCTAATGAACAACCCGAAACAGGACGATTGGGCGCCCTTTGGAGAAACTTATTTCAGAGCTACGCGAGACCGCCGCGTCGGTTGAGAGCATCGTCCAGGCGCAGCTGCTTAAAGAAGATGCTTTGCGTCTGGAGCAACTGGTGGGGCTTGGGCGTACGGCCGGGAATTTTGAGCAGTTCGAGAAAGAGGCGCTCTATCTCGGCTGGACCCAGGGGGACTTTCGGACGCCGGAGTTGCACGAAACCCTGAAACCGTTCCTGGCCGCCGCCTATACCGACGTGAGCGGTGAGAGTGGACAGGCGCGCGCGCTGGTCCGCAGCCTCTGGATCGCATTCAGCCAGGACCGGGCAAGCAAACTCGTGGGCTGTCTGTAGAGCAAATTCCGCTCATACTGCACCGTTTGTTGGAGTCAGATTAGCCCATATCCAAGGCGCGGAACGCAGTGCGATGCGGGCCATCGGACAAGCTTCGCAACGACGGAGATGGGCTGATCTGGCCCACCGAAGGCTAAGCTTTTCGCACCCGCTGAGCGTTGTTGCGGCCCGCTTGTGGTCGGCCAGACCACGGCGCGAACCGCGCCTCGTCAGCAGACGCGAAAAGCCGGTCCATCGGTTCAGTATGAGCGGAATTTGCTTTAGGGTGCTTCCTATCGTGCGGACTTGGCTGCCTGGGCATCTGGGCCGCAGTAGAGGCTGTAGAGCGTTTCCATGACCGCGCTCGCTTCAGCGCTCGCCAGCGAATAGATGATAGACTGTGCTTCGCGGCGCGTCCTGACCAGGCGCTCGCGCCGGAGGATGGCGAGGTGCTGCGAAAGCGCCGACTGACTGAGGCCGATGACATCCTCAAGCTGGTGCACCGACATTTCGCCTTGGGAAAGGTGACAGAGTATCAGAAGTCGCCACTGGTTGGACATGGTGCGCAACAGCCCTGTCGCGCGTTCGGCGTTCTCATAGAGCGCCTCCATGTCCATGTCCTGTTTCATTTCGGAGCCTTAGGCACAGCCTTCAAAGCCGTCTGCATCCATCTTGGCTTCATAGGCGGCAGTGACGTCCGCGCCCGGCGTTAGGGTGCTTTTTACACTGTCCCAGTCATCCGGGGCGAGGATGACCATCCAACCGTTTTCGTAGGGATCTTCGTTGATCGCGCCCGGATTGTCGACGATCGCGTCATTGACCTGAACCACGTCCCCTGCGGCGGCTGATTTCGCAGGGCGGAACACCACAGTTCCGCCGCAGCGTACCAGGCTGCACCCGAGGCCGCCAGATCGCTTCCTGAGTCGCCCTGCTTGGCACTGATTTTTTGCTCAATTTTGGTCGCGATGAAGTAGTCAGAAGTCAGAGTTTCAA
>JBCCEL010000393.1:0-5167 GCA_039030315.1 Pseudomonadota bacterium
CACAACGACCTCTTCATGTCAATCGCAGAACAAATGGGCGTGACGCTGCAGAACACCTCTTATTCGGTGAATATCAAGGAGCGGCTCGACTTCTCTTGTGCTGTCTTCAACTCTGAAGGTGCCTTGATCGCCAATGCGCCGCACATGCCGGTGCATCTCGGCTCCATGGACCGTTCGGTGGAGACCCTCATCCGGGAGAACCCGGTGATGAGCCCGGGCGATGTCTACATGATCAACGCGCCCTATAATGGGGGGACTCACCTGCCGGACATCACGGTCGTCACACCGGTCTTCCATGAGGAGACCGGCGAGATCCTGTTCTACGTCGCCTCGCGCGGCCACCATGCGGATGTGGGCGGCATGGCGCCGGGTTCCATGACCCCGCGCGCCACCTCCATCGAGCAGGAAGGGGTGGTCATCGACAACTTCAAGATGGTCGAGGATGGCAAGCTGCGCGAAAAGGAGCTGCGCGAACTGCTGACGAGCGGGCCCTATCCCTGTCGCAACCCGGTCCAGAACGAGGGCGATCTCAAGGCGCAGGTCGCGGCCAATGAAAAGGGCGTCCAGGAACTGCGCAAGATGGTCGCCCACTTCGGTCTTGATGTGGTGAAGGCCTATATGGGCCACGTACAGGACAACGCCGAGGAAAGCGTCCGCCGTTTCATCGACGCGCTGCACGACTGCGAATTCACCTATCCGATGGACCAGGGCACGCAGATCGCGGTGAAGATCACGGTCGACCGCGAGGGGCGCTCGGCAACCGTCGACTTTACCGGCACCTCGCCCCAGCAGCCGACGAACTTCAATGCGCCGCAGCCGGTGACGAGGGCGGCCGTCCTCTATGTCTTCCGGTTGATGGTGGCGGACGAAATCCCCATGAACGCCGGTTGCCTGAAGCCGATCACAATCGTGCTGCCGGACGATTGCATGCTGAACCCGAAGTTCCCTGCAGCCGTGGTTGCCGGAAACGTGGAGACCAGCCAGGCGGTCACGGACACCCTCCTCGGTGCGCTTGGCGCCATGGCCGCCTGTCAGGGCACCATGAACAACTTCAACTTCGGCAATGACCAGTACCAGTACTACGAGACCATCTGCGGCGGTTCCGGGGCCGGTCCCTGGCATGACGGCACCAGTGCCGTGCACACCAACATGACCAATACTCGCCTGACCGATCCGGAAATTCTGGAGTTCCGTTATCCGGTCGTGCTGGAGGACTTCCATGTGCGCCGGGGCTCCGGAGGCAGTGGGAAGTTCAGGGGAGGCGACGGCACCTTGCGGACGGTACGCTTCCTGCAGGACATGGATGTCTCCTTCCTGGCCAGCCACCGCAAGGTTCCTCCCTTCGGTCTGGAAGGCGGCGAAACCGGCGAATGCGGCGGCAATTCCATCCGCCGGGCAGATGGTTCGGTCGAGGAATGCGAGGGCTGTTCGCAGCATGTCTGTGAGGCCGGAGACGCCGCCATCATCAAGACCCCGAGCGGCGGTGCATACGGCAAGGTGTGACGCAGATCACTGCGGGCGCTTGCCCTGACGGTTTTCACTGCGCAGAATAGGCTCGCCCGAGCCGGTGGCGGGCGATGTCGTATGCCTGTGACAAACCTGAGTTGGGGTGGCGCATAATGAAGAAGCTGTTTGGCATCGTGCTTATCGCTTTGGTCGCGGCCGTGATGCCGGTCGGAACCGAAGACGCGAACGCGCAGATCAAGATTCTCAAGCGGCTCGGCAACGGGGTCTATATCGGCAGACTGCCTGATGGTCGCATCGTCCGTGTCCGGCTGAAGAACCGCGGCAAACGGCGTGGGCGCACGGTGCGCCAGCGCACCAGATCTGCCAAACTCAACCGGTCAACCCGCAGGCAGGTCCAGCGTCGGCTGAACGAGTTGGGCTTCAACGCCGGACCCGCTGACGGCGCCTTCGGCAGGGGCACTCGTGCGGCCATCCGCCGGTTCCAGAGAAGTATCGGCGCGCGGGCTACTGGCAGGCTCTCCTCAAGCCAGCTCTCCCGCCTGCTCAACGGCGGCGGCGCTCCATCGTCCGTGCCGCAGGTGCAGCAGGCCGCGGCAATGCCGGGCAACTACATCATGCTGCCGGACACCGATCTTCCCGGCCACGACTACCGCAATCCGAACAATGACAGATCATTGCGTGGCCTCAGCGAACAGGCATGTGCGGCGACCTGTAACGCCGATTCCTCCTGCCGGGCGTTCACCTACAACCGCAACGCAAGTTTCTGCTGGCTGAAATCCGGCCATGGCAGCATGCAGCGGCATGTCGGGGCCTATAGCGGGATCAAGCAGGGCGCAGCGCCGCAGAGCCGGCAGGCCTCGGCGGGCGCGACCCGGTCCGGCAGCCGGACGACAACGCGAACCATCGCGCAAATCCGCAAGGATGCGGTCCGCTTTGGTGGAGATTGCAGCGTGGAAGCTGCGGCTATCAACCGGCTCCGCGCCGGTACAAAGGTGACCTACAACAGGCTGCACGCAAGCATCGGCCAGACGATTGCTCTGGACTGGCAGACGCCGCAATTGCGCGAAAGGCTGCCGGTCTACCTCATGGCATCCTTTGATCAACCCGTTCGCTTCAAGGGCAAGGGATTCTATGCGCTCCTGCCGGATTCGCGTGCCGCGTTCGGCATCGAATGGAACAAGGACAAGACCCGCGCCATCGTCCCGCTCTACGGCGATGGCGCGGCCACCAGCGGCCGGATCACGGTG
Organism: Pseudomonadota bacterium; assembly: GCA_039030315.1. GTDB lineage: Bacteria > Pseudomonadota > Alphaproteobacteria > Rhizobiales > CAJQND01 > JAAEUE01. Next base: position 2,715 of record JBCCEL010000393.1, read on the forward strand.
GAACCGATCCTCGCCAGGCAGCTGAAAATGAGCTGGTCGGTCGTCGGCTATCTCAGACGCTGCGAAAAGGCAGATCCGGGCACCGAAGTGGTCCGGACGGCCGCGATCTCGGCAAGCACCCAACCCCAGATCGTTCAGGATGAGGATGCCGTGACCGCAAAGCCGAAGCGGGTCTACCGCTCCGCCGACGGCACCCGGCTCATCGAGGATTTCGAAACCAACTACAACATTGTCGATGCCACGACCGGCGCGAGAATCATAAACCGCGCCGGCACGGATCCGGTTTTCTCGCCCTCCGGCCGATTTATCACTGCGCGCTCCGAAGACGGGGTGGACGTGGTTGACGCCATCGACGGCAAGACGGTCGGCGGCAGCGGAGAGATCGGCTGGCGCAACGGCGACAGCGTGATGGTCAGCGGCGTTGAGGGCTGGGGCATTGCCGCACTGTCCTTCCCCCTGATCGAGAAAAATGCGTTCAAGGCAGGCGATTCGTGCCGAATCTGCCGCGGGCTGGAGAGCAATCACTTCTTCGCGGATCTGGAAAACAATGCCTTCTACTCCTCCAACAAGACGGTAACGATCGTCTCCCGGCTGGATACCGGCCGCCAGGTTCACAAGACCGAAGGCGATTTCTTCAAGGTCAATTCGTCTCAAGCGAGACGCTCCCGGTCGCGGGCGGCCAGAGTGGTGCGCGACAAACTCGGTGTGATGGCGTTCCGGCCGCAGGACCAGGACCTCACCATTAGCCGCACGAAGTTCACCCACCTACTCCAGGGGTTCACCACGGGCGGCGGAACGGATGTGACCAATGACAAACTCGCCAGGGCCAGAATTCCGCGGCGGCCTCTCCAGGCTCCGCCCAGGGTTCGGACGGCGAGTCTCTCCGGTACCGCAAATTGGAGGGGGTTGAGCCGCGTGCTGAGCGCGGTGAGCGGCCGCGAGCGGATCGAGCGCCTGGCCGATATGGGTATCGTTTCGACCCGGCCTGCCGCGCCCGTTTACGAGCGGGGAACCTCAACAAGCGTGTTCGTCCGCGAAGGCGACGCCAACAGGATCACCGCGCGAGAAACGGACAGGATCGCGCAGGAAATCCTGCGGACGGTGCCCCAGGCGAAGGGCGTGTTCAACAAGCCATCCTACACCACCGCCTGTTATGCCGATAAGGGCATCGTCAAGCAGTTCGACCGGGTCACATCGTTCCAGGTGGGCGAGCGCAGGCTTTGGTTCGTGCACCGCAATTGCGTGGAGGGTTCCGCCGCCTTCAATTACCCGACGATCGCCCTGTTTGATTCTTCCCGCAAGAAGGGCTGGTTTGCTGAGTTCGATCTGGAGAACGGTTCGAACGTTGCGACAGGCTGTTCGCAGCTTGGTTTCTGCGACATCGCTCTTGCGCTTGTGTCTGAGCGCTACCTCGTCATGTGGTCCCGGGAAACGCGCGCTGTGGCGGTCTTCGATCTGGAGACCTACAAGACCATATTCCGGCGCTACAACCTGGAACGCGGCGATCTGCTGCAGACCGTGATGTTCTCGCCTGAACGCAACCAACTCACCCAGGTCAATACGGACGGCAGCTTCTACGTATATCGGATGAAGGACTGGGCCCGGGTGCTCGAGGGCCGCTATGTCGATGACGAAGTGATCGTCTGGACGCCGAACGGCCACTACGATGCCACATCCGAAGGCGCCCACTTCGTGAAGATCCGCTTTCCCGGCGAGCTGGAGCAGTATTCCTTCCAGCAGTTCGAAAAGAAGCTTCGGGTGCCGGGCCTGGTCCGCAGGCTGCTGGATGGTGAAACGCTGAAACCGGTCAAGACCCATGTGCCGCCCAGCCTTGCCGCCACGTTCGAGGCAACCCCGGGCGGCCGCATTGTCGGCCAGGCCCGCGCCCGGTCCGGCAAGGACGTGGCGGGGGTAAACATCTACCAGGATGGCGTCCTGAGCGACCGGCTGAGCCCCGGGGCGGACGGTAACCTTGAGATCGATGTGGCCCGCCTGCCGGGCGCCCGATGGGTCTCTGCCGTGGCGGTCGACAGTGCAGGTCTGGCAAGTCTTCCCAAGGGACTGGATCTCGGCAAGGGCGAGCAGGCCGGACGCATCCACACTCTCACGGTCGGCGTCAACACCTACACGTCGCGGGACATCACCCGGTTGTCGTTCGCAAAGGCGGATGCCGAATTGCTGTCGAAGAGTTTCAAGCAGGGGCTCGGCGACCATCTGGCAGCCGGCACGCAGGTTCTCCTGACCGATGAGAAGGTCACCCGCGTCTCCATTCTTGAGGCGGCGGAACGGATCGTCGCCGACGCCCGCGCAGGCGAGACCATTGCGGTGTCGTTTGCCGGCCACGGCCTGAAGGATCGGAACGGCAAGTTCTTCCTGGCGACCCACGACACTTCGCTCGGCGATCTCGCGGGCACGGCGCTGGCCTGGGACGAGTTGGCTGAGGTTCTCTCCAG
>JBCCEL010000394.1:0-5152 GCA_039030315.1 Pseudomonadota bacterium
GAAGACAATGGCGACGCCGGCGAACAGCACCAGGGGCAGGGCCACCAGCAGCCGGTGTTTGAGCCCGGGAGCAGGAGCTTCGGCGGTTTCCGAATTCTCGCTCATGTCGCCTCAACCTCATTTGCAGACCGCCGCCGGGCCGCCTGCCGTCCTTCCAGCTCATCCAGCTTGCGGCGGGCCAGCCTGTTCTGGACAATAACGGCCACGATCAACCCGCCGAGCACGGCCGCGCTGATACCATAGGACGCCAGCACGAAACCGATATGGGGCGCGGACCAGTCCATCAGCCGGCAACCTCCGCACGTTCCATATTGTGAATACGCCGCTTCATGATTTCCGTTCGCATTGCGACCAGATGAAGCGTCAGAAACAGCATCGTATAGGCGACAGCCATGATCAGAAGCGGGATCAGGATGGAGGAATGGATGGCCGGCCCGCCCACCTTCAGCACGCTGGCCGGCTGGTGCAGCGAGTTCCACCAGTCGACGGAAAACTTGATTATCGGGATATTGACGAACCCGACCAGGGCAACGATCGCGGCAATGCGCGCGGCGCGGGTCGGCTCCTCGATGGCCTGCCAGATCGCGATGTAGCCGAGATAGAGCAGGAACAACACGAAGACCGATGTCAGGCGCGCATCCCAGACCCACCAGGTGCCCCACATGGGCTTGCCCCAGAGCGAACCGGTGACCAGGGCCAGAAAGGTGAAACAGGCACCGATGGGCGCTGCCGTCTTGGCTGCCACGTCAGCCAGGGGATGCCGCCAGATGATCGCCACGGCACTGGCAAGGGCCATCACCGTATAGGTCGCCATGGCCATCCAGGCGGCCGGCACGTGCACGAACATGATGCGCACGGTCTCGCCCTGCTGATAGTCCTGCGGCGCCTCGACCAGGCCAAGGTAGAGCCCGACGGCAAACAGCAGCACCGTCAATCCTGCACACCACGGCAGCACAGCACCGGCAATGGCGTTGAATCTGGTAGGGTTGGCGTACTTCTGCATGGGGGCTCATCTAGCCCCGAAAAATGCCCGATGCAACGCGCAAACCATCACAGCTTCGGAAGTTTCAGGTCATGTGCGAGCGCAATGCCGCAGCGGCCGCGACCGGCGCGACCACGAGGGAGACCAGCGAGATGGCGGCGAGGATCAGCATTGAGGGGCCCATCAATTCCGGCACGCCGATCACCGCCGACGTGGCCGCAACGCCGAAGATCAGGATCGGCACATAGAGCGGCAGGATCAGCAGGGAGACGATCATCCCCCCCTTGCGGATACCGACGGTGACGGCAGCGCCGAGCGAGGCCAGGAGGGAGAGGGAGAGAGAACCCAGAACCATCGCGGCAAGAAGCGGCAAGAAGAGAGCTGAATCAAGATTGAGCAGGACTCCCAGACCAGGCGCGAGGACGGCGAGCGGCAGCCCGGTGCCGAGCCAGTGCGCAAATGCCTTGCCCACCACCACCAGTTCAAGCGGCATCGGTCCCATAGTCATCAGTTCCAGCGAGCCGTCCTCATAGTCGGGTCCGAAGATTCGGTCGGTCGACAGCAGCACGGACAGAAGCAGGGTGATCCACAGCGCGCCCGGCGCCAGGCGCTGAAGCAGCTTCAGATCCGGCCCGATCCCAAGCGGCAGCAGCACCAGGACCGTCAGGAAGAACCCCAGCGCCATGCCAGCCCCGCCGCCCTGGCGCAGGGTTAGGACGAGTTCTCGCCGCACAAGACAGAGAAACGTCTTCATGCCGCCCTGCCCGCAAACGTGGAAAGATCCAGCGTGTCGTTAAATCCGAGTGCCAGATCAGTATGGGTTGAGGCGAGGAGGATGCCGCCGCCTTCCGTATGCCGGCGCATGGCTGCTGCCAGGAGCTCGACGGAGGCCGCATCCAGCCCGACTGACGGTTCATCCAGAAGCCAGACCGGACGCGGCACGAGTTCAAGCCGCGAGAGCGCGAGCCGCCTGCGCTGCCCCGCAGACAGGAGTGCGGCCGAGTACCCTGCCAGCCGTTCCAGATCGAAGCGGGCCAGATGCTCGCGGACATCGACACTGCTGCAGGCAACGCCCATGAACCGGGCCCAGAAGGTCAGGTTCTCCTCGACGCTCATCGCGGTCTTGAGCGCGTTCTGGTGCGCCACGTAATGCGCGCGCTGGCCGATGGTCAGCTCATCGTCGAGGCCGTCCAGCTCAAGCGTTCCCGCAGCGATGTCGCCGAGCCCGGCGATCATACGGAGCAGGCTGGTCTTCCCGGACCCGTTTGGCCCTTTCAGCAGGAGACCGGACCCTGCCGGCACCTCGAACGACATCCCGCCGAACACGTGCCGGCCACCGCGCTGGCATTCCAGATCCTTCGCAATCAGTTTCATAAGGGCGCGGGCGCAATCGTTCCGGCTGACATTGAAGCATCAACCCTTAGTGCGAAACACCCGCGCGGGCAACGCGGGCCGGCCGATCAAATTTCGTTGCCCGAGTGGTCAATGGCCAGGGACATGGCTATATAAACGATAGCCATCCCACCCATACCGCGAGCATCCGCTCCTGCGCGAAGGACCGCTGATCCCCCATGACCACCACGAACTCGCTCGACAGTTTCAACTGCCGCCGCAAATTCACCGTTGGCAAGAAGACCTATGAATACTTCAGCCTGAAGGCCGCCGAAAAGAACGGCCTTAAGAACGTCTCCAAGCTGCCTTTCTCACTTCGCGTTTTGTTGGAAAACCTGCTGCGGCACGAGGACGGCCGCTCGGTCACCAAGAAGGACATCCAGGCCGTCTCCAGGTGGGTCAGCAAGAAGACGAGCGACCACGAGATCGCCTACCGCCCGGCCCGTGTCCTCATGCAGGACTTTACCGGCGTTCCCGCGGTAGTCGATCTGGCGGCCATGCGCGACGCCATGGAAAAGCTCGGTGGCAATCCGAAGAAGATCAATCCGCTCGCCCCCGTCGACCTTGTCATCGACCACTCCGTCATGGTCGACTTTTTCGGCACCGCCGGCGCCTTCAAGAAGAACGTCGCGCGCGAGTATGAGCGTAACGGCGAGCGCTACACCTTCCTGAAATGGGGTCAGGAAGCCTTCGACAATTTCCGCGTCGTTCCGCCCGGAACCGGCATCTGCCACCAGGTCAACCTGGAGTATCTTTCCAGAACCGTCTGGACGAAGAAGGAGAAGCGGAACGGCAAGACCGTCGAGGTTGCCTATCCGGATACCCTCGTCGGCACGGACAGCCATACCACCATGGTCAACGGCCTTTCGGTGCTCGGCTGGGGCGTTGGCGGCATCGAGGCGGAGGCCGCCATGCTCGGCCAGCCGATCTCCATGCTCATTCCGGAGGTGATCGGCTTCCGGCTTGAAGGCAAGCTGAAGGAGGGGGTCACCGCAACGGACCTGGTGCTCGTGGTCGTGGAAATGCTGCGCCAGCGCGGCGTGGTCGGCAAGTTCGTCGAGTTCTTCGGTCCGGGTCTCGACCAGTTGTCACTGGAAGATCAGGCCACCATCGCCAACATGGCGCCGGAATACGGCGCAACCTGCGGCTTCTTCCCGATCGACAGCGATACGCTGGAATACATGAACGCCACCGGCCGCACCAAGGGCCAGATCGAACTGGTCGAAAAATACGCCCGCGCGCAAGGCATGTTCCGCACGCGCGCCACCAAGGATCCGGTATTCACGGACACCCTCAATCTCAACCTCGCCGACGTCGTGCCATCGCTGGCAGGGCCAAAGCGGCCGCAGGACCGCGTGCCGCTCGATGGCGCTGCGCAGTCCTTTGCTTCGGTTCTGGACGCCGAGTTCAAGAAGGCCGAAGAGGCCGGCAAGCGCTTCACCGTCGAGGACAAGAACTACGATCTTGGCCACGGCGACGTGGTGATCGCCGCTATAACCTCCTGCACCAACACCTCCAATCCTTCGGTGATGCTCGGCGCGGGCCTTCTGGCGCAGAACGCGGTCGAGAAGGGACTGAAGGTCAAGCCCTGGGTGAAGACCTCGCTGGCGCCCGGCTCCCAGGTGGTTACCGACTATCTCGTCAAGGCCGGCCTGCAGAAACCGCTCAACAATCTCGGCTTCGATCTGGTGGGTTACGGCTGCACCAGCTGTATCGGCAATTCCGGTCCGCTGGACGAGAAGATTTCAGAGGCGATCGCCACGAACGACATCGTCGCCTGCTCGGTGCTGTCCGGTAACCGCAACTTCGAGGGCCGGGTCAATCCGGACGTCAAGGCCAACTACCTTGCCTCGCCGCCCCTCGTGGTGGCGTATGCGCTTGCGGGCAATCTCAACGTGGATATCACCAAGGAGCCCCTCGGCAATGACCGCAGGGGTAACCCGGTCTATCTGAAGGATATCTGGCCAAGCAACGCGCAGATCGCCCAGGTCGTGCGCAAGAGCGTCACCCGCAAGATGTTCCGCGACCGCTACGCCGATGTGTTCAAGGGCGATGCGGCCTGGCGCAAGATCAAGGTCTCCAAGGGCTTCACCTATGACTGGCAGGAAGTCTCGACCTATGTCCGCAACCCGCCCTATTTTGAGGGCATGGAGCTTGAGCCGGAGCCCATCACCAACGTGACCGACGCCCGCGTGCTCGCGCTGCTCGGCGATTCCATCACGACCGACCACATCTCACCTGCCGGCGCCATCAAGCAGGAAGGCCCGGCCGGAAACTACCTGCGCGACTACCAGGTGCGCCCGGTCGAGTTCAACTCCTACGGCTCGCGGCGGGGCAACCACGAGGTGATGATGCGCGGCACATTCGCAAATATCCGCATCAAGAACCAGATGGTGCCGGGTGTCGAAGGCGGGGTGACAGTCCATCATCCCTCCGGTGAGCAGATGTCCATCTACGATGCCGCCATGCGCTACAAGGCTGACGGCGTGCCACTTGTGGTGTTCGGCGGCAAGGAATATGGCACCGGCTCGTCCCGCGACTGGGCGGCCAAGGGCACGCGTCTGCTCGGCGTTCGCGCGGTCATCGTGGAATCCTTCGAACGCATCCACCGCTCCAACCTGATCGGCATGGGCGTACTGCCTCTGCAGTTTCAGGGTGGCGCTTCCTGGAAGAGCCTGGGCCTGAACGGTGACGAAACGGTCTCGCTGGCCGGCCTTGAAGGCGACATGGAACCGGGAATGACCATTGCCGCGGCCATCACCATGGCGGACGGCAAGA
>JBCCEL010000395.1:0-5152 GCA_039030315.1 Pseudomonadota bacterium
CGCGAGGGTCATGCGCTCCTGCATGCCGAGGCCGGCGATCGCAGATCCGGTGTACTGAACCGCCTGATACTGGCCGCCATCCATGCCGAGCTTCGTGCACAGGAAGAGCATGATGTCCTTGGCGGTGACCGGGTGCTGCAAAGAGCCTTTCCACTCGATCAGGATGGTTTCAGGCACCTTGATCCAGATCTCGCCGGTGGCCAGTACGCCCGCCATTTCGGTTGCCCCGATGCCGAACATGTAGGCGCCGAACGCTCCGCCCGTCGGAGAATGGCTGTCGCCGCCGACCACGAACATACCCGGCCTGAGATGCCCGTGTTCGGGCAGGACCACATGGCAGATGCCCATCTGGTCGTAGAAGGCCTGCACGTTGTTCGCGGCCACCCACTCGCGTGTCAGGGTCTGGATCGCACGTGTTTCCTCGTTATCGGCCGGTACGTAGTGGTCGGTGATGACGACGATCCGGTCAGGGTCCCAGACGCCGACGCCCCATTTCTCAAGAACGGGTTTGACGCGGCGGGGACCCCCTGAGTCATGGATCATGGCGAGATCGACATTGCCGACAACAACCTCGCCTGCGGCGACCGATCTACGATCGCAGGCCCGGGCGATGATCTTCTGAGCGAGCGTCTGACCCATGACGGCCCACCTAGTCCCCGAAACTCGGTAGCCAGAGGGCGATGTCCGGCCAGATGATCAGCAGGCCGACCAGGATGATGGCGCACGCCATGAAGGGCAGGGCGGAGACGTAGATATCCCGCATGGTCGTGCCCGGCGCCGATACGCCTTTCATGACGAAGAGCAAGAGGCCGAAGGGTGGTGTGGTGAAGCTGATCTCCAGCGCGAGCAGGACGATGACGCCAAACCAGATGAGATCGAAGCCCAGGGTCTGCGCCAGCGGGAAGAATATCGGTACCGTCAGCAGCATCATGGAAAGCTGGTCCATGAACATGCCGAGAATGAGAAGAATCCCAAACATGACCAGCAGCATGATCACGGGATCAAGCTCGAACCCGGTGGCCCAGCGGATCAGCCCTGAGCTGGCACCGGAAAAGGCCAGGAGGGCGGAGAACGTGGCCGATCCAAAGATGATCAGCAGGGCCATGGTCGTGACCCTCAGGGCACCCGTGACGGAGTTGACGAAGCTCTCCCAGGTCAGTCTGCGGTAGATCACAGCCAACAGCAGAACCCCGAGACAGCCGAATGCGGCCGATTCCGAGGGCGTGGCCCAGCCGTTGAGGATCAGCAGGATAACTCCTACCACGATCGACATCATGGGCAGGACATCGGTGATCAGTAGCCGGATGCGCTCCAGCCAGCTCGCGGATTCAACCTCATAGGATGGCGCGGCTTTCGGGTCGATAATGCACATGCCGAGGATCAGCACCGCATAGAAGCAGGCCAGCATCAGGCCGGGCACAACGCCCGCAATAAGGAGCTTGCCGACATCGAGGTTGGCGAGGGTGGCCAGCAGCACGGCGAGGGCGGATGGTGGGATCAGCATGGCCAGTCCGCCGGTGCCGAGGATCGGGCCGATCGCCATGTGCTTCTTGTAACCGCGCTTCTGCATCTCCGGCACCATGAGGGAGCCGAGCAGGGCGGTCGAACCCATGGAGGAACCGGAGAGGGTCGCAAAGGCGCTGCCGCCGGCAACTGTCACAAAGGAGAGCCGGGCCGGCACCTTGCCCATCAGACGGTCGATGGCGGAGAACATCCGGTTTGCGAGGCCGGTGTGAAAGAAGATCTCGCCCATGAGCAGGAACATTGGCACGGGCATGAGATTGAATGTGGTAACCGTCGGTAAGGCGTTGTTGGCCAGTTGTCCGATGCCGCGGGACATCTGGGTGAAGAGATCGCCACTGCCCCCCATGAAATAGGTCGCGCCGATCATGTTGGCCGCCAGGAAGGCCAGCGCCACGGGCACGCCGATGAACATGAAGCCCAGGATCATGCTCAGGAGAAACAGGAGTGCGACGTACCATTCCATCAGACGCAGCTCCGGTCATCCGCCGGGGGGATCGAACTCACTCCTGTTCCCGAAGCTGGGGGCCCTCCAACTGCATCCCTCGGCCTTGAGCCGAGGGTCCAGTGCGGCAAATCCGTAGTTCTGCGGCCCTGGGTCCTCGGGTCAAGCCCGAGGACGGCACTGATATGATGTGTAAAGGGCTTACTCATGGACGCCCGCCTCGCCGGAGTGAAGGGTCTCCTCGCCGAAGACGAAACGCGAGAACTGGATCGCCATCAACCCGAAGCAGATGGGCATGGATCCGATGAGCAGCCATTTCGGCATGTCCAGGGAGCGCATGTCGGCATCGCCGAACCGGTAGGTCTTCAGGGTCGCCTCGCCGGTGTACCAGACCAGAAAGAGGCAGATGACGATACACAGACCTGAAATGATGCGGGAAAACCTGGGCGCCAGAGCCTTCGGCAGAATGGCGGTGAACATTTCGATGAAAACATGGCCGCGCACGCGGACCAGCCACGGAGAGGCGGCCATAGCTATATAAAGCAGTCCGTACTCGGAGAATGTGAAGATGTGTGACGAGCCGGAATAGCCGAGTGAGCGCAAGGTTGCCTGCACCACGATGGCGAACATGATCGCCACCAGGTAGACCCCGGCGAAGATCGCCAGAACGTTGCAGAGTTTGTCGACGTACCGCATGGGCATTCCAACCAAACGGGCCGGACCTTGACCGGTCCGGCCCGCCAGATGATTTCAGACGTGAGCGGCTACTCCTTGAAGTAGAGCTTGCGCAGCTTGGCGTAGTTCTCCATGCCGCCCATCTTTTCAAGCCGGCCCTTCATCCGGGCCCAGGCCGCGTCGTTTGCCAGCTTGAGATACTTTGCGGATGCTTCATCGCTCATCTTCACGAACTTCATGCCGCGCTTCTGCAATTCGGCAGCATCGGCTGCGATGTCCTTCTGGCGGTCGTCATAGGACTTCTGCTCCCACTCGGCGACCACTTCGGAAATGAGCTTCTGGGATTCCGGTGACAGATTTGCCCAGGAATCCCTGTTGAAGATGATGCCGAGGTCGGTGTTGTAGAACTGCGGATCGATCCGGTACTTCAGAAACTTGTCCCACTTCAGCTGCATCAGGCCGATGGAGGTCCAGGCTGCAGCATCAACGACGCCTTTCTCAAGCGCGGCATAGACTTCCGTTGCCTTCATGGAGGCGGTCGTCGCCTTCAGGGCCTCGAAGAAGGCGTGATAGATCGGGTTATCCCGGAGTTTCACGCCGGTCAGGTCGATCACGCCATCATCGCCGAACTTGAAGCCCTTTGAGCTGTAAATGTGGAACTGCACGCCACCGTCGATCCAGCCCAGATGCTTGACGTTGAAGCGCTTCTGGTGGACCTCGTCCATCAGGGCCGCGCCGCCGTTGGCGCGGGCTTCCATCGGCGTCACCTTGGCGGCGACCATGGCATCGATTTCCGGCACGGACGCTCCGTAGAAGCTGCCCGGCGTGTGAACCATGTCAACCACGCCGTCGCGGACGGCTGCCGGCTGCTGGAACATGCCGATGGCTTCAGGTCCGCCGCGGACGGTAATTTCGACCACGCCCTTGCCTCGCTTGTTGATGTCCTCAACCATAGCAAGGAAAGTCTTGGTATAGACCAGGAACGGCGGGAAGGCGTGCACCGCGCTGACCTTGTCCGCGGCGAGTGCAGGCGACGACAACAGGGTGGCTGCCATGCCCGCGGCAGCTACCGCGCCGAGGGCCCGGCGTGAGATTTTGGTGAGCGGCTTCATTCTTGTTCCTCCCAATGAGTGCTTCTCATGAATATGCGGGACCGTGCGGCTTGGCGGACCGCCGGATCAACCCCTTATCCCACCAGATGATGCCTTCCGCCTTGGGGCGATGCAAGCGCTCTGTCGATTGATTTCCCGCCGGTTATCCTCTTACCTGCTACGCGGGCAGGTCGATTGAGAGACACCAGGAATGGAAATAGCGGTTCTCGGAGGCGGTAACGGGTCCTATGCAGCGGCCGCCGATCTTGCGGAGAAGGGGCATGGTGTCCGGTTGTGGCGCAGGAACAGCGGCGCGATCGAGGGGCTCAAGGCGCGAGGCTGCCGGATTGAGCTCAAGGACTTTCAGGGCACGCGCAGTGTTGCTCTGGGGCTTGCCACGGCGGACATGGGGGAAGCCGTTGCCGGCTGCGAGCTGATCGTCTGCCCGACGCCGGCGAACGCACAGGCGGATATTGCGCGGGAACTGGCGCCGCATCTGAAGGACGGCCAGGTGATTTTTCTGCCTCCCGGCAGTTTCGGCAGCTACCTGATGGCCCGGGTCGCGAGGGATGCGGGGTGCGCTGCGGATGTTGCGGTCGCGGAGGCCGGGACTCTGCCCTACCTGACGCGAAAGCACGGTGCGGAAACCATTGCCATAACCACCCGCGCCACCAGGCTCCCGAGCGGTGTGTTTCCGTTGCGGCGGAAGGATGTCGCCCTGGAGACGATCCGCCAGGCCTATCCGTCCGTCGAGGATGCCGGCGACGGTCTCTCCGGGGCGCTCATGAATGCCGGGCCGATCATCCACCCGCCGCTCATCATCATGAATGCCGGGCCGATCGAGCACTTCGAGCACTGGGACATTCACAACGAGGGCACGCAGCCGGCGGTGCGGCGGGTGACAACCAGCCTGGATGCGGAGCGCATGGCCGTACGCGAGGCGCTCGGATACGGTGAGCCGCACTTTCCCCTGGCCAACCACTATGACGATGAGGCCGAGGAATGGATGTACGGCAATCTCGCCCATGACAAGCTTACGGAGTCGGGCGACTGGCGGGAGAAGCTCATTCTCACCGAGCACCGCTACATGCGCGAGGATGTCCAGGTCGGACTGGCTTTCCTGGTTTCTGTTGCGAGGTGGGCGGGCGTACCCGCTCCGACTGCGAAAGGGCTGCTGGCGCTGGGGTCTGCGGTCTGCGGCGAGGACTTCCTGCAGACCGGCCGGACGCTGGAAAGCCTCGGGCTTGCAGATCTGAGCCGCGAACAGATGTCGGCGCTCCTTGAGAACGGACTGTAACCCATGGCGGACAGGGAGACGATTGCGGCCGTCGGCGCCGGCAGAATGGGCAGAGGCATGGCGATCGCGTTTGCCTATGGGGGTCATCCCATCAGGCTGATCGATATGAAGGATCGCAGCCCC
>JBCCEL010000396.1:0-5128 GCA_039030315.1 Pseudomonadota bacterium
ATCCGGTTTCGCAGCAGCTTTGTCATCTTGATCCTCCAACGCCGAATTGACCACGATCATCCCCAATGTCTGTCAAATCGTTCGCCCGTCTGCACCTTATTTCTTTCATCAGCAAAGGCGCCCGCTCGGCAGGAAACTGGCAATTCTGAGTGCAGCGCCCCATATAGCCCCGATCGACAAGCATCCCCCTGGTGCCACGACATGGACGCCGTCATTTCCTTCATTCTGGCCGCCCTTGCCCTCACAGGCAGTCCCGGGCCGAACACGCTCAGCCTGGCCGCGGTCGGCGCTTCGTTCGGCCGGGTCCGTGGGCTGGAATACATGCTGGGGCTGAATCTGGGAATGCTGGCAGTGATCGCCATCGTCGGTACCGGCGTGGCCGGCATGGTAATGGCCCTGCCGGCGGTCGCGCCGGTCATCACTTTCCTGGCAGCTGCCTACTTCGTCTATCTTGCGTACAAGATCGCCACTGCACCGCCGCTGAGCGGCGACAGCGACAGCCAGTCGGAGGCGGCCCCCAGATGGTATGTAGGCACCGGTCTTTCGCTGGTCAACCCGAAGGCCTACGCCGCCATGGCGGCAATGTTCTCCAGCCATGTTTTGGTGCCGGGCGATCAGATCGCCGACGGCGCCTGGAAGGTGGGCTTGCTGCTCGCCACGATCGTCACGGTAAACATCGCCTGGCTCTCGCTCGGTGCGGGCATGACCCGCTTCCTGCGGGACGAACGGGCCTCGCGCATCGTCAACATCTGCTTTGCCGTACTGCTGATTGTTTCCGTCGCCTACGCCGTGTTCTAAGCAGGCCGCGAAAAGCCGGCCGGAGCGGTCAGGTGCGGCCGCTCCGGCCGGAGGTGTTGCCTCCTCGAACACTCGTTCCGAACTTCAAGGGGGCTTGGGTCGTCACAGGGACATAAACCTTGAAGATCGTGACGCAACACACTGAAGAGCCTTGGCTGAACCGGGCCCCGGCTCCCCCACTCCACCACCCTCCAACCCATGAACACGGGGGAAAAGAGAAGGAAGGCAGAACTCAAATCGGACGTGAACAGAACCGGCTTTGCCTCTATGCTGAGTAAGCTGGGGAATGACGCCTCCCCGGGTCGTTCGTTCTGTCCCCGATCCGATGAGCCGAGTCCTACCGCAGGTGCCTGATTTGAACCTGAATCCGACGTTAAGCTTGGGTTCAGCTTGGAGGGCCATTGAATTTACAATGACGTTGAGAGTGTATTTTCTCTGCGCGTCCCTGGCCCTGTGCCCCGGTCTTGCTGGACATGTAATGGCGCAGGATCAGGATCTTGCGCGATCGGCCAGGTCGAAGGGTGTAACGGTTCCCTTTCAGACCTTGTTGTCGCGCGCTCGCCAATCCGCCGGCAAGGGATTGCGGCTCCTGGACGCCAAGATGGTCCGCAACGGCTCAAGGGTCATCGTCGAGATCTACTTCCGGCGCAATGACGGCCGCCTCGTGCGGGTCCGGCTCGATGGGCGCAGCGGCAAGGTATTGAGCGTCCGGGCTCCGCGCCGCACGGTCAAAAAACGCAAACGCTCCACGGTTTCAGGGTTCTTCGGCTCCTTGTTCAGCGATGACGACCGGGGCGCGGTGCGCAAGCGCCGCGAACTCGGCCGCGGTGGAGATGACTTCAGGCCCGTCAACACCCAGGCCGGTACGGCAAATAATGACTTTGGCGGCGGCGGCGACGGTCAGGGGACCGGAAACCCGGGCGGCGCAGCTGCAGCGGCAGCCGCTGCTGGCGCTGGCGGCGCTGGTGGCCGGGCTGGTGCCGGGGGACGCGGCGGTGCCGGAGGTGGCGGCGGCCCGGCTGGCGCTGGTGGTCCGGCTGGCGGCGGAGGCCCCGGCGGCGGAGGCGGACCCGGTGGCGGCGGTCCAGGCGGAGGCGGTGGTCCCGGTGGCGGCGGTGGTCCCGGTGGCGGCGGCGGTGCTGGCGGCGGTGGTGGCGGCGGCGGCGCTGGTGGCGGTGGCGGCGGCGGCGCTGGTGGTGGAGGCGGCGGCGGCGCTGGTGGCGGAGGCGGAGGCGGTTCGTGAAGATCCTTGTTGTTGAAGACGAAGCCGCGCTGTCCAAACAGATTGAAACCGAACTGTCGAACGAGGGCTTCACGGTCGACTGCGCGGGCGATGGCGAGGACGGCTGGTTTCTCGGCGCCAATGAGCGCTACGACGCCATCGTTCTGGATCTGGGCCTGCCCCTGAAGGACGGCGTCAGCATTCTGCGGGACTGGCGCGCCGAGGACGTGGCAACGCCGGTTCTGATCCTCACCGCCCGTGGCAGCTGGCAGGACCGGGTCGATGGTCTCAACGCAGGCGGGGACGACTACCTGGCCAAACCGTTCCACATGGAAGAGCTGGTCGCCAGGCTTCGCGCCCTTATCCGGCGGTCCGCCGGTGTCGCCTCAACCCAGCTCAGGCACGGCGATGTGTCGCTCAACCTTCAGACCGGCCGGGTCTACTGCGGTGAAGCGCCCGTATCCCTTACGGCCAATGAGCTCAAGCTGCTCACCACCCTGATGCTGAGGCCGGATGTGGTCCACGGCAAGACGGTGCTGGCGGAGAGCATCTACGGCTATCATGACGAACGCGACTCCAACACGCT
Source organism: Pseudomonadota bacterium (assembly GCA_039030315.1). Taxonomy (GTDB): domain Bacteria; phylum Pseudomonadota; class Alphaproteobacteria; order Rhizobiales; family CAJQND01; genus JAAEUE01. The sequence continues at coordinate 2,607 of JBCCEL010000396.1, forward strand.
TGAGGTGTTCATTGCCCGCCTGCGCCAGAAGGTCGGCTCCAGGTTCATCCGCACGGTCCGCGGGCGCGGGTATACGATCAACGGATCATGATCCCCAAATCCCTGACGTTCCGCACAATAGCCGCCGGCGTCGTGTCGGTCGCGATCGCCCTTGGGGTCGGTGGCTGGATCATCCTGAGCGTGTTTTCAGCTTCGGCCTGGCGCCAGTTCGATGCGCGGCTGGAGCGGCACCTGGATCTGCTGACCGCGGCGATAGCCGCATCCGCCCAGTCACCGGAGCCGCGGATGGGAGCGCCGGATTTCGAACGCGCCTTCTCCGGACTCTACTGGCAGGCCAGCGGCGCCGGCGGCACCATCTACCGCTCACGATCGCTCTGGGACAGTGAACTGGTCTTCAAGATGGGCGGCGAACCCGAAGTGCGCCTTGCTGCGGACGGACCTGACGGTCAGCCGCTGCGCCTTGTGGCTCGGACGGTGGAAGGGGCCGATCAGCAGGTCTGGATCCTGACGGTTGCCGCCGACCAGACCTCCCTCAGGAAAGAAGTGAAAACCTTCCGGCGCACGCTTCTGATCTATTCCGCAATTCTCGCGGTGGCCCTCCTCGGCGCAGCGGTGATCATGCTGCGCGCGGCGCTCTCGCCTCTCAAGACGCTGCGCGAAGCGGTGCTGGAGCGGCATTTCAACGAGGGCGAACAGATCAGCGGCAAATTTCCCCCGGAAGTGCAGCCCCTGGTCGACGATCTCAACACGCTTCTGGAGCGCAATGAGCGCCTGCGCGAGAAAGGCAGGGTCCAGGCTGCCAACCTCGCCCACGCACTGAAAACGCCGGCTGCCATCCTGCAGAACGAACTGGACAAGGCACGGCGCGGCCAGCTCCTCGATATCGGGTTGGCCGAAGAGGCCGTGGAGAACGTTTCGGCGGCAGCGGGACGGCACCTCAGCCTTGTCACCGCCGGACCGGACGACATGCTTGGCGCCCAGGCCACCGACATGGTGCCTGTTGCCGAGGAAACCATCCGCGCCTTGAGGAGGTTGTTCAGCGACAAGAGCTTTATACTGCAGGCGCCGGACAGGCTGACCGTGCCGCTCGCACGCTCCGAACAGCTCGAGATCCTCGGCAATCTGATCGAGAACGCCGGCAAGTGGTCACGGCGCCAGGTCAGCGTGCGGCTCGCCAACGGCCAGGACCATCTTTCGCTGACCGTGGAGGATGACGGCGACGGGGTATCGCCGCGCGACCGCGGCCGAATAATCCGGCAAGGGGTCCGGCTGGACGAGACCCAGAGCGGTTCCGGTCTCGGGCTGACCATCGTCAGCGACATCGTGGAACGCCACAAGGGGCATCTGTCTCTGGAAGCATCGGAGCTTGGCGGCCTGAAGGTGCATATCCAGCTCCCGGTGCACACTGGCACCGGCTGAGCGCTTGCACAAATCCGCCCTTGCGGTCAGGATGGGTCCATGGCGCGCAAACTCGTCTCCCTCCTTCTCGGACTGGCGGCAGGCCTCGCGGTCCTGACCGCACGCACAGAAGCCGCGCCGCGCATTTCCACCAAGACCACATATTTCACCGTCGAGGGTTCAACTCCTGGCGAGGTGCTGAACAGCATTCTGTCGCGTGGGCCGGGCGGCAACAGCGGCGTTGCGATGGCAACGACCAACGCGTCCTATAGTCAGCGTGTCGAGCCCCGGGGCAAGAAGGGCTGCCGCATCGAGCTCAAGGTCGTAATCACCATGCGCCTGCCCCGGCTTGCCAAATCGTCCCGCGCACCGGCCGTCAGGCGGGTCTGGGGCAGCTTCATCAGCTATATCCGGCAGCACGAACGGTACCACCGCACAATCTATACAGGCTGCGCCCGGCGCATCGACAAGAAGGTGCGCTCAGCCGTTCGCAAGCACGGATGCACCGCGTCGCGCGCGCAAGTGAACACCATTCTCCAGGCGGAAAACGCCAGATGCGAGCGCCTCAACAGGGCCTACGATCAGCGCGAACGGGCCAGGATCAAACGACTGCCGCTGATCCGCCGGGCCGCCGGATCGGGTCCTTCCGGACTGCCCTCCATCGGAGGCGTCGTCTTCGGCCGCCACTCGAAGAAATCCTCAAGGCGGCTGAGACCCGACCGGAACTGAGGCACGCCGGCTGGTCAGAGACGACAACAGTGCTCACGCCTCCCAGCCCTGGATCTCCTCCAGGATGGGCAGCAGATAGCCCCGGAACGCTTCGGGGTTCTCGCTCATGGGGAAGTGCCCGATGCCTTTCATGATCTGGAGCCTGGCGCCCGGGATCGCGGCGGCAGTCTTCCGGCTCATTTCCGGCGAGCAGCTGAAATCGTATTCGCCGGTGAGCATGAAGATCGGGCAGTTTTCGGTATCGATATCGGCGATGTGCTCCATGATGTCACCCTCCACCGTGTAGAAGTGAAGATCGCCCTTGAAGATGCCCGGGCCGCCTTGCATGTAGTGCCAGAGAGTTTCCCAGCGGTGCGCCGGCGGCGATGTCGGTGCCACCAGTCCGGAAACCATGC
>JBCCEL010000397.1:0-5120 GCA_039030315.1 Pseudomonadota bacterium
CAGCTGGACCCGATCATAGGCCGGCGCGGATGCCAGGCAGTTTGCCCGCAAATCCTTGCGTAAACGTCTATTTTGGCTGAGCTTAAGCAGGAGACCGGCCAGTTCACCGGCATTTTCCGGCTCAAACGGTAGGCCGGCATTCGCCTCCCGGACGATCTCGGCGCTCTCGCCCTCCACGCCGTGCAGCACGGGCAGACCCATGGCCATGCATTCAAACAGCTTGGACGGGATCACCGTCTTAAAGAGGGGCGTCTTTCGCAGGTGGATGATCGAGACGTTCAGCAGCGACCAGTAGCGGGCCACCTCCGATTTCGGCACGGAAGAAAGCATGGTGACGTTTGTCAGTCCCCGGTGGGCGACGCTCTCAGCAAGGCGGGCCTTCTCGGCGCCGTCGCCCAGGAAGAGGAAGTGGATGTTCGCCGCTCCGGGTTTCTTCGCCAATGCCTCGGCGGCTTCGATCAGCGTCTCCAGGGCGTGGGCCATGCCGTGCGTGCCGATATAGCCGGCGACGAACTTGCCCTTCAGGCCCAGTTCTTCGAGAAGCCCGGCATCCTTCTCCATCGGCCGGAACCTGGCAAGGTCGACGCCATTGGTGGTGACCGAGATCTTCCGGCCGTCAATGCCGCGGGAGACGAGGTTCTGCCTGAAGGCATTCGTGACCGTCACCACGCCGGCCGCGCGTCTGTAGAGGAAGAGCTCCAGGGCCTCGAACCAGTCGAGAATGCGCCCGTTGCGCATCGCGCCGACCGCCCGGATGGATTCCGGCCACAGATCGCGGACTTCGAAGACGAAGGGCCTGCGCTTGAGCAGCCCCGTCAGCCAGGCGGCGCAGGCGGTGAAGAACTGGGGTGACGTGCCGACGACGATGTCGACGTTGCGGACAAACGGCGCCGCGAGCGAGGCACTGACCATGTAGCTGAGATAGTCGAGCGTGCGCTTGAGGAAGCCCTCATTGGCGGTGATGTAGGACCACACGCGGATGACCCGGATGCCGTCCATGTCCTCGCTCTGCCAGAGGCGGTTCCGATAGCCTTCGAACAGTTTGCCCTTGGGAAAGTTCGGCGCGCAGGTGATGACCGTGACCTGGTGCCCGAGGCGCACCCATTCCCGGCAATGTTCGAACGTGCGCGATGCCGGCGCGTTCACCTCCGGGGGAAAGTTGTCTGTCAGAAAGAGGATATGCATGGGCGAGAAGGCTACCAGGAGAGTTCAAGAGTGGCGGCGCCGTCGATCAGCGGCAGCTCCAGCGAGAGGCTCGGTACGCTCTTTCCGAACTCCGGATGCCATGTTGAGGGCGCCACGCGGGCCGGGTTTGAGGTCCGCCAGGATGCGCAGGCTCTGCCGGCAACGTAGATCCGGCCCTCTTGCTCGCTGGTCGACACCACGCCGCTGTCCGGCGCTAGATGGAAGCGGGCCACTGCCGGGTGCTCGCCGCCGTGAACGGTGTCGTTGATGGTGAGCTTGCGACCGTGGAGCGACCATGTCCGGCGATGCACGGGCTTGCCGGGCAGATGCCGGTAGCCTGAATGGGCACAGGAAACGTCCGTACCGTCCTCGCCTTGAGTGATCTCCAGATCCTGTGGGTAGGCGCGCCGGCCAACGCGAAAGCCTGCCCAGACATCGGACGAGTTCTCACCGGCAATCTCGACGGTGCTGTGGGCGGCCGTTGAGCGTTGCCGGGTGCGCTCCTCGCCCAGCCCGTAGGCAGACGTTCCACCGTTGACGATCACCCGTTGGCCGAAGAGCGAGAGCTCGAAGGACAGGCTGTCGGCATGGGCGTGGCCGGGCAGATAGTCCGGGCCGATCCGCGCAACATCCAGCAGCGCGACGCAGTCAGGCGCTTCGAGGCGGACATACCCGCTTTGCTCCAGAAGCCGTAAGCGGGCAGGGGGGCACGGGGCCAGTATCCCGAGCCGTTCGGCATAGGCGCCAAGCTGATCGGGCTCCGCGGCGATGCCGAAGGCGGCATCGTTGAAGAAGGAAATCTGCCGGTCCGGATGGCGCATGGTGTCGAGCCAGCCGAGCATGGCTTCGGCCTTGTCCCGCAACAGCGCTTCCAGCCGTGCACCCGGGATGCCCGGATAGGCATGCGCCAGATTGATCAGGTCGAGCACATCCTCCAGGATGATCGAATGATACATGGGCGAGAGCTCGAAATGCCCCCCGTCGGCGAGGGTCTGCTCGTGCAGTTCCGAGCTCAGGATCGCCGCGCCGCGCGCTAGCCAGCGGTCTGCTTCCTCGGATCCGAAAAAGTGCCCGGCAAAGATCAGCGCCTTGGCATTGGCAAAGAGATGATTGCCCAGAATGTGCCATTCCAGGTGCCGTTCGAGCCAGCGGGCCTGTACTGCCAGATTGTCCTTCCAGCCATCTTCGAGCCCTACGCCGCCAAGAGCCCACTTGATCCAGTTCACCAGGCGAAGCGAGAGCGGATAGGGCTCCCAGCCATTGCCGGTGCCGGGCGGATTTTCCGCAATCCATCTCGCAACCAGCCCCTCGTGCCAGCCGGTCCGGGTCTCCGGTTCCGATGCGTTCAGGTCATCGAAGTAGTGCAGGTTGTAGAGCCAGAGCTTCTCGGCGTCCGGGCGGTTCCAGTCTTCGCGGCAACGGACGGTGCCGTCCTGCCCGAGGAACCGGAAGCTGTCCGGCCCGGTCATCGTGGCCGCCCTGACGGCTGGTGTCATCCATAGACCGTTCTGGGTGCGAAGCCCCGGAGCCGGGCGTGCGTCGGGCCGCGGCCGTGCAATCTTGTTCCACGCCCGCCCCAGCACCTGTTCAGGCTGCAGATGCCGGATCGTCTCAAAGTATCTGAGGGCCGTCCCGGTCATCCCAGTTGCCTGGCAATCTCGAACGTCGTCCGGCTGACCTCGAACAGTTCGTCCTGGGGAATGGGCATGCGGTTGCCGGTCCTGACCGCATCCATGAAGGCGCGGGCGCAGGCCTTGTGCCCCTTGTCCTGGCGCCAGCTCGCGCTGCGTGCGAAGCCGCGCCAGCCATGTCCGCTGAGCTTGCGGAAATTGTCGAGCATGAGGATGCGCCCGCCGGAGAAGACTTCCAGGCGCTCTTTCGGGAAGCCCTTATGTCCGTTCGACAGGTAATTGATGATGCCGACGGAACCGTCTTCGAACCGCAGCGTGACGGAGGCGGTGTCAGCCGGCGTGTCACTCCGGTCCCGCGCGATGCCCGCAGCCTGGACATCCGTGATGCGGGCGCCGGCCAGGAACCTCAGAAGATCGACGAAGTGGCAGCATTCGCCGATGATGCGCCCACCGCCGACCGTGGGATCCTGGGTCCAGTGATCGGCGGGAATGAAGCCCGCGTTCACGGTCATGGTCATGACCTTGGGCGCCTCGACAGTGCGCAGCAGCTTGTCCATCTTGCGCACGGTCGGGGCAAAGCGGCGGTTGTAGCCCACCATCAGGCGCGCATCCGGCCGTTGCCGGCAGAGCCGTTCGATCTCCTGCAGTTCCGGCTCGTTCAGGCAAAGCGGCTTTTCTACGAACACGGTCTTTTTCGCGATCAGGCCGTCCATCACGAACTGCTTGTGCGTATCGTGGCGGCTGCTGATCACGACTGTGTCGATCTCGTTGTCGCCGATGACCTCGACAACATTCGAGGTTGCCTTCTCGAAGCCGTGCTTGTTGCCGAAATGGACGGCGCTGACCCCGGAAACGCTGGCGATGGTGCGCAGATACGCGTCCGCGGCCTTGAATGCCGGCACGAGCACCCGTCCGCCGAAATTGCCAGCTCCGATAAAACCGACGGAGCCGCGCTCGGGAGGGCCCATGGAGAGGCCCGTTCCGAACGAAACCACGCAGTCCAGCAGGCCGCTGACGTCGGCGCCTTCAGGCGGTGCGGCCGGATAATCGATGATGATGCCGAGCGACGGCTCCTCCGAGGCGAGCAGCTTGTAGGCCTGTGCCGCCTCTTCGATCTTGAACTTGTGGCTGATCAGCGGCGCGACATCGATGGCGCCCCTGCTCATGAGATCGAGGACCGCTTCGAAGTTTCGCTGCTCGGTCCAGCGCACATGCCCGAGCGGATAGTCCTGCCCCTTCTCCTCGTAGGCCGGGTCATAGCGCCCGGGGCCATAGGAGCAGGATACCTGGAAGGTCAGCTCCTTTTCGAAGAAGTCCGAGCGGGCAAGTTCAAGACCCGTCACACCAACCAGAACGATGCGCCCGCGCTGGCGACACATCCTCGCGGCCTGGGAGACCGGCTCGCTGCTCTGGGTCGCCGCGGTCAGAAGCACGCCATCGACCCCGCGGCCCTGGGTGAGCTCTTGCGCCTTCGCCAACGGATCACCTTCAGCCGAGATGTCGATTGTCTCCGCGCCGAACCTGGCGGCGAGCTCCAGCCGCTCCGCATCGAAGTCCAGGCCGATCACCCGGCAGCCGTTTGCGCGCAGCAATTGGACGGCCATCAGCCCGACAAGGCCGAGACCAGTGACGGCAAACGTCTCGCCCATCGTGGGCGCAGCCAGCCTGATCCCCTGCAGCGCGATCGCCCCGATCACCGTGAACGCGGCCGCATCGTCGCTCACATTGTCGGGGATTTTCGCGCAGAGGTGTTTCGCGACGCTCGTAACCTCGGCGTGCTTGCCGTTCGAGGCAACCCGGTCGCCGGTCTCGAACTGGTCGCAGCCATCGCCCACCGTGGCGACTCGACCGACATTGCAGTAGCCCAGCGCCAGAGGCTGATCGAGTTTGGAGCGGATGGCGTCGAGCGTTGCCGCGATGCCGTCCGTCTTCATCTTTTCCAGGGCCTGGTTGACCTTTTCGGGCTGCTGGCGCGCTTTGGAGACAAGCGAGCCGCGCCCAAAATCGACCAGCATGCGTTCCGTTCCCGGCGACACCAGGCTGGTAGACGTGACGATCTGCAAATGACCGGCACGCACGGCCGGAGCAGGAACCTCCTGAACGGAGGTCCGGCCGTTGGAGAGCGATTGCAACACCTGCTTCATGTTCTTCTTTTCCTGCCCCCGCCGCGTTCGCGGTTCATGCGAACTGCTCAACCCTGTTGTCGGCTTCGCCCGTCCGGCTGCCTGCCGGCGCCGTGGCTTTGCCCTGCATCTGCATTTCAAGACGTTTGTAGTCGCGCATCCGGTAGACATCGGATCTGAG
>JBCCEL010000398.1:0-5058 GCA_039030315.1 Pseudomonadota bacterium
AATGACTCACCCCCAAAATCCCGGACACCAGTGCGCGAAGGCGGGAGTGACGGAAGGGGATCGCGCGATTGAATATAGGGGAGTTGGTTGAGTGAGGCCGAAGTGTTGGGTGAGTCCGGCCGAATTGCTGGCCGAGTCTGGCAGAGGATTTGGTAGAGCACGGCAGAGGCTTCGGCGCAGTAAGGCAGGGCCCTAGGCTCAGTCCGGCACCGTCACGCGCCGCAAGGTCAGGTTGATCCTCCCCTCCGCCTTCAGGAGAGTCGAGGTTCCGGGATAGATGCGGTCCACGCCGTGATAGTTGAGGCGCGCTTTACCGCCCATGATGACGACATCGCCGGAGTGGAGCTTGAAGGATTGCGTCCTGTCCTTGCGCTCAGCACCTCCGATCCGGAAGAGGCAACTGTCACCGAGCGATACCGAGACTACCGGCGCAGCGAATTCCTTCTCGTCCTCGTCGCGGTGGAGACCCATTTTCGCATCGGGCCCGTAGAAATTTATGAGACAGCACTCCGGCGCCTCTCCGTAGCCGCTCAAATCGTCCCAGATTGCCCGGATCGACGCAGGAATTTCCGGCCATGGCTCTCCGGTCACCGGATGCACCGGCTGGTAGCGGTAGCCCGACTTGTCGGACACCCAGCCCAGCGGCCCGGCGGCGCTCATCCGGACGCTGAACGGGCGGCCCCATCTCGGCATCACAGGCGTGTAGAGCGGGGCGGCCGCGACGACCTTCCGCACGTCCGACAAGATGCGCTTCTGCTCTTCCGGTCCAAGATATCCGGCAGCAAGACGAAGTCCGTCCGGGAGTTGAATCGCCATTTCGCCAAAAACCTCGCCAAATTGGCGGTTTAAAGCTTCACTTTTCTGTCATGCAACCGCTTGCAGCGGCAAAAACCCGTCCCTATATACGCATCGAAATCGTTTGAGGCACCCCTAAGGGGGTTGGTGCGCTCCGGTTCAAATAAACATGAACAGGACAGTGTGTTGGCGCTTTCAATAGGCCGGCCTGCCGACCCGCCATGAGAGAGGACAAGAGAATATGAGTAAGATCATCGGTATTGATCTGGGGACCACCAACTCCTGCGTTGCCGTCATGGACGGTGGGGACCCGAAGGTTATCGAAAACTCCGAAGGCGCCCGGACCACCCCGTCCATGGTCGCGTTCACCGAGGACAAGGAAGTCCTCACCGGCCAGCCGGCCAAGCGCCAGGCGGTCACCAACCCCGAGAACACGCTCTTCGCGATCAAGCGCCTGATTGGCCGCCGCTTTGACGACAAGGTCGTAAAGAAGGACAAGGATCTCGTGCCGTACGAGATCGTCAAGGCCGACAATGGCGATGCCTGGGTGGCAAGCCGCGGCGAGAAATATGCGCCTGCGCAGGTCTCCGCCTACATCCTGCAGAAAATGAAGGAAACAGCCGAGCGATTCCTGGGCGACACGGTCACCAAGGCCGTCATCACGGTTCCCGCCTACTTCAACGACAGCCAGCGCCAGGCAACGAAAGACGCCGGCAAGATCGCAGGCCTTGAAGTCGAGCGCATCATTAACGAGCCGACGGCAGCTGCCCTTGCCTACGGCCTCGACAAGAAGGAAGCCGGCACCATCGCGGTCTACGACCTCGGCGGCGGCACGTTCGATGTTTCCATCCTGGAAATCGGCGACGGCGTCTTCGAGGTGAAGTCGACCAACGGGGACACGTTCCTCGGCGGTGAAGACTTTGACATCCGCATCGTCGATTACCTCGCCGATGAGTTCAAGAAGGAACAGGGCGTCGATCTGCGCAAGGACAAGATGGCCCTGCAGCGTCTGAAGGAAGCTGCCGAAAAGGCCAAGATCGAGCTGTCCTCCGCCACCCAGACCGAAATCAACCTGCCGTTCATCACCGCGGATCAGTCCGGTCCCAAGCACCTGACCATGAAGCTGACCCGCGCCAAGCTTGAAAGCCTGGTGGAGGATCTGGTCAAGCGCACCGTTGATCCGTGCAAGGCAGCTCTGAAGGATGCCGGCCTGAGCGCAGGCGAAATCGACGAAGTGATCCTGGTCGGCGGCATGACCCGCATGCCCAAGGTCATCGAGACGGTGAAGAACTTCTTCGGCAAGGAACCCCACAAGGGGGTCAATCCGGACGAAGTTGTTGCCATCGGCGCGGCCATCCAGGGCGGCGTTCTGCAGGGCGACGTCAAAGACGTTCTGCTGCTCGACGTGACTCCGCTGTCGCTCGGCATCGAGACGCTTGGCGGTGTCTTCACCCGCCTGATCGACCGCAACACCACGATCCCGACCAAGAAGTCCCAGACTTTCTCGACCGCCGACGACAACCAGTCCGCGGTGACGATCCGGGTATCGCAGGGCGAGCGCGAGATGGCGGCCGACAACAAGCTGCTGGGACAGTTCGATCTCGTCGGCATCCCGCCGGCACCGCGCGGTATCCCGCAGATCGAGGTGACCTTCGACATCGACGCCAACGGCATCGTCAATGTGACCGCCAAGGACAAGGCGACGGAGAAGGAACAGCAGATCCGCATCCAGGCCTCTGGCGGTCTGTCCGACGACGAAGTTGACAGCATGGTCAAGGACGCCGAGGCGCATGCCGAGGAAGACAAGAAGCGCAAGGAAATGGTGGAAGCGCGCAACCATGCAGAAGCGCTCATCCATTCCACCGAGCAGACGCTGTCCGAACATGGCGACAAGATTTCCGAGAGCGACAAGTCGACAATCGAGGCGGCGGTCGAGGATCTGAAGACCGCGCTGGAAGGCGACGACGCCGAAGAGGTGACCGCCAAGACCCAGGCCCTGACCGAAGCTGCCATGAAGCTTGGCGAAGCCATGTATCAGGCCCAGCAGTCCGACGCCGAAGCTGCCGCAGCGGCTGATGCGGCCGCGGATGCCGCCGACAATCCGGGTGGTCCTGAGGATGTGGTCGACGCGGACTTCGAGGAAGTCTCCGACGACGACGATCAGAAAAAGTCCGCGTAAAGCCGGAAAAGGCCCCATGACATTGACCCCGCTCCTCGCGACGCGTAAGCGCTTCCGGGGGCGGGGCAACACTCGGGGGCCGGGTGAACCATCATGAGCAAGCGTGATTTCTATGATGTGCTGGGCGTCAGCCGCGGCGCGGACGAGAAAGAACTGAAGAGCGCGTACCGCAAGCTTGCCAAGCAGTACCATCCCGATACCAATCAGGGCGACTCTTCTGCCGAACAGAAGTTCAAGGAAGTCAGCGAAGCCTATGACATCCTGAAGGACCCGCAGAAGCGGGCCGCCTATGACCAGTTCGGCCACCAGGCCTTCGAAGGCGGCGGACCGGGCGGGCCCGGAGGCTTCGGGCCGGACTTCTCGTCCTCCATGTCCGATATCTTCGAAGATCTGTTCGGCGAGTTCATGGGCGGTGGCGGCCAGGGACGGGGGCGTGGACGGGGCGGTTCCAGCGCCCAGCGCGGATCCGACCTGCGCTACAACATGGAGATCGAGCTTACGGAAGCCTACGAGGGCAAGACCGCGCAGATCCGTGTCCCCACCAGCGTCAAGTGCGGCGAGTGCGATGGCTCCGGGGCCAAGCCGGGCAGCAGCCCGTCCACCTGTTCCATGTGCGGCGGTCAGGGTCAGGTCCGCGCCCAGCAGGGCTTCTTCACCATCCAGCGCACCTGCCCGACCTGTCATGGCCGGGGCCAGGTGATCACCGATCCTTGCGCCGACTGTTCAGGCCAGGGCCGCGTGACCAAGGACCGGACACTCTCGGTCAACATCCCCGCTGGCGTGGAAGACGGCACGCGCATCCGCCTCTCCGGCGAAGGCGAAGCCGGCGTACGCGGCGGTCCGGCTGGCGATCTCTACATCTTCGTCTCGATCCGTCCGCACGACTTCTTCCAGCGGGACGGTGCCGACCTCTACTGCCGCGTGCCCATCGCCATGACCACTGCGGCGCTCGGCGGCGAAATCGAGGTCCCGACGATTGACGGCAAGAAGGTTCGGGTCACTATCCCCGACGGCGCCCAGTCCGGAAAGCAGTTCCGGCTCAAGACCAAGGGCATGCCGGTCCTGCGCTCCAAGCAGACGGGCGACCTGCACATCCAGGTCTCCGTGGAGACTCCGGTCAACCTCAGCAAGCGGCAGAAAGAGCTGCTGCAGGAGTTCGAGTCAGAAGCCCGGAACAACTCCCCGCAATCGGAAGGCTTCTTCTCCAAGGCCAAAGCCTTCTGGGACGGGCTGAGCGAATAGCCGGGGAAGCTCAGCTGACCTGGTGAACGACCCAGACGTTGGGCTCTAAATAGACGCCGAGATCTTCATCCACATCAACATCGATGGGATTGAGCGCGCCGGGAATCAGGTATTCTCCGGAGCCCGGGAAGGCCTGACCGGTCCAGCGTGACCAATCCTCAACCGAACCGCGAATGGTCATCGACCGCGGACATACGCGCACAGTTTGTCCACCGAGGCGCGCATGCACGCGCAGCCAGCCGTCATGGGGCAGTCCCGAAGTATCCGACCAGCCGGCATACTGCTCCATCGGTATGAGAGGGTACCGGTGCTTGCCCGATGGCCGCACCGGCAGGAGCACCCTGGCCAGTCGTTTTTCTGCCGCCAGCGAGATCATATCCTGCACGGCGGAGCTGCTGACGCCGCGGCTGCGGAACTTCTGGCCGACAACAACCTGTAAACCCAGGAGCGCGTTCGGTTCACGGCCCGCTTCGTAATCCGATACAGACTTCTCCACGCCCCAGTCCACGCCACGGTCAGGCAGCTCCTCCAGAGGTGCCTCGAACTGCAGGGGAATGGAGTTGATCACTGCAAGGATTTCATCTCCACAAAGGAGAGTGAGCTGACAGTCGGGGAACCAGGCCATCAGGCTGTCCCAGTGAGCAATGGCGACCGGATCATGCAGCATGAATTCAGGCCAGGCCCCGCCGCCAAAATTCTGATGGCGCTCAGAAAGGTCCGGACGGGATTCCAGGGATGTCACGACGTAGCGCGGAACAGGCTTTGGTTCCACGTCGAAGGGTTCGGTAGACATATGATTCTCCGATAAGCATCTCGTTGAGTGTTCAAGAAATGGCCTAACG
>JBCCEL010000399.1:0-5053 GCA_039030315.1 Pseudomonadota bacterium
ATGTGATAAACGGGCCTTAAAACAGAAAGGACGTTGCGGTGCAATCAGCCCCGCTCAGGATTGGAACCCGCGGCTCACCTCTGGCGCTGGCACAGGCGGAAGAGGTGCGAGCCGGATTGATCCGCGCGCACGACCTTGATCCTGAGGCCGTCGAGATAGTGGTCGTCACCACGACCGGCGACAAGGTTCAGGACCGCCCGCTGGCGGAGATCGGCGGAAAAGGCCTCTTCACCAAGGAGATTGAGGACGGCCTCTACGAGGGCTCCCTCCAGATGGCCGTGCATTCCATGAAGGACATGCCGGCGGAACTGCCGGATGGCCTGATCATCGACTGCCTGCTCCCTCGGGAAGATCCCCGGGACGGCTTCATCAGCCCACATTTCAGCGCCATCTCGAAAATGCCTGCAGGGACGGTCGTGGGCACCTCTTCGGTCCGCCGCCAGGCACAGCTGCGCAAGCTGCGGCCGGATGTCTCCGTCGTTCAGTTCCGCGGTAATGTTCAGACCCGCCTCAGAAAACTGGAAGAGGGCATCGCCGCTGCAACCTTTCTCGCTTGCGCCGGGCTCAATAGGCTGGGCCAATCGGATCTGATCACGGCACCCATCGAACCGGACGAGATGCTCCCGGCCGTGGCCCAGGGAGCCATCGGTGTCGAAGTCCGCGAAAATGACGAGCGCACCCGGGTGTTGCTTGAGGCCCTGAATGATACTCGCACCCAGACCGTGATCGCTGCCGAGCGTGCGTTTCTCGGCGTTCTCGATGGGTCCTGCCGCACGCCCATGGCAGGGCTAGCTATCTTGGAGAGAGGCGATATTCACCTTCGGGCAGAGGTCTTGTCGCTCGACGGGGCAAGAGCCTACGCCACCGAGCGGCGGGGCCCGGCCCGCGATGCCGCAGCGTTGGGCTCCGACGCAGGCAAAGAGCTAAAGGCCGCAGCGGGACCGGACATCTTTGAACCCTGAGCCCATGCATCTGATCGTAACACGGCCTGCAGAAGATGCAGAATGCCTGATCACCAGGCTGGCAGCCAGGGGACACAACGCCCTGGGCGCCCCGATGGTGTCCATCGCATTCTTAGAAAACGTCTCCATTCCGCGCGGGGACTGGCAGGCGGTGCTGGTAACAAGTGCCAACGGCATCAGGGCTCTGCAGAAAAATGATGGGTTTCAGAATCTGCTTGACGTGCCAGTCCTTACCGTAGGCCCGGCATCCAGCGCGGCGGCACAGAACGCAGGATTTCGGCGGGTTGAGAGCGCCAATGGGGACCTATCCGCCCTGACAGCGCTGGCACGGGAAACGCTCTCACCTGCCAACGGCCCGCTTCTGTACCCATCGGGAATCCGCATATCCGGCGATCTGCAGTGCCAAATGGAGCAGTCCGGCTTCGCATGCACGCGAGTGCCACTGTATGCTGCCATTGCTGCCCAAACCCTGCCAATGGCGGCGGCCAACCTCATCCGGTCAGGCGCCGCCAGCGGTGTGCTGCTCTATTCACCGCGAACGGCAAAGACCTGGGCCAACTGCGTTGAGGCCGGGAAACTGTCACCGGGCCTTCAGGATACGGTGCACTGGTGCCTGTCGGCGGCCGTGGGCGCCGCCTTGTCCAACGCCTGGCCCGGTCGCGCTGTCCCGCCACTGGCGATACCGCCGGAGCCCAATGAAACTAGTATGATTGAGGCAATATGCGCGGCATCAGACGCCTAGCATCCTTTTGAATTCCACTTTTGCGACTATATAGTGTTCCAAACACTGGATGTTTCGCGCTCTGGACAGGGCTGGCCCCCGCGAGAGTTGCATCGGCTTAGGAAACCAGCGGGCATGGCAGAACAAAAAGGCAGGGGCAGCGGCAGACGCAGGCGCACAACCAAAGCGCCTGTCCTCGAACTTGATGCAAGCGAGGTGACAGAGGAAACCGACGCGGAACTCGAGTCCGAAGCTGTTGAACCTGGTGGAAGCGAATTCACCACCTCTCCCCAGTCAACGAATGGGACGGAAACTCCTGCCAGGCAGCCGGGCGGCTGGATTCTCAAGGCTGCTGCAATTGCGGCTGTGTTCGTGGCCGGCACCGCTGCGGGTGCTTGGCTTTACCGGGATTTGGCAGCGAATTATGCGCCTGCGGCCGATATCACCCGGCAAACGGACCAGCTCAAGACTCTCGCCGACCGGGTCACTGCTATGGAGGCAAAGAGCGCAACGGCATCTAGTGCTTTGGACCGGCTCAACAGTGAAAATGACGTGTTGAGAAAGGAGTTCGCCACCGCCACCCAATCGCCGGATCTTGGGAAGGCTCTCGATACCGCCGAGGCAGCCCGGAAGTCAGCCGAGAAGGCCGAGGCAGACGCGTCGGAGGCCAGCGGGCAAGTGAAGGCAGCCCTCGAACAGGCCGAAGCCGCACTGGACGCGGCGAATACCGTCAAATCTGAGGTCGAGCAGGCGAAAAGCAGCATCTCCGAGTTGAAATCCGCACTGGAAGCGGCGGCGGCAGCCGTTCCGGCGGGTGACGAAGCTGTTGGAGAAGCCATGCAGGCCGTTCAGGCCAAGCTGTCAGCCCTCGCCTTGAACGTCGCGGAGCTGCAGCGAAAGGCGGCTGAGCAGCAGACGGCGCCGAGGACGGATGAGAAGACCGCGGCGCGCGTCGCGGAATTGACCAAACGCGTTGAAACCCTCCGGTCCGATGTTAAGGCTGCCCACGAGTTGGGCGGCTCGCTCCAGTCTAGTCTGGCTGAGCTACAGAGTCAGTTCTCGGCCGCTCAGGATGCGGCAAGGTTGACGGAGGCTCAATCCGAACTTGCCAAGGCTCTCGCAGATCTGCGCACGGCTGTGGCCAATGGCAGGCAGTTTGTCGGTCCCGTGGAAGCCATCCGGACGCGGTATCCCGACAGCGGAGCGCTTCAGGTCCTGACCTCCCATGCAACCTCAGGCGTTGCAACAAAAACGGCGCTGACTTCAGAGCTAAGCGAGGTGCGGAAGAAGCTGAGCGCAAACCTGATTGCCCCGCCTGAAGCCGCTGCAGATGAGAGGCAACCTTCATCGTCGATCCTGACGACCCTGCAGGACCGCCTGTCGGCCATCGTCAAGGTCCGCCCTGCTGGCACCCGAGACTGGTCGGCCCTGGTGGCACAGATGGAAGCACAGGCGAAGAAGGGCAACTTGGCTGAGGCTGTCAATCTCGCCGACAGCGCCGGCGAGGCACCGCCAGATGCGCTGGCAGCCTGGCTCAAACCCGCACGGGTTCGTGTCGCCGTAGACAAGGCCCTCGCCGCCGTGTCGGCAACGGCCATGGCGGATCTCGCAGGTACGCGCGGAACGGGGGGCTAGCAGGACTCATGTGGAACATGCTTTTCCGCTTCCTGGTGATTGCTGCACTGGCGGCCGGCGCCGTCTGGCTCGCCGAGCGTCCAGGCACCCTAACTCTCGACTGGCTCGGATACAGTGTCCAGATTCCGATCATGGCAGCACTAATCACTCTCCTTGCAGGTCTCCTGCTCGTTACGCTGCTCTGGGGACTGGCACGGCGGATGTTTCACATCCCTGACGCGCTGGCAGGCTTTCTGCGTCGGCGCAATCGCGAGAATGTGCAGGATGCCCTCACCAAGGGCATCATTGCGGTGGGTGCGGGCGATGCCGCCGAAGCGGCGAAATACGCCCGCAAGGCCGGCAGTCTCGCAGCTGGAGACCCGCTGACACAGCTGCTGCGAGCCCAGGCGGCCCAGCTCAAGGGCGACCAGTCCACTGTAACGCGGGTATTTGAAGCTATGATCCAGTCCTCCGATACGGAGGTCTTGGGGCTTCGCGGCCTGTTCACTCAGGCCCGCCAGAACGGCGACATGGACAAGGCCCGACTGTTGGCGGAAAGGGCACTCGAACTCAACCCGGGGCTAAGCTGGGCATTGAATGCCATGCTGGCCTTCCATTCGGCCGGCTCCGACTGGCAGCAGGTCGGCCGCACGCTCGATCAGCTCCGGGCCCATGGCATCATGTCCAGGGACAAGGAAGGCCGCCTCCAGGCCGTCGCGCAGACCGCGCAGGCGATTGAGATGGAAGAGCGTGAACCCGCTGAAGCCCTGGCCCTGGCAGAACGGGCACTCAAAGTTGCACCGGGATTGGTTCCGGCCGCCGTCTTAGCCGGTCGCCTGTTGTCCGCCGAACAAAATATCAGGAAAGCCACACGGCTTCTTGAAAAGGCCTGGGAGCTTGCGCCTCATCCTGAGATCGTGGAAACCTATGCCTATCTGCGATCCGGGGACTCCCCTCAGGACCGTCAGAAGCGGGTAAAGTCTCTGACCGGCAAGCACACCGGGGGCCTGGAGGGCGCCGTCGGCTTGGCCATTGCCTGTATCGATGCCCAGGACTGGAAAGATGCCCGCAAAGCTCTGGAGCCATACGCAGAGCAGTCCCCGTCAGTCCGCGTCTGCGAACTGATGGCGGAGATAGAGCAGGGTGAATTTGGCGACAAGGGCCGTGCGAGGGAGTGGCTGTCACGCGCGGTACGGGCTCCTCGTGATCCGGCTTGGGTGGCCGGCAGTCATGTTTCATCCATATGGCTGCCTGTCTCGCCCACGACAGGAGAACTCGACGCCTTCGCGTGGCAAGTACCACCGTCAGGCCTGATGTATGCACCGCGCACACCACCCCCGCCGCCGACGCCCGAACCGCCGGAACCGCCGGAACCGGAGAATGTGGAAGACGTTCAGATCGCAGTTGAAGCCGAGCATGAAGAAGGCCCCGGCGAACCTTCTGAAGAGGGCCCGGACAATTCGCAGGATGCGGTTTCGTCCGAGTCAGGCAACTCCGGGTCAGCTGAAGACAGCAACCTAACCGATCCTGCCTCGAACGGCGCGGCGCCGGTGGTTTCTGAGGATATCGGGGAAGAAGTCCCTGCCGAACCGGCGTCCATGCCGCGGCCGGACGATCCGGGTCCGCCGGTTTCCGATGAATCGTGTTAGTGACTTTTTTGCTATACTTACTATGCAAAAATAACACGGTTTGAGAACAGTATACCCTGTCGGCTTTTTGTGCTCTCTCAGGCTCTATTGATTTATAAAAAATGTAC
>JBCCEL010000400.1:0-5027 GCA_039030315.1 Pseudomonadota bacterium
AGGGACGGCAGCGATGCGTCGGTGCGCAGCGCCCGCTTCCGGCGCGAGCGGGAAGGCGACTGGCAGCGGCTGGAAGAGCTGCTCGCCAAGCTCGGGCCGCACGGGCGTGGAGAGCTTTCATCGCGCGATCTGCTGGCGCTGCCGCATCTCTATCGCACGACCCTGGCCTCACTGAGCGTTGCCCGCAGCTATGTTCTGGACAGCAACCTCGTGCAGTATCTGGATTCCCTTGCTTTGCGCGCGCATCTCGCCATGTTTTCCTCCCGCGAGACCATTCTGGGAGCCCTGTGGCGGATCCTCGCGCGGGACCTGCCGCGCAGTGTTCGTTTCCTGAGCCTCCCGATCCTGCTGGCAACGGCGGTGCTTGCCCTCGGCATCTTTACCGGCCGCGCCCTGGTCATCGAGCGGCCCGATCTTTTCAGCAGCCTGGTTTCCGCGGACATGGCCCAGGGCAGAACCCCGTTTGCGCCCACCTCCGCGCTTGAAAGGACAATCTCCGCCCATCCCTCCACTGCGACCGAACTCCAGGCCATGGCCCTGCGCCTGATCAAGAACAATGTGACGGTGTCGCTGCTGGTCATCGGGTTCGGCCTCGCCTTCGGCATCCCGACGGCCATTCTGCTGTTCTACAACGGGGTCATCATCGGGGCCCTTGTCGGGGTTTTCGCCTTGCGCGATCTGGAAGTGGGGATGGTCGCGTGGCTGTCCATTCACGGCACGACCGAACTCTTGGCGATATGCCTTGCCGGGGGCGCCGGATTTGCGATCGCGCGCTCCATGCTGTTTCCCAAACCGCGCCAGAGCCGGCTGTCGTCCGCGGCGGAGATGGGCCCCCACGTGGCCAGGGTCTGCCTTGCCGTCATGCTCATGCTGCTGATCGCAGGCTTCCTGGAAGCATTTGCCAGAACGCTCATCGTGGGCAGCGCCAGCCGCTTTGCCTTCGGAGCGGTCATGGCCGCGATCTGGTTCGTCTATTTCGTCCGTGTCGGCCGGACGCAGCCCTCCGGCGCCGGCGGGGAGCGTGCCCGGTGAAACCCGCAACCGTTGCCGAGAAACTGGGCCAGGAGGTCGAACGCCGGACTCTGCGATCGATCGCCACCCCTGACGGTGTCGCGGTCACGGTGGCGATCGGGGACATCGGATCGCGCGTCGCGGCCGCGGTCATCGACCTGATCATCGTTGCGGTAGTCTCTGACCTGCTCCTCATTCTTTTCGCAGTGCTCAGCGGGGCCCTCATCAGCTGGCCTGGCTACGTGAGCTACCGGAGCGGCGACCTGATCGTCGTGGCCGGAATCTTCATCGGCTTCCTGGTCCGGATGATCTACTTCCCGGCCATGGAATACGCCTCACGGGGCCAGACATTCGGCAAGCGGGTCCTGGGACTGCGGGTGATCAGCAAGACCGGCGCGACCCTTTCACTGGAATCGATCCTGGTGCGCAACTTCGTCCGGGAGATCGAGTTCTGGATGCCCATAACCCTGCTTGTGGTGCCGCTGCAGCTGGGCCAGAGCCTGGGTGCAAACGTCTGGGGGGCCGTGTCCCTGCTGGCGTTGGCAGTGCTGCCGCTCACCAATTCGGAGCGCATGCGCGGCGGGGACATGCTAGCCGGGACCTGGGTGGTCGCCGAACCAAACGCGACCCTGCTGCCGGATCTCGCGAAGACCGTCCGCACGTTCACACGCGAAGAACTGACCCAGTACGGTGTCTTCGAGCTGGAGACCCTGGCGACTGTGCTGCGCGAACAGGGCCCGAACGCCATCAGCCTGCACAGAAAGGTCGCCGAGCGCATTCGCCGCCGCATCGGCCGGGCGCCGGCCCCCGGCGAGCGGGACCGGACCTTCCTGGAGGATTTCTACTCCGCCCTGCGCGACCACCTGGAACGCCAGAAGGTCACCACCGGCGAGGCCCCGGAGACGAAGGACGATGCCCGCGGCAACGGCCGGCGGCCGCGCAGATAAGACTTGTTCTGACGGCGGCGGCCTTCGGAATCGACTCAATACTGATCTCTTTGCCGTCCTCGGCCTCCGAGCCCAGCGGCCCCGGGCCCCCGGTCAAGCGCGAGGGCTACACTCCGGATTGGCCTGACCGGTCAATCCGAAGGCATCGTTCAATCAGCCAACACTCTGAAATGTATCCGGCTGAACACCGTAATCAGTCGAACACGTTGGCGAGTTCGTCCAGGCCGGTGCCGTCCTTTTCCGCCGTCAGCGCAGCATAGCTGTAGGCAGTGGCAATCGACTGCAAAGCAACGATCGGCAGGGCCGTCAGGTAAACCATGAGCATGGTCGTGCGGTAAATGTCGCCGGGATTGTCTGCCGTGAACCCGACGATGCCTTCCGTCACAAACTGGATGCCCCAGTTGATCACCACAAAAATGAGGACAATGCCGAACAACTGCCACCTGTACCCCTTGGTGAGATAGTTGCTGCGCGAGATAGCATCGATGGGCCCGGACTTCTCGATGGTTGCTGCAGGCACCACCACATACCAGTAGCAGATCAGCATCAGGCCGGGGATCACCAGCAGCACCAGGCCAAGACCGATCCCGATGCCTGAGACGATTGTTGCGAGCAAGGCGAAACCGGCCCTGCTGATACCGTTGGAGATAGCCGGCCCGTACGAAATCGAAAGTCCCCGCAGATTCATGACCACGGCATACATGAACACCGCCGTGATCAGGGCATTCAACAGAATGGATACCCCGGTGTTCAACGCCATGGCCGTCCAGTCAAACTGCGGCACCCCGACACCCGGTTCCATGTAAGGGAACGCGATCGACATGAAAAAGGTCGGCAGAGAAATGATCGCCGCAATGACCGTAAAGAACACAAAGTTGCTGAAATAAATCGAAAAAGTAGAACCCAGAACGGACCCAATGCTCAATCTTTGCATGTCAACATCTCCCGTGATGAAAATCCGCCTCGACCTGTGAAAACCCCGGAGATCTCATCCCGGACGAAGCATACCTGGAATCAACTACGCGATTCACACCTCCATGGCGAGCCCGTTCCATGCGGCAAGGTGCCGGTTTACTCAACTTCCCCCGGACGCAGGAAAGTCGCACCCCGCACATCGCCTATACAGCCGGTTCCCCGTGCGCGTCGTTGCCTGGTCCGGGTTCTACTTTCCCAGCGCCTCGTCGGCCTGCCGCTTGTGCGCGGCCAGAGCCATCAGCCGGCGGTCGCGCCACTTCTGCCGCTCTTCCAGTTCCCCTTCCGGCAGCGCCTTTCGACGATCGGCTTCCACCGTCTGCATGACCTCTCCGGTCCAGTCCACCCTGTGATGCATCTGCGGATGAATGCGTTCGTAGATCCCCTGGTACCGTGCGGCATAGTCGGCAACGCCGCCCGGCGCATTGAGGTCGATCGTCTCGAACGGTCCCATGAAAGACCAGCGCAGCGCCAGGCCCTCGCGGATGCCGATATCCACATCCTCAATGGAGGCATAGCCTTCCGCCACCAGCCGGAACGCTTCCTCCAGCAGTGCGCCTTGCATGCGGTTCATGATGAAGCCGTCATGTTCCTTGCGCATGACGATTGGCGACTGGCCACACTCGGCCAGGAACGCGCGGGTGCGCTCCAGCACGTCTTCGCTGGTCCAGGGAGAAGGAACAACCTCCACGGCAGGAACCAGGTAAGGCGGATTGATGGGATGGGCGACGACGATCCGGTGCCTGCCCTTCATCCCCTCCGCGAGCGCACTCGGCAGCAGGGCGGAAGTTGAGCTGGCGATCACCGCTTGCCCATCGGCCATACGGTCAAGTTCGGCCAGGACGGTACGCTTGATGTCCAGCACCTCCGGCGTGTTCTCCTGAATGTGGACGGCGCCAGACAATGCAGCTGCAAGATCATCCTGCACATGCAGCCGCGCAAGAATATCGTCCGGTGCATTGCCGTTCAGAAGATCGTTGCGCTCAAGATCGCCCAAAACATCCTGAATGAATCCGACGGCGGCCCCGCCGGCGCCCTCTTCGCGGTCCCACAGATGCACCTCCTGCCCGCCCCGCGCAAACACGATGGCCCAGGCCCGGCCGATGAATCCACTTCCCACAACCGCAACTTTTTTCATTCCAGGTATCCTCGTTTCACCACTACAGCGCTTCGCTCTAAACTCTTACAATCAGACGCCGCTGCGAACCAATGGAGATAGCGCATGAACAAGGGACAGTGCCTGTGCGGCACGGTGAAGTGGGAGCTGAGCGCCGAGCCGGAACGAATTTACAACTGTCATTGCAGGATGTGCCAGAAGGCCCATGGCACGGCATTCGGCACATACTTCTTCATGACACCCGGCACCCTGAAGATTACCGAGGGCCAGGAGACAATCGTCACCTACCGCTCGTCGGAGTTCCTGACCCGCCACTCCTGCGACACCTGCGGTTCGGTCGTGCCCTATCCCGGCGGCACCGGGGTCGAGGAGCTCGCCGTAGTGCCCGGCGGATGCCATGACCATGGCCGCCAGGCGGACTGCAACATTTTCGTGCCCGACGCCCCGCCCTGGTTTGAGGTCACCGGGCCCCTGCCGCGCCATGACGCCTATCCCGAGGGCACCGGTATCCCGGATGTGCCGGACACGCCCCTGCCGCCGAAACCGGATGGCGTGGTCCGCGGCAGCTGCCTGTGCGGGGCGGTCGCGTTCCACGTGACCGAGCCGATGAAGGCGGCATTCAACTGTCACTGTTCCCGTTGCCGCCGGGCCCGCGCCGCGGCCCATGCGAGCAACGGCTTCACTTCGGCGGCAGGCGTCACTTTCCTGAAGGGCGAAGACAATCTGAAGCGCTATAAGCTGCCGGGTGCAAAGGTGTTCGAACAGGTCTTCTGCCGGACCTGCAGTTCACCCATGCCCCGCATCAATCACCAGGTGGGCAATGCCAACATCCCCCTTGGCGTTCTTGACGATGATCCGGGGATCCGGCCGATGGCGCATATCTACACGGACGACATGGCCGGCTGGCACGAGATCACCGACGACACCCCGCGCCATCCCGAAGGGCCGGAGCGCTGACGGGGCGCGAACAGAACGGCGAT
>JBCCEL010000401.1:0-5009 GCA_039030315.1 Pseudomonadota bacterium
CGACTCCGTTGGCGGTTGCGCGCGGCTTGAAGGACCGGTGGAGACACACGTAGCCTTCTTCCTGACAAGCGCGGCGGGCGCCTGTCTTGAGGACGTGGGTGAGGATCCGTTCTTCCTTCGCGTCGACCCCTGGGGTCCGCATCCGCCCTACATTGTCGGCGGCCCGTATGAGGGTTCAGTTGATCCGGACAGTGTGGCGCTTCCAGAGAACTTCGACACGAAGCTGAGCAACCGCCCGCAGCATCACGCGGACTATTCGGCGTACTGGGCGAACACCCTCAGCCTCACGGACCGGGAATGGCGTCTGATGGCCGCCCGCGCACAAGAGCATACCATGCTGGTCGAGGCGGCCATGGTGCAGATCCTGGAGACGCTGGATGTGCTGGATCTGACCGACCGGACGCTCGTTATCTTCTGCGCAGATCACGGAGATGCGGTGGCCTCCAACGGGCGCGTCAGCAACAAGGGCGGGCTGATGGTCGAGGAGACCATGCGAGTTCCGCTCCTCGTAGCCGGTCCCGGCCTTGGCACTGCCTCCGTGGACGAGCGCCTTGCCACTAACATGGACTTGCCCGCGACCATTCTGGACTATTGCGGAGTTTCATCTGACCAGAACCTGCACGGCCGGTCTCTTCTCGGATCCCGCGCGGACGGCCGCGGTGCCCTGATGACACAGCACTACGGCCTGCATGAGCGCCTCATCCAGCGCGCCCTCTATCAGCAAAACTGGAAGTACGTCATCCAGGAGAGCGGCTTTGAGGAACTCTACGATCTTGAGACCGACCCATTTGAACTCGATAATCTGAGCCATGCCAGCTCATCCAGGCAGCTGCTTCAGCAGATGCGCCGTGATCTCCTGAGTGAGATGAACAGGACAGGCGATGGCGAGCCTGCCATCCTGAGCCATCTCGCGAGCGCTACTTCGTCCTGATCGTGTCGTAGATCGCCGAAAAATCAAAATCGCCGCCGCCCGTTTCGGCAAATTCGGTAAAGCGCTCGGCCGCCTGGCTGCCGAACGGCGTGCTCTGGCCCGACGCGCCGGCTGCGGCCTGGGCGAGGCGCAGATCCTTGGCCATCAGCCGGGCGGCGAACCCTGGCGCATACTCGTTTGAGCTCGGCGCATTGGGCGCCGGACCCGGCACCGGGCACCGGTTCTCCAGGATCCAGCTCTGCGCCGCCGCGCCCTTGCAAAGGGAAAAGAACTTGTCCGCCTCCAGCCCGAGCGCATCGGCCAGCGCGAAGGCCTCGCAAACGCCCAGCGCCGTAATCCCGCAGATCATGTTGTGGCAGGCCTTGGCCGCCTGCCCGGTCCCGGTATCGCCGAAATGCGTGACCTTGCTGCCCATGGCCTCCAGCAGCGGCGTGGCCCTGGCGAGGCCTTCAGCTAATCCGCCCACCATGAAGCTGAGCTGCCCCTGGCCTGCCCCTTCGGCACCGCCGGAAACGGGCGCATCCAACATCATATAGCCGCGCTCACCCGCCTGCGCTGCAAGCTCGCGCGTGGTCTCAACATCAATTGTGGAGCAATCCATCAACAGGGTTCCAGGAGCGGCGTGCCCGAACACGCCGGTCCGGTAAACTTCCGCCACATGCCGCCCTTCCGGCAGCATCGTCACGATGGCTTCGGCCCCGGCAAGCGCATCGGCCAGGGAACCCGAGCACGCTGAAAACCGCGCCCGGCCTGCTTCCGTCACATCCCAGCCCGACACATCGTGCCGGGCCTCCTGCAGACGCCGCGCCATGGGCGCCCCCATGGTGCCAAGTCCGACAAAGGCAACATTCATGCGTCCCATCTCCAATGACCAGATCCGTCATCATGTTCACAGCGCATTACGATACTCCGCAAGGGCATCGTCTTTGCCTGTCCACATGTTCTTCGAGCCATTTGATGGTGTCCTCTACGTTCACTGTCGGCTGGTCCGAAGTGCGCCGATGTCCGTTCTCATTTGAACATTCTGGTTAACTTGGTTACAATATATATCCCATCACCGACATGAAAGATCTCCGCATGATAAGTAATGCAACACAGGGATTACTGGAATTTTCCATTGTAGTCGTTGTTATATCGATCATGACAGCATTGATTGTTTCTGCCTTGTCGGAATTGTTTCTCAGAGCGTTTTTCAACAGCCTGGTCTATCGCTCCTTCTATCAAAAGCTTCCGTCGAAAAAAATTCCTCCCTCAGTTTTCCCCGAACCCCGGGACTTGGATCTTTGGTTCAAGATGCTGCCTTACCGGCAATTTTGCGGCAGGTTGTCTGATAGTATTAATTTGGATCCATATTCATTTGATGACGATCCAGATCGTGAGTTGCTCAGAGAAATCGAAAAAATAGTAGATGACTTACAATCCAGAATGGGCACTCTGTGGACGTGGTTCATTTATTACATTTCGCTTATTGTTTCAACGTCAACAGTATTTGTCTTCAGCTTAGCGCTAGACGGTATGGATACAAAGATAAATCTGGAAATCTCCGAAACTGGGCAGCGGTTTTTGCTTGTGTTTGGCGCACTTTTTGGCGGCCTGATTGCCCCCCTGGGCATACGCATGATGGAACGCCTGCTGGGCAACAGATGAGACAGGATGTCGAAATTACCTGCCGATCGGAGATCGACCCCTCGGGTATTCTCAAGAACGCGAGGGCCGAGAACAGATTCCATCTCCTGCGCTCCCCCCGCCGCGTCATCCTGGTCCATGGCTTCAACACAGGGGAAGGTACGGCATTTCTGAACTTCAAAAAGTTCCGGGAGCAGGCGCAGACCGTGCAGGAGAAGTTTGAAGAGGACATGTTCGGATTCACCTGGCTCGGTGACGAGAAACCCTTCATCCGGTGGCACAGGTACTTCAAGAAAAACACCAAAAATGCCGAAAAGTGTGCCGAGCCGTTCGCTCGTTTCCTGGATCAGAACCTGAGCTACCGCAAAAACAATTACGAGATTATTCTAATTGCCCACTCGCTCGGGTGTTATCTTGTGCTTGAGACGATGCGGCAGCTGGTAAACAGGAATTCTGATCACTGCCACCGGATAAAAGTGTTCTTCATGGCAGCCGCATTTCCGGAAGACCTGCTTGAAACCGGCCGGACACACAATTTTGCACTCAGTCAGGCGGACACGAGATTGCAGTTCTATTCATCCAGCGACACCATCCTCAAGCGGCTGTTTCAGGCGGGACATTTTTGGTTCGTCGAGCCCGCAGCAGGCCTCAACGGCATGCCGATGAACGAAGTCTGGACGACCCCGCCGATCGAGGCCAGGCACTTCAAACACGACCATTACTGGGAAGACAGGGAAGGGCTGGTCTGTGCAAATATCGCGAAAGCGGCGGGGTATAGAGGCGTGGCAAAGCCGTTGCCCTTCGGGCGCGCGGAGATCGAAGAGCGGAACTTCGGGTTGACAGACTGGTTTCGGGAACGCGTGATCGGATGGTGTTGAGACCCCCGCATCCTGGCCCCCGCTACTCAACCTCATCCCAGCCAGCCGCTCAGGCGGGTGACGGCTTCGCGCATTTCCTCTTCCGAGCCGGCAAAGGACATCCTGATGAAGCGGTGGCCGCGTGCGGCATCGAAGTCGGCACCTGGCGTGGTGGCAACCCCGATCTCGCGCAACATCTTCAGGGCGAAGTCCGAGCTGTCATTGGTGAAGCGCGAGACATCCGCATAGACGTAGAACGCCCCGTCCACAGGCGTGAACTCGCTGAAACCGATCCCGGGCAGTTCATTCAGCAGCATCTCGCGATTGCGCGCGTACTTGGCCTTGTGGCCTTCCAGTTCCTCCGTCGCATCGAACGCCGCCACCGCGGCCATCTGCGAGACCGTGGGCGCGGAGATGTAGAGGCTCTGGGCCAGGCACTCGACGGGACGCACCAGCTGCTCCGGCACGATCATCCAGCCGATGCGCCAGCCGGTCATGGAGAAATACTTTGAGAAGGAATTGATGATGATGGCCTGGTCCGAATAGGACAGAGCACAGGCCTGTTCCACACCGAAGCACAGGCCGTGATAGATCTCGTCGGAAATGAACCAGATACCGCTTTTCTCACAGATTTCCGCGGTTTCCTTCAGCGCTTCCGGCCGCAGCATGGTGCCGGTGGGGTTGGCCGGGCTCGCCACCAGGAGGCCCGACACAGTCCCCTCGCCTGCCAGCCTGCCGATCTCGGCAGGCTCGGGAGCCCAGCGTGTCTTCGGGCCGGTCTCGATCGGCACCAGGCCGAAATCGAGCGCCGAAATGATGTTCTTGTAGGCCGGGTAGCCAGGCATCGGCAGGGCGAGGTTCGCGCCCGGCTCAAACGCCGCAAGAAACGCCAGTACGAAGCCGGCAGAGGAGCCGGTCGTGACCACCACGCGCTCCGGCGAGACGCTGAGACCGTACGTGTCGCGGTAATGGCCGGCGATCCGCTCCTTCAGCGCCGGGATGCCGGTGGCGTTGGTGTAACCGATCTTGTCGGTATCGAGCGCCGCCTTGGCAGCCTCCACAACAAGGCGGGGCGGCGGCGATGAGGGCTGGCCGACCTCCATGTGTACGATGTCGCTGCCGGATGCCTCAAGCACATTGGCTTCGCGCATCATATCCATCGCAATGAAGGGCGCCACCCGCTGGGCGCGGACGGAAGCAGTCAGATGATCCATGAGGTCCTGCTCGGGTCAGTCACTATTCGTTGACCGGGGCCGGGGCTGGTCAATTCGTCCCGGTCTTGATACTTCGTCGGGTTATCCTGTCCAAGGACAAAGTATCGACAAATTTGGCGCGTTATCGCGCTGAACCGACATTTCGTGCGTATATGTATTTGGAAGAATGCTCTTGAAGGTGTGCGAGCCATGACAGTCCAGCCAGGTCTCCTCGTCAGAAGCGCGGCGCGCATGCTCGCCGGCCTGCTGCTCGTGCTGGTCCTGAGTGCAGGGGCGCCCCAGAGCGCCAAGGCACAGCTGGGCCTGATCCGGGATGCCGAAATCGAGGGCCTCCTCAGGCTTTATGCGGTGCCGGTCCTGCGTGCGGCCGGGCTTAATCCC
>JBCCEL010000402.1:0-4989 GCA_039030315.1 Pseudomonadota bacterium
AACCGCTGGATCGCCGGCGAGGCCGAGCGCACGGCCAGCGCCGTCACGGCAGGCATCGAAGAGCACAAGTACAACGAGGCGGCCGGGGCGCTCTATCGCTTCATATGGAACGTCTATTGCGACTGGTATCTGGAGCTGATTAAGCCGGTCCTGGGCGGCGAGGACGGACCGGAAAAGTCCGAGACCCGTGCTACCGCGGCCTGGGCATTTGATCAGATCCTTCTGCTGACCCACCCCTTCATGCCGTTCATCACCGAAGAACTCTGGCAGGTCACCGGCCAGACCGGCCCTGCCCGTCAGAGCGATCTGATCCTCGCCGAATGGCCGGAGATCTCGGGGCTGGCGGATGCAAAGTCGGATGAGGAGATGGAATGGGTGATCCGGCTGGTGACGGAAATCCGCTCCGTCCGGGCCGAGATGAACGTTCCAGCGGGCGCGAAGATTCCCTGCATCCTGACCGGCGCCGGAGAGGAACGGCAAGGCTGGACGTCCCGCTGGAGCGAGGAGATCAAGCGGCTTGCCCGCCTGGAAACCATCTCTTTCGCCGAGGCGGCGCCAGACGGCGCGGTTCAGGCCGTAATGGACGAGGGCACGATTGCGCTGCCCCTCGGCGACGTCATCGATGTCGCGGCGGAGAGCGCCCGCCTGCAGAAGGAACTCGGCAAGGTCGAAGGCGAGATCAAGGGCATCAAGGCCAAGCTCTCCAACGAGAAGTTCACATCACGCGCACCTGAGCACGTCGTCGAAGAGCAGAGGACCCGGGCACAGGAGGCGGAAGCCAAAGCAACCCGGATCTCTGCGGCCCTTGAGAAACTGCGGGGCGCTGCCTGAGGCGATGTATCAGCCAGAACCATTCGCGGAGAGCGATCTCAGCAAACTCCACGGGTTGATCCGGGCGCATCCACTTGCGACCCTCGTCACATTGAATGAGGGCGGTCTGCAGGCATCACACGTGCCTATGGTGCTGGCGGCTGAGGAAGGGCCGGCCGGAACCCTGCGCGGTCATCTTGCCCGGCCCAATCCGCAGTGGCGCTCCCCTGCCTCGGAGCTTGAAGCGCTTTGCATCTTCTCCGGCCCCGACGCCTACATCTCCCCGTCCTGGTACGAGACCAAGAAGGAGACTGCAAAGGTCGTCCCCACCTGGAATTACGTTACGGTTCATGCCTACGGCCCGCTCACTGTCACACAGGACCGCGACTGGCTTCTGCAGAATGTCAGCGAACTGACCGATCAGCAGGAGCGCGACCGGCCCGAACGCTGGCAGGTGAGCGACGCGCCGGAGCGGTTCACTGAGACGATGCTGCGGGGCATCGTCGGGATCGAGATTCCCATCACCAGGATCGAGGGCAAGTGGAAAGCCAGCCAGAACCGCCCCGAAGCGGATCGCGACGGCGTGGTTCGCGGCCTCAATGCGGGAACGCCGGCGGAGGCCGCGATGGCCGAACTCGTCAGGGAAAGGTCTTGATCCGGTGCGCATAGGCGGAACAATTGCCCTGGCTCTTGTGCCGGTGCTCATGGCTGCACCGGTCAGGGCCGATGAAGCGCTGCTGGGGGCGGTGGCAAGGGGTGAGGCTTTCGCCATAATGCGGCACGCGCTGGCGCCAGGAACCGGTGATCCGGACAGCTTCGACCCCGATGACTGCGCGACCCAGCGCAATCTGTCGGAGCAGGGACGTCGCCAAGCCCGTGAAATCGGTGACGCCTTCCGCCGTGCCGGCGTCAGCCGCGCCGCGGTCTATTCAAGCAACTGGTGCCGCTGCCGGGAAACCGCGCGCCTGCTTGGGTTGGGCGCAGTCACCATACTGCCGCCTCTCAACTCGTTCTTCGAGGCATGGCATCGCCGCGAGAACCAGACGGAGGCGATGAGAGACTGGCTTGCAAGTTACAAGGGACCCTACCCCGTTGTGCTTGTCAGCCATCAGGTCAATATTTCGGCCCTGACGGGCCAGGGCACCAGATCCGGCGAAACAGTGGTCTTTCAGCGTGGGGCGGATGGCGGCATCCGCGTGACCGGATCCTTCTAAGCTGGCATCAGTCACAGATCTCCCGAAGCTGCTGCCAATCCTTGCGTGACAGCACCGGTATTGTGTCTCCCACTCCGAGCCCGCGGATCTTGTCTATGCGCTCATCCAGTCCCGGATGCGTGCGGATCATATCTCCCCACCGGCCAAGCCCTGCCCCGGTCTCATTACCGCCGGCGCGTTTCAGTCTTTCAAAGAAGCTCGCGAGCCCGCGCGGATCGACTTTTGCCTCCTTCATCAGCTCCAGAGCAATGTCGTCCGCTTCCCGCTCGGCATCCCGCGTGTAGCTGAGGATGGAGAGCAATGCGCCGCCTTGCGCCAGCAGATCGCCTATACCGGATCCGCCCCACAGTGTACTCAGCAGCACCTGGACCCCGATAACCCGGACGAGCTGGGTTTCAGGATGCCGCGCCTGGAGGTGCCCGAGCTCATGGGCCAGAACTCCGGCGACCTCCTCCGGCGTCCCCGCCTCGGCGATCAGGCCGTTCGAGATGACGACCCGCCCGCCGGCCATCGCGAAGGCATTGACGATCGTCATGTCGTAGACGCGGATCGTGCGATGGTCCCCTGCACCTGCAAACCGGCGCGTGAGCCGGGTAAGCGCTTGCTGGCCGTCCCTGCTGCTGCACTGCAGCGCATCTTCGACAAGGGATTGCTCCATGGTCTGGCCGATTTCCGCCCACCAGCGTTCGGGCACCGCTCTGGCGATGGCGCCGGGCGCCGCGGACAGGACCAGCCACACGATGCCGGCAAAAACTGCAAGCACCGCCAGGCAGAGCCCGGCGAACGCAGCGACACGGCGGCGGCTCCCCGCCGGGCCGACCTGCGATGCCAGTCCAAGCAGTGCGGCCGCAAATTCGGGCGAGCCGACGATGAGCCGTTCGTCCAGCGCGGTGCTTCTGGCAAGCCAGGCCGGACCGGACCGGCCCATCGGCTTTACCGGTTTGAGGTCATCATAGGACCAGTGATGCCGCGCCGGAGCCTCTTGCGGTCCAAAGATCAACCCATTTGGCCCTAGCCTGACTTGCACCTCATGGCTTGCGCCGGTCGGATTGTCCACGAAATGGCCAACGAAGGGCTTGGTTGGGACCGATTCCATCAATTCCAATCCTCTTATCGACGTCAACCACCGCAACGCCCCGCGGCGGTGGACCCGACATATCCCGCCGGCCGTTTAGAATTGTTGTAAATTGATCACACTCGCAAACAGAAATGCATTCCGGCGCAATCTGGGCGCTCTGCATCTTTTTTGTGCCCAGAATAGAACTTAGCGTTTGCATTAATGGCGTAGGGTCAAGCCATGCGACAGGGTGTCAGTAAGAGGAAGTAAGAGAGCTTTGAAAAGCTCGCGCAGTGAGGGGCGTAACTGGAGAGTTGATCAGCTTTTCGGGGCTGGGACCGCGAGAAGGCTGGTCATTGGGTAAACTCTATCCAGGCCATTCCAGAGGCATGAGAAAGAGGATTGTTTGTATGAACGTCAAGACGTTCGACAATTGGACTCTGCTGGGTCGGAACGTGTCCGAAGGGCCGTGGCGGCCGGCTGCTCATGCCGCATGTTCTGCGATCGCTCCGTTCTTTGGCGGCACCGTATTCTGCGGTCTCACAGGAAAAGTTGAGTTAGTCTGCGATGCCGGCACCTAAGAAAAAAGCCAGAGCGACACTCTACGGCTACGCATCCGCGGCCGGACTTGCGCTTGCCATCTCCCTCGCCGCGCCGCAGTCGGCGCCAGCGAACGAACAACTTGTCGGCTTTGGCGAGAGCATGTTCTTCTCATTCCGGCAAGCCACAAAGCAGATCGCCCCGGACTTTGATATCCGGATCTGGGCATCAAACCTCGAGAAGGCGCTCGTTGCCTACCGCAAGGGCGAGTTCAAGCGGGCACACACGCTCTTCAAGGCTGCCGCCGACGAAGGCGACGTGATGGCTCACTGGTGGCTAGGCCGCATGTACAAGCTGGGCCAGGGCGTCAAGAAGAACGAAGGCAAATCCTTCTTTCATTTCCGTCAGGCGGCCCTGAAATTCGACGGTCTCGAAGCGCCGGGCCCGCTCATGGGGGCAAAGCTCGATTCGCTCGTGAATGTCGGGCAATATTATCTGCAGGGCATTCCCGCCGCGAAGGTGCGCAAGCAGCCCAAACGGGCAATGCACATATTCAGAACCGCAGCCCAGTTCCGTCACCCGGGCGCGCAATACGGCCTCGGTGTCATGTTCTACGATGGCAGCGGCACGGCGAAACGCCCCCGCCGGGCCATGAAATGGCTGACCCTGTCGGCCCAGAAGCATTTCCCGCTGGCACTGGCCAAGCTCGGCGACATTTACTGGGAGCGCCGGAAGAACCCGAGAAACCTTCTGCGCGCCATGATGTGGTACACGCTCGCCCAGAACGCGGTCACGGCGGAAACCCATCCCAGCATCCTCAAGCGCTATTCGAAGATGGCAAAGTCAGTGCCCGAAACGGTCCTGCACGACGCGCACCTGATGGCGCTGCGCTGGAGCCGAAAGTATCCTCCGCCCCATCACCGGATCATGCAGCAGCCGGTGGGCGGCACCGACGAATAGCGTCTGCCCCGTACCCCGCAGGATCTGATTTCACCAAGCCTGATCGCCGCTCGGAAAGAAGCAACGGGGGCGCGCTCAATCAATCGCGCGAGTGGACAGAAGCTTGTGGAATCCCTGAACTGCCGGGCACCGGCCCCTTTGCCCCAGATGGAAGAAGGGGATCACAACCCACTGGCCCCACGGCGGACAAGTCCCGAATTACGTCCCGCCAAGACGCGGGCTCAAAGACCATCCGATCCAACACCCGGACGTCAGAACAGGGTCTGCACGCGCTTCGCCGGCAGAGTTCAATCATGAGTGGCTGATGGATATGCCGTCAGTGCGGGAGTGGACTGCGGGCGGCGGCGGCGGCTCGGCTACAAGCGGTTGTCGCGCCTTACTCCGGGCATAGAAAAACCCGGCCCTGCG
>JBCCEL010000403.1:0-4956 GCA_039030315.1 Pseudomonadota bacterium
CGCACAGCGGGCCGCCCCTGTCCAACCGACCCGTCCATTCGCCGATATGCGGCGGGCGTTCGAAAAATTGCTTTAGACTGGTTGTTACGGCAGACCAGGAAAAACCGCTAAAGATCCAGGAACCATTGGAATCTCAGGATAGTGCGATGAAGCTCAAATCACTTGGCAACACGGGCGTGCAGGTCTCCGAACTCTGCTTCGGCACCATGTCGTTTGGCGGAGATGCGGACAAGGCGGAGTCCGCGGCAATGTTCGCGCGCTGCCGGGATGCCGGCATCAATTTCTTCGATTGTGCCGATGCCTATGTGAAGGGGCAATCGGAGATCATCCTGGGAGAACTCATCAAGGGCAGCCGCAATGAACTGGTCATCACGTCCAAATGCTTCATGTCCATGCCCGGCGATGGAAACCTGGGCGGAGGGAACAGGCGGCACATCATTGCCGCCGTGGAGGCCAGCCTGAAGCGCCTGGGCACGGACCGGATCGACGTTCACTTCATGCACCGCTGGGACCCGGTCGTGCCGCTGGAGGAAACGCTGCGGGCACTGGAGCAACTCGTCCAGGACGGCAAGGTGCTCTATCTCGGCGCCAGCAACTACGCGGCCTGGCAGATCGCCAAGGGGCTCGGGATATCACAGCGCAACGGCTGGTCCCGCTTCGATGTCATCCAGCCCATGTACTCCCTGGTGAAGCGCCAGGCTGAAGCGGAGATCTTCCCTCTCGCCCTTGCCGAGGACCTCGGCGTGATCACCTACTCGGCAGCCGGCGGCGGCCTGCTCAGCGGGAAGTACGGCAAGACCGCCCGGCCGGACAGCGGGCGGATCATGACCAACCAGGAATATGTCCAGCGCTATAGCGAGGACTGGGTGTTCGAGACCGCCGAGGCGTTCACGGAATTCGCGAACGCACAGGGCATCCATCCGGTCTCCCTGGCCGTCGCCTGGGCCGCATCCCACCCGTCCGTCACCTGCCCAATCATCGGAGCCCGCAACATCGAGCAGCTGGAACCTTCCTTGAATGCCATAGATGTCGGCATGACGCCGCAATTGCGCGAAGAAATCGCCGCCCTGTCCCGGACCCCGCCTCCCGCCACGGACCGCCTGGAAGAGCAGCTGCGGGAACAGGGTAGCTAACGCGCCTTGCGTTCGGTACGAGCCAGTTCATATCTGCCG
Source organism: Pseudomonadota bacterium (assembly GCA_039030315.1). Lineage (GTDB taxonomy): Bacteria > Pseudomonadota > Alphaproteobacteria > Rhizobiales > CAJQND01 > JAAEUE01. The sequence goes on from JBCCEL010000403.1 coordinate 1,173, forward strand.
AGCGCAACGGATCGCAAATTGCGTCAGTTCTTCGCCCGATAGGTCAGTGGAAACTGGTGCGGCTCCATGGCCGGGCCTTTGCAGTCTTCCTTGTGCCGGGTTTCCAGCAGCTTGAGTTCCACGGATTCCCCGTCCGCCTCCACCAGCTGGAAGATATCGACGCTGCCGCAATTGCCGGCGGCGTTGATGTTGGTGGAGGTGATCAGGCCCTTGCCCGGCGTCACCACGGCGTTGAGGATGTCGTAGCCGGGCTCTCCGCCGCTTTCAGCCTTCGGGTCCGGGACTTCCAGGAGGATGGCGTGGGGGGTGCCGTTAAGCGCTGTGGCGAAGACGCTCGAGGCATTGGAGGCATAGAGCGCACAAGGCAGCTGCCAGAGGGTCATGGCATCGGAAATCGGATAGCTCGCACCGGCGCCGGGGGTGCTGGCCACATCGCAGGACTCCCCAAGATCGGCAGCGAGCCGGGCGATGTGAGCCGGGATCTTCTTCAGCGAACTGAAATCGCGCCCCTTGCCAAGCTTGATGCCGTTCGGATCGAGGTTTGCGGGCAGGACCGGCCCGGAAGACGCCGGTTCCGCATCGGCAGCATCACTCGCCGCCGCATCATTGCCGCTGCCTGTACAGCTCATCGCTCCCTTGACCGTCATCACAAACGGCAGCTTGCCGCGCTGAATGAAGGTCAGGCGGGCCTTGTCGATAATCGTGTCGTAGCGTGCAAAGCTGCTCTTGAGAACTTCCAGCAAGACGGTCAGCTCCCGATCGGAACTGTGAAAGAGCTGCAGCTTGTCCGTCACGGTGCTGCCCTCAAGGCCGGGATCGACCTTTTCCAGCTCGATGACTTTCTTGCCGATCTTCACCAGCGCCGGCAGCGGGTGGGCATCGTGGAAACCGCGGTAGAGGACATAGGCATATTTGTCCTTGGCCGGATCGCGGTTCGACTGCCAGACACCGAACGAGCATCCATCGGACGTCTTCAGGCTGTCTTTTGCCAGCAGCCGGATGTCGAGTTCCGTGGTCTCGTCGGCATGCGCGGCCGCCGCCAGCACAATAAGCCAGATCAAGGCAAAGAGAATGCGTGCCATGGATTAAGGTCTTTCCTGGTCCCTGCAGAGTCCGGAACAGCGCGCTCCGCTGCCGGCGTTTCCCCCATGCCCGGCCAGACGCAGCACCGGATGGCCCCTCCATATCCCCCCGTGCCGATCCGTGCAAACCCCGAACACGGCCGCTGCATCCGCGCCAAATTGCCACTTTTGGTGAAGCCCGAGATTAGGTAGCAAAATGCCACCGGGGGCAGGCGGGCCTGCGGAAAAGTTGAGGCTGGAACGTTGCGCACTCTGTTTGGATGGATTGTCTTGATTGGCGGGTTTGCCGTGCTGGCGCTATGGGCGCGCTCGGACCACGCCCGGGAGATGGAAGCCAGGATCAGCAGCGCAGCTGCGGGAATCAAATCGGTGCACGAGATCAAGACCGCGGTTTCCGGCCGGGACATAACCGTCTCGGGTCTCGCCGACAGTGAAGCGGAGCGGGACGAGATCGTGAAGACGCTCAATGCCGTTGACGGCCGCCGGATCGTGAACAATGAACTGAAGGTGCTCGAACGTGCCGATCCTTATCGGTTCAGCGGCCGAAAGCCCGCGGACGGCTCTACCGTGTTTGAGGGCAACATCCCGTTCGCGCGGGCCAAGCAAGAGTTCAACAGGCTTCTCGGTGCAACCGGCACCAAATTCACTCTTGCGGCAGGCATGCCGGATGGCGGGTGGCCCGAATTCGTTGGGATGGGCGCATCGGCGCTGGATCTTCTGCGCGAAGGCGAGCTCAGTGTCGCTGGCAAGTCCCTCACCTTGAAAGGTGCCATTGCTGACGCGTCGGGGGAAGCTGCTGTCAGGAAGGCACTCGCCACTCTGCCTGACGGCTACAGCGCCGAGATCGACCTTGATGTTCTTGACGATGGCAAGCCAGCCTCGGTCGCCATCGTGTACGATGCCGCGAGCGGCGCAACCCTGTCAGGAAAAGCGCCCGCTGGTCTCGCCCCCAAGGATCTGGCTTCTGCCCTCGGGTTGCGCGCTCTGGAGGGCGAAGTGGCGGCAAGCACGCAGCCCGGCGTCGAAGCGATCAAGTCGAGCCTTGCAGGCCTTGGCCCCTGGCTGGCGTTCTTCGAGAGCCTCAAGGCCACTGCCAAGGCGGACGGGATCACAGTCGAAGGGGCCCTGGGCAAGGGCGCAGACCGCGAGCTCATTGCCAAACAGCTCAAAGAGAAGCTGGGAGACAAGGCCAGAATTACGCTTACCGAGGCGCAACATTCAGGCACGGAAGGCCTGGAGCGGCAGAATGCGGCAACCGGTCAGCGTCAGGTGCTCCGCAGCGGCTACTGGTTGCCGTTGCGCGAATTCGCCATCTCCCGGGATGCTTGCGAGGCCAACACTACCGGAATCCTGAAGGACGCCACGATCAATTTCGTGACCGGCTCCGACCGGCTCGGTCCCCGGGCCGTCCGCGTAATCAACAGCCTGGCGGCAACCCTCAGCCACTGCCTGACGGATCCCTCCCTTTCCGTGGAGGTCGGCGGGCACACAGACAGCCAGGGCAATGACGCCGCCAATCTGTACCTCAGCAACCGCCGCGCTGCAGCCGTTGTTGCGGCGCTCGCGGCCCGCGGGGTTCCCGAGTGGTCGATGCAGGCAAAGGGCTATGGCGAAACTTCGCCCGTCGCCGACAACGAAACCGCTGAAGGCCGCGCAAAGAACCGCCGCACAACGTTCATCTGGTCGCAAAACTGATCGCCGTCCGCCGGCACCAAGCTCTCCGAGGAGATCGACATGTTTAAAGAATGGGGCTTCCTTCTAGGTGAGATCTGGTTCCTGCTGCTGCTCGCCGCCCTGATTGGCCTTCTCGCCGGTTGGCTGTTCTGGGGGCGCCGCGAGGACACCAGCTCCACACAGAACCTGGAAGCCGATCTGGATCGTACCCGGGCGGACCTGGTGACCTGCCGGAAATCCCAGACCGAGAAGGACGGCGAGATCGCCCGCCTCAAGCAGGAACTGGCCGCGAAGGCGACAGCGAAAGACCCCGCCCCTGAGAAAACACCGTCAGCGCCCAGGAAGTCCGCGCCTGCGGCCCGGCCGGCTGCGGCCAAAAAGCAGGCCGCGCCAGCGAAGCCCAGGGCCAAGGCAAAAGCTGCGGTCAAGGTGAAGCCGAAAGCGGCCGCAAAGCCGAAAGCAGCAGCGAAGGCCAAACCGGGCGGCAAGAAACCGCGGACACTGAAACAGGCCCGTCGTGGCAAAGCGGATGACCTGAAGCTCATCAAGGGCGTCGGGCCTGAGCTGGAGAAGCTCTGCCACAAGCTCGGCTTCTATCACTTCGACCAGGTGGCAAAGTGGACCGCCGACGAAATCGCCTGGGTCGACGAGAATCTTGAAGGGTTCAAGGGCCGGGTCTCCCGGGACGACTGGGTGAGCCAGGCGAAGATCCTCGCCGGCGGCGGCGAAACAGAGTTTTCGAAGCGGAAAAGGAAGTAACGCCCGCCTGCTGCATCACGCCGGCTAGCGGTCTATATACGGAAGCTTGAGATCAGAATCTTCGGAAGGCTCGTATGGACCGTTTTGACCTGGCTGGCGCCCCGCGCACCATGATGGCCGTCGTTACCACCGGAAACGGCGGGTTCGACAAGCTGGACTACCGGGCAGTGCCCGTGCCGGCGCCCGGTCCAGGCGAGGTCCTGCTTCAGGTGCTGGCGGCAGGGATCAACAATACCGAGATCAACACGAGGCTCGGCTGGTACTCTTCC
>JBCCEL010000404.1:0-4894 GCA_039030315.1 Pseudomonadota bacterium
GCGGTGTTTACCCGGATGGACAATCTCGGCAACGGCAACCGTCTGATTGCAGCCACCACAACATTCCGCAACGAGCCGTTTGGCGAATAGGACGGATCGCCGCCTGGCGGAGTGGGCCAGCGGCAGATCGCGACAGGACAAATCTCAGGGGTTACGACGATGAAACGGACAGAAAAGATGCGTAAGCGGGGGATCCTTATGCTGCTTCGGCGCTTCGGCGCGCAAACAAAGGGTGCGATTGCGATCGAGTTTGCGATCATCCTGCCGATCATGATCACCATGTATTTCGGCGTGGTTGAGATCGGACACGCCCTCGCGGCCAACCGGAAGGTGACGATGACCACCAGCACGGTCGGCGACCTGGTCGCGCAGTTCTCGACGATCGGTCCGAACGCGATGAACGGTCTCGTGACCGCCGCGTCGGAAATCATGCGTCCGTTCGACACCAGCGGCAGCGGCCAGCTGAAGATTAACGTGTACAGCATCTCCAACACGCCGACGAACGACTGGACCTATACCCAGGGCGGCGCCTGTGCAGGCGGTACACCGACGGTCCCGGCAGCATTGCTGGCTTCGGGCGGAAGCGTGATCGTCTCGCGGGTCTGCTACGACTTCGACTCGATCTTGCACCGCTTCTTCACCGCCAACGAGACGTTCGAGGACACCTTCTATCTGCGGCCGCGCCAGGGCAATTTCATCACCTGGGACGCGAGCGAATAGACGACCCTGCAGGTACGTGCATCAAGACCTGGCGTCCCGTGAGGCGCCGGGTTTTCCTTATGGTCTTGCCGCCTTTCAGTTTTGACTGTCCCTAAGCCACGGGTGAGCCTATAGCTTGCGGTCATCGCAAGTATGTCCTCACCATCTTCCAGCAGCAGCGTTGATACTCCGGCCCGAGAGGTCGCCGCCTCCTGGCGGGGCGGGCTGATCGTGTTCCTGGCATCCTTGTGCTTCAGCTATGCCTTTCTGCAGCGGGTGGCGCCGAGCGCCATGGTCGGAGACCTGATGCAGAGCTTTGGCGTCGGCGCCGCCGTCCTCGGCAATCTCTCGGCGATTTACTTCTACGCCTATTCGGGCCTGCAAATTCCGGTCGGTTCGTTTCTTGACCGTTGGGGGCCGAGGCGCATGCTCACCGGTTCGATCGCGCTGGCCGGCGTGGGCAGCCTGATCTTTTCGGCCGCCAATTCGGTCGAGCTGGCCTATCTAGGACGCCTGCTTGTGGGCATCGGTTCGGCCGTCGGGCTCCTGGGCACGCTGGCTCTCGCCGCCCGCTGGTTTCCGCCCCGGCGCTTTGCGCTTCTTTCAGGGCTCGCCATGCTCATGGGCATGGTGGGCGGCTTTGCAGGGCAGGGGCCGTTTGCTGCCATGGTCGCCCAGTTCGGATGGCGGGCCTGTCTGTTTGCCGCTGCCCTCTTCGCTTTCGCACTTTCAGTCATACTCTGGCTGGTGGTCAGGGATGAGCCGGCCGGATCGCGGGCGGGGAGTCCGTCTCAACCGAAGGGCATCTGGTCCGGGCTTCGCGAGGCCGTCAGCAACCGTGAAGTCTGGGCGCTGGCCGTGATCATCTCCGCCTGCTCCGGCCCGATGCTGGCCTTCGGCGGTCTCTGGGGCGTGCCTTATCTCGTCGGGCGTTATGGATTGCCGCGGCCCGACGCAGCGTTCTACGCATCTCTGGCCCTGGTTGGCTGGGCTGTTGGAGCACCCATATGCGGCTGGCTCAGTGACGCGGTCGGGCGGCGCAAGCCGATGCTGGTGGTTGCGATCACCGCGAACCTTCTCCTGCTGCTCGTCCTGTTCTACACCGCTGACTGGCCGGTCTGGGCAGCCGGTCTCATCATTTTCGGGATCGGGTTCACCGGCGGGGGAGGGGTGACGACATACGCCTATTGCCGTGAAGTTTCCGCGCCGCAAATCCACGGTGCCGCCATTGGTGTCGTCAACATGATGGCCGTTGCTGCCGGCGCCGTGCTGCAGCCGGTGATCGGCATCGTTCTCGATCTTCTGTGGGACGGTTCAATGGAAGCCGGCATCCGTACCTATTCCCAAGCCATGTACGAAACGGCATTCGTCAGCATCTGCCTCTACATGTCGCTCGGGCTGGCCGCCCTCTGCTTTATCCGCGAAACCTATTGCCGGCCGCAGGGGTAAGGCGTGTTGCAGTTCGCATACTGAACGGCAAGCTGATTGCAGGCCTGGTGCGGCTTACTTGTGGGGCTTTGTCGGCAGGCCGCGGCGGATCCATCCCGGTCCATCCTTGCTGCCCAGCATCCCTTCCGAAACGGAGTAGGTGTTCTCGTAGCCATACCTCTTCAGACGCGCCTGAAGCCAGTCCGAACGGTGACCCGCCGCGCAGATCAGCGCAATCCTGCGCCCCTTGTCGCCGCCAGTTGCTGCCGACAGCTTCTTCAGAAAGTCCGGCAGGTGCATCGATATGGTCTGCGCTGTTTCTCCGATGCCGGACTTGGCCCATTCCCCGGGCGTGCGGATGTCCACGAGCATCAGTTCGCCTTTTGTGGACTGGTCATAGGCTTCCTGAAGCCCAATTCTTGCTGCAGGTTCCGACGCGGCAGCCGGCAGGCCGCTGGCCAGAACGGCAGCTGCAGACACGGCAAGGAAAGTCCGGCGATCGGTCATGGGATCCTCTTCGCTGAGATGAGGGTCGACTAGCACATTATCGAATGTGATGATTTCACCATTGCGCGATGTTGAGGTGAGCAGGGCGTCAGGACTTGAAGGTGTCCGCGTAGTCCGCCCGCAGCTCTGCCTTCTGCACTTTGCCCATGGCGTTTCGCGGCAGTTCATCGCGCACGAATACCCGCTTTGGAACCTTGAAACGGGCCAGGCGTTCCGACAGCGCGCCGATGATCTCTTCCTCGTCCGGCGCCTTGCCGCCATTGGCGGTGATCACCGCGATGACGCCCTCGCCGAAATCCGGGTGAGGCACGCCGACCACCGCGGATTCGCCAACTCCGGCCATGTCGTCGATCTCGCTTTCGATCTCCTTGGGATAGACGTTGAAGCCGCCGGAGATGATCAGGTCCTTCGACCGTCCGACAATCGTGACTCGGCCATCCTCATCAATTTTCGACATGTCGCCGGTGATGAAGAACCCGTCCGGGCGGAATTCCTCAGCGGTTTTCTCCGGCATCTGCCAGTAGCCGGAAAAGACATTCGGGCCCTTGACCTCAAGCACGCCGATCTCGCCGTTGGGAAGCGGCGCCCCATGATCGTCTGCGACACGGATTTCAACATCGGGCAGAGCGTAGCCCACCGTGCCAGCCGCGCGGTCTCCGTCATAGGGATTTGAAGTGATCATCCCCGCCTCGGTCATGCCGTAGCGTTCGAGAATGCGGTGGCCGGTATTCTGCTCAAACTCGATATGGGTTTCGGCCAGCATGGGCGCCGAGCCGGAAACGAACAGCCGGGCATTGCGGCACGTCTCCGCGCCGAACCCGTCTTGGGCAAGCAGGCGTGTGTAGAATGTCGGCACGCCCATCATCACCGTTGCCGACGGCAGCAGGTCCATCATCTCGCTTGCATCAAACCTGGGCAGCCAGATGATCTCCGACCCATTCAGGAAGGCCGTGCTCAGGGCAACATAGAGGCCGTGAACATGGAAGATCGGCAGCGCGTGCAGCAGCACATCGCCCGGCTCGAAATGCCAGATACTGTGCAACGCGATCGCATTTGAGCTGAGGTTGTCATGGGTGATCATGGCCCCCTTGGACCGCCCCGTCGTGCCGGAGGTATACAGCAGCCCGGCAAGATCCTGCGGCTCCCGCGCAACAGTCTCGTGATCATCCGCCTGCGTATCAGCGAGGCTGGAGAGGGAGCCTGCCCCGTCTGCGCCCATAGTATAGAGCTTCCCGACGCCATGTTTGGCCGCGGAAAATCTGATCGCCTCCGCCCGTGCCGGATCGGCGACCACAAGCGCCGGCTTTGCGTCCGACAGGAAATAGTCGACCTCAGTGGCCGTGTACGCGGTGTTCAGGGGCTGGTAGACGGCCCCGGCCTTGAGCACGCCCAGATAGAGGTAGACGTTCTCCAGGGATTTCCCGACCTGTACGGTAACCCTGTCGCCAGGCTCCACGCCCTCTGCGGCAAGCGCATTGGCATACTGCCCGACACGCCCGAGCAGGTCTTCATACGACACGGTTTGCCCGCCGGCATCGCGGAAGGCCGTCGCTGCCCCTGCCTCCTGGAAGCGCTCCTCGAACAAGGTGTAGAGATTGGCGTCACTCATGTTTTTTTACCGATTTTCCGCAATACTGCCCGAGCGCTCCTATATACTAGGGCTGAAGGTCACCGCCAGCACAGGCCGTCATTTTTCTGACGGGTCCGGTGGCCAGAATTGAGGCGGAGGAGTTCGGTTATGGCATCTTCGTTCTTCCGCGACCTGCTCGACCAGATTGTCGAGCGAGGCCGCGTTCTGAGGGCATTTTCCCTGGGTGGCGACGATCATGGCGGCACCATCTCGACGCTCTCCAAGGGCCTATTGTCGGGACGCGGCGAGAGTTCCGGCATGGTCGTCGCCCGGCACATCCTGGCCATCTTCGAGATGCTGGACGAGGACGAGAAGACCGCGTTCTTCCGGTTTCTGAATGACAGCCTCTGCCCGGATGCCGAAGCTGTGCAGGAGGCCGCGGCCGCATACCTCGCAGACCCTTCCCGCCAGGCTTTGGCCGGCCTGCAGAAATCGGTTGAATCTCCCCGTCAGGAGTTCTGCCGCCGGGCGCAAGGTTGAGCCGGCGGAAGGACCGGTCCGTCGGGGGACGCGGTCCCGCCCCCGGTGCAGCCGCCGCCGAGGTCGAGCACCGGGCCGCCGTCGCCGGTCGCCTCGACGACGTGGCCCGCGATGTTGTTGTCCAAGGGCGCGCTCACGCTGCCCTTCGAC
>JBCCEL010000405.1:0-4864 GCA_039030315.1 Pseudomonadota bacterium
ACGCTCAAGCTGGAGCAGCAGCAGAAGACCGGCTCCTTCAAACTGCGCGGCGCCACGAACGCGGTGCTGTCCCTCGACGATGGACAGAAGGCAGCCGGTGTTGTCGGTGTATCGACGGGCAATCACGGGCGGGGGCTGGCCTTTGCCGCCCGCGAGGCGGGGGTCCACTGCATCATCTGCATGTCGGAACTCGTGCCGCAGAACAAGGTGGACGGGATAAAGGCGCAAGGCGCGGAAGTGCGGATTGTCGGCCGCTCCCAGGACGATGCCCAGGAGGAGGTCGACCGGCTGGTCGAGGACGGCATGACAATGCTGCCGCCGTTCGATCATCCGGACATCATTGCCGGGCAGGGGACACTCGGCCTGGAAATCCTGGACCAGGTGCCGGAGGTGGAAACCGTTCTCGTCCCGCTTTCAGGCGGCGGGCTGATCTCCGGTTTGGCGCTGGCGATGAAGACGATGAAGCCCTCGGTCCGGATCATCGGGGCGTCCATGGAGCGCGGAGCGGCCATGCACACCTGCCTGAAGGCCGGCAAACCGATCCACGTCGACGAAATGCCGACCCTGGCCGATTCCCTCGGCGGCGGCATTGGCCTCGACAATGTCTACACGTTCGCGATGACGCGCGATCTCGTGGATGAGACGGTTACGGTCAGCGAACAGCAGATTGCCGAGGCGATCCGCCATGCCTACTGGCAGGAGCGCCAGATCATCGAGGGTTCGGGATCGGTCGGTATCGCGGCGCTGCGTTCCGGAAAGGTGACCGCCTCCGGACCGGTCGTTTGCGTGGTTTCCGGCGCCAATATCGATCTCGGCCTGCATCACCCGAGCATCTCCCGAGAGAACGTCGACGTAGCCGCTGAATAGGAAGAGCCCATGGAACGCTGTCATCTGATCATCAAGAACGCGACCCTCGTTGACGGCACCGGGGAGGGGGAGCGGCAGGCGGACGTCGCCGTTGAAAGCGGCCGGATTGCCGCGGTGGGGGATGTCTCGGGCTGGCACGCGGACGAAGTTATCGACGCGGCGGGACAGGTGTTGAGCCCCGGCTTTATCGACGTGCATACCCATGACGACATGGCTGCGCTCAAGACGCCTGATATGACGTTCAAGGTCTCGCAAGGGGTCACGACGGTGGTGGCCGGCAACTGTGGCATCAGCGTTGCGCCCTTTACAACGGAAGGCAATTTTCCGCCGCCGTTCCCGCTTCTGGGGGGTGAGGAGGATTTCCGTTTCCCGACGGTAGCCGACTATGGGCGTGCCCTTGAACGGCATCCGCCCGCGGTGAACCTCGCGTTGCTGGCGGGACACAGCTCGCTGCGCGTCATCGCCATGGAGGGCGATCTTGGGCGAGCGGCCTCAGATTCTGAAATCGCAAAAATGCAGGATGTACTTCGCGGAGCACTCAAGGACGGTTGTGTCGGCTTCAGCACGGGGCTTGGCTATCCGCCGGCACAGGAAGCGCCGGAGGCGGAGATTATCGCGCTGGCGGGTGTGCTGCGGGAGTTCGACGATGCCGTCTATGCCACACACATGCGCGATGAGGGCGACTACGTGGTCGAAGCCGTTGAGGAAACCTTGCGAACCGGTGCTGCGGCCGATGTTCCGGTGGTGATTTCCCACCACAAGTGCGCCGGCACGCCCAATTATGGGCGCAGCACCGAGACCCTTGAGCTGATCGAGCGGGCGCGCGAGCACCAGATAGCCGGTCTGGATGTCTATCCCTACACCGCGAGCTCCACAGTGCTCCTGCCAGAATTCGTGCGGGAATCTGAGAGCACGTTGATCACGTTTTCGGAGAAACGGCCGGAATTCAACGGCCGGCCCCTGCAGGATGTGCTGGCTGAGACCGGTTGGGACCTGGAAGAGGCTTGCGAGAAACTCTATCCCGCAGGCGGCATCTACTTCCAGATGGATGAAGAGGACTTGAAGCGCATCCTAAGCTATCCGCCTGCCATGGTGGGCTCGGACGGTCTTCCCGGCCAGGCCAGACCACATCCCCGGCTCTGGGGAACGTTCCCGCGCGTTCTTGCCCGTTATGTGCGGCAGATGAAGCTCCTGTCCCTGTCAAAGGCCGTTCACAAAATGACCGGGCTCTCGGCCAAGACCTTCGGGCTGAAGGATCGTGGCCTCGTGAAGGAAGGCTTTCATGCTGATCTGGTGCTCTTTGACCCGGACACGGTCGAGGACTCTGCGACGTTCGATGATCCCGAGAGGCCCGCCCGCGGCCTGTCGCACGTCTTTGTCGCCGGCGAGCTGGCGTGGGCCAACGGCGCCGCGCAAGGCAGCAGGCGAGGGGCGTTCGTCACACACTGAAGGCGCGCTTGGTTCTGACAGCTTCCCTTGAGGCTCAGGCCAATGGTTCAGGGTGCACTCCGAGCATCCGCGCGCGCATTTACGGGATGAGCACCTGCATTCCGGTGAAGTACGGATGCAGGAACGCGACGACCGCAAACAGGGCGAAGGAAATCACCAGGCCGATCAGATCGCGCTTCCAGGGACCCAGTTCCGGCTTATCCCAGGCGCCTTCGCGCCTGCTCGTCACGAAGATCGTGACAAGCGCCCAAACGCCCAGGCCGCCGAAGAGGACGAGGGCGCGGCTGTCGCCGTTTGCCAGCAGATGGGCGGCGGCCCAGACGATGAGACCACTCAGTTGAGGATGGCGCACGTAGCGGCGGATGTTGCTGCCTGGCCGGGAGGCGCCAAACAGCACGAAGGCGAAATACATGATGACCAGAACCAGGGGGTTGTTCCACAAGGGCGGATCATAAACATGGACGAACTCCGCCGAACGCCAGCCCAGCACAATCAGCAGGATCGACAGGAGAAGCAGGAGTGTAACGATACCCTTGTACGGCCCGGCACCAGTTCGGGCGATCAGATCGGCACGAAAGCCCAGCCGCAGGCTCGTCGTGAGATGCACCGCGCTCCAAAGGAGCACGCCAATTGCGAGAACAGTCATGTGCAGATCCCGGATGCCCTTAGTGGGTCTTGTTGCCGATTTGCCACAATTCTAACACAGTCCAGACCGGTAAGCGCACAGCAAAAAGCCCCGGCGCATGCGCCGGGGCTCACTAATTGGGGATAAAGTAACGGCAGTCAGCGTCAAACGAGCCAGTCTGAGGGGTGAATTCTCACGCCGCAATGGAGACAGGAGCATGTCCTGCGCGCCACGTTCTTTTCCCATTCATTCTCGTCCGGATCTCTCAGTACCTTCATGAGATTTTCCGAGAGTTGCACATGATTGACCGCGCAGTCGGCCGACTGCTGGTGTTCGAAGTACGCGCGCGCCGGCAGGGCGGGCAGGGCGGCCATGGCGGCAGCGCCCAAAACAGTTGTGCCGAGAAGCTCCCGGCGGCTGAACAGTCTGGTGTTCATGTCACCTTCCTTTTCGTCTAAGGTTTTTAGTCAGGGTGTTGATTGGGATTTTCTCGGACTGAATTCCGCCTCGCGGGGCAGACTCTTCCTTGATCGACGGATGGACACCGCCGTGCATGCGGGCCGATGGGGGGCGCGCCGCCCGGTCCGGCTCAGATGGGGAGCAAAAACATGCCCAAAATCAATATCTTGACCGAAACCGAACTTCGTTCTCATGTAAGCCTGGACCTGGAGGCCGTCAAGTGCGTGGAGGGGGCGTTTGCCGCACTGGCTGGAGGCGGGGTGGAAATGCCCCCGATCCTCCACCTCAACATCCCTGAGTTCAACGGCGAAGTCGATGTGAAGACGGCATACGTTCCGGGCGTCGACAGCCTGGCGATCAAGATCTCACCGGGATTCTTCGACAACCCGAAAATCGGCCTTCCCAGCGTGAACGGCCTGATGGTTCTGTTCAGCGCCAGAACCGGAATGCTTGAAGCCGTCCTGCTCGACAACGGCTACCTTACCGATGTGAGGACGGCGGCGGCGGGCGCGGTTGCCGCGAAGTATCTGGCGCGTGGAGACGCACAATCGGCAGGCATCATCGGGGGCGGGGTGCAGGCACGCCTGCAACTTGAGGCATTGCTGCTGGTCAGGCCCATTGTCCGGGCGCGGATCTGGGCGCGAAACGCCGAGAAGGCCGCGGCCGCCGCAGGCGAGCTGGGCGAGAGCCTGGGTATTGAGGTTTCTGCCGCGGCTTCGGCGGAGGAAGCTGTTGACGGGTCAGATATAGTGGTCACGACGACCCCGTCGGCGGAACCGCTCGTCATGGCGGACTGGCTGCAGCCCGGACAGCACCTGACCGCCATGGGATCAGACAACGCCCACAAGAATGAAGTCGAGCCGGCCGCGCTCGCCCGCGCTGACGTGTTTGTCTGCGATCGGCAGTCCCAGTGCGCCACCCTTGGGGAACTGCATCACGCACTAGAGGCCGGTGAAATCGACCGCGGTGCCTGGTTTCCGGAACTGGGGGAGGTGGTGTCCGGCCTCAAGCCCGGCAGGCAGTCGCCCGACCAGCTGACCGTATGTGACCTTACCGGAACCGGGGTCCAGGACACGGCGATTGCCACGCTTGCCCGCGGAATTTGCGCGCAGGGCAACGCAGGAACGGACTTCGAAAGTTGACATCTCGATGAACGCCAGATGAACACCGCTCTCAGAACCGGTTCAGACCGGATCTGTTAGGTTCATCATCAACATACACGAGCAACCCCACGGAACCGGAAACTGCATCCCCATACCCTCCCTGCACACCGCACCCAAGCACCTTCCGGTTCCCTTGAAGCCCACCGCCCCCTCCCAGCGGTGGGCTTTTTCGTTGGGGAACATCGACGGAGACAGGGGCCGGGCGTTATGAACGCCAGATGAACACCGCTCTCAGAACCGGTTCAGACCGGATCTGTTAGGTTCATCATCAACATACACGAGCAACCCCACGGAACCGGAA
>JBCCEL010000406.1:0-4852 GCA_039030315.1 Pseudomonadota bacterium
ACCCTCCCAACGCTGACGCGTCGGGCCCCTCCCTCTCCCCGGTGGGGAGAGGGGATCGCGTTCCGCCAATACAGCAATGTATGAACCTGTTTGATACAGCGCGGGAGCCTGGCAGGCTGCGCAGCTCACTTCTTCGCCGGTGCCTTGAACAGATCCTTGCGCAGGGCGTTGATGGCGTCGGGATCGATCTTGATGTGGATGACGGAAGGCCGCTTGCCCGCGAGCGCCTGGCGTAACGCTTCTTCGGTTTCGCCGGGGCGGCTCACGGCGTAGCCATCGGCGCCGCACAACCGGGCCATCTCGTCATAAGGCGGACTGGCGATATCGGCACCGAGCGTGCGCCCGTCAAAGAAGGTTTTCTGGTAGGCCTTCTCGGCACCCCAGGCGCCGTTGTCGAGAACGATCCCGATCACCGGAAGGTCGTAGGCAACCGCCGTCGTGATCTCGGCCATGGTGAAGCCGAAGCCGCCGTCGCCCATGACGGAGACGACGGGGCGATCCGGCACGGCGGCCTGTGCGCCGAGCGCTGCCGCATATCCGAAACCCACCAGGCCGAAGTCCAGCGGAGCAATCAGGGCAGGGGCCTCGTGGTGGCTCAGCCGGTCCGCCGCCTGCAGGCAGGCATTGCCCGTATCCAGCGTCACCACAGCCTCGCGCGGCAGCGCGCGGCGGATTTCGCCCAGGACGCGCTTCGGATTCAAAGGTTCAGAAGCATCCGATTCTTCCTCTGAGCGTTCGCGCCTAAGGGATTCTTTTGACTCGTGAAATGCCGAAACCCAAGACTTCCAGTGATCTGTCAACACGGCGTCGTCAGCCGCAGCAGAGCGGATCGCGTTGGCCGCCTCTACTGCGCCGCATTGCAGGCCGAGAGCCACCGGGAAATAGCGACCGACGGAAGAGGCTTCCATGTCCACATGGACGATCCTGGCACCGGCGTTCACGTAGTCATTGTTGAGGAAGGTCGAGTTGAACGCGAGCCGCGTCCCCAGCGCGAGGATCAGATCCGCGTTGCCGGTAAGCTCTGCCGCGACCCTGTTTCCGCGCGGGCCGGTCTGGCCGGCAAGCAAAGGATGGTCGGCGGGCAGCACGTCGAGATGACCTGTCGAGGTGACAACCGGCACGTTGAGAGTCTCGGCCAGGGCGGCGAGTGCGGCCGATCCGGCGGGCGACTTGAAGCCGGCCCCTGCGAAGATCATCGGCCGCTCCGCGCTCCGCAGCAGGCTCATGATCTGCCCGGTCTGCTCCGCCGTCGGACCACCCGGTTCGGCGACGGGCAATGGACCCGTCTCCGGCGCGTCGATCTCTGCGGAGAACAGATCACGCGGTGCATGCAGTACCACCGGCCCGCGGCGCCCGCTCATCGCCAGGCGCATCGCATCGTGCAGCAGTTCGGGCAGACGCTCCGGCGTCGGCACCATGATCGAGCGCTTCGAGATCGGCTGGAAGACGGACAGCTGATCGAACTCCTGGAAGGTGTCCTTGCCGAGATCGTTCCGGGTGATCGCGCCGGCGATGGCGACGAGCGGAGAATAGGCAAGATGCGCTTCGGCGACGGCGGTGACCAGATTGGCAACCCCCGGTCCGGCCTGTGCGCCGAGCACCACGCCCGGCCCGCCGGTCATCCGGCCGTAGGCGTCCGCCATGTGACCAGCGGCCCGCTCGTCCCGTGCGCCGATATAGCGGATGGCCGGGTCATCGCGCATGGCGTCGTAAAGCTCCAGCATGGAGCCGCCGAGCAGCCCGAACACGGTCTCGACCCCGGCCGCTTTAAGCACGTCCACGCAGGCCTGTCCGCCCGTCACCCTGGTCATATCTTCCGTCCTACGATCATTCCCTCATAAACGGCCTCTTCGGCCGTGCGCGCAGCGACACAGTCGCCGATCATGTGGATCTCTGCCGCCATCCCCTCCAGTGCCGCAGCCAGGCCGTCATCCGGGACATGACCGAGCGCCAGCACGAGCGTGTCGGTGTTGTCGATGACGATCGCCTCGCCGGTCAGGGTGTCCTGGAAGTAGGCGGTATCGTCGTCCGCGCCGAACAGCCGGGCATGGGTGCGGACGGTGACCCCCAGCTTGTGCAGCCGGCCCACATAGTGGTTGCGCGCATAGAGCTGCATGGTCTCACCGGCCATGGCACCGTTGACACAGAGGGTCACGTCGGATCCTGCCAGAGCCAGCCGCTCGGCAAGGCCCAGACCGATCCAGTCCGACCGCCAGTCGGCCACCACCACCCGCGCACCTGGATTGACCTCGTTGCGCAGAACCTGCCAGGCCGTCACGCAATGTGCGGTCTCCAGTCCCTCAAGCGCAGGCGCATAAGGAACGGCGCCCGTGGCGATGACGATGCAGTCAGGTTTGAGCGCGGCGGCTGTGGCCATGGCATCGGTGACGCCCTTGCGCACGTCGACCCTGGCCAGGGCCATTTCGTGGGCCAGATTGGTGATGATGCCGCCGAACTCCTCGCGGCCCGGCAGCATCTGGGCAAGCCGCGCCTGGCCGCCGAGCTGTTTTTCCCGTTCGAGGAGCGTAACCTCGTGACCCCGCGCCGCCGCAGTGGCGGCAGCCTTCATCCCGGCAGGCCCGCCGCCGATGACAAGGACGGTTTTGTGAACAGACGCGGGCACGAGGCTGCCGTAGTCCAGCTCGCGCCCAGACTCGGGGAACTGGATGCAGGAGATCCCCAGGCCCTTGTGGGCCCGTCCAATACAGGCCTGGTTGCAGCCGATGCAGGCGCGGATGTCGTCGAGCCTGCCGCCTGATACCTTCGCCGGCATTTGCGGATCGCAAATCAGTGCACGCGTCATGCCGCAGAGATCGGCGTCGCCGCGCCCGATGATGTCCTCGGCCACCTGGGGCTGGTTGACCCGGCCGGTCACGATGACCGGCTTTGCGCAGGAGCGCCGGACCGAGGCGGCAAATGGCGCCACATAACCGTGCTCTAGGCCCATTGGCGCGGTGATGTGGACCGAACCGCCGAGCGTGGCGGAGGTGCCGGCCACTACGCTGAAATAGTCGAAGTCTTCCGCCAGCGCCGCGCATATCCGGGCCACTTCATCCTGGGAAAGCCCGGTGTCATCGAGCTCGGCCCCGGAGATGCGCAGGCCCAGGGTTCCTCCGTCCAGAACCCTCCTGATCGCGGCGGCTACATCGCGCACAAACTTCAGCCGGCCTGCCGACGAGCCGCCATAGGCGTCCGTGCGCAGGTTCGTGCGCGGGTTCAGGAACTGAGCCGGCAGGTAGCCGTGGCTGGCCACCACTTCCAGCCCGTCATATCCGGCCTCCAGCAGATGAGCACCTCCCCGGGCGAAGCCGTCCACAACCTCCTCTATCATCGCGACGGGCATGGGCTTCGGCATGATGTGGAAGCGCTCGTTGGGCACCGCGGACGGGGCATAGGCGACAGGCATCATGCCGTGTCCGGTCGAAGCGATCTCGCGGCCGGGATGAAACAGCTGACCGAAGATCTTTGCGCCGTGGCCATGCACTGCCTCAACCAGGCGCCTGTAGGCCGGAATCCGCTGCGGGCTGAAGGCATTCAGCAACTGGCCTGAAAAACCGGCGCTCTCGTGGATCGCCACAATCTCCGAGACGATCAGGCCTGCCCCGCCCCGCGCCCGCGCCTCGTGATAGGCGATCAACTCGTCTCCAGGTTCAACATCCGCAAGATAGGTATGGTGCCCGGTCGAGACGATCCGGTTGCGCAAGGAGGCAGACCCGAGCTGGATCTCCGACATGAGGTTCGGAAACATGGCGCTCATGCTGGCGGTGAGCCTCCGGTCATCGTGGCGGGGACGAGGATGTCGTGCATGCCGCGAATCCTTTGGTCCACCTCGACAGGCAGATAGTTGGGACCAGGCGCTGCCAGGATCGCGCGCACCTCATCGCGCGCGCGCTCCAGCATGTCGCGGGCGCCATCCTCCTGCCAGTCCGCAGGCCCGCGCCGGTCGGCGACCTGCGGATACACGTAGTCGCTTTCCATGCGTTCCAGAGTCTGGGCATGGCCGAGATAATGTCCTTCGCCGCGCACGACTTCGGAAATCACGTCTACCGAAAGGTTCGCCTCGTCAGCCTCCACACCCCTGAGAGAGCGCAGCACGCCGCCGAGCATGTCGTTGTCGATGACGAAGCTCTCAAGCGAGCAGCCGAGCATGCTGGCCAGCGTTCCGCAGGAATGGGTGATGATGTTGCATCCGGCGTGTGCGGCGAGGGTCACGGAGAGGTTCTTCTCATAGCCCGCCTGGGCGTCAGGGATCTTGGAATCCGTATACCCGGCAATGGAACTGGTGCTGAGATCGTAGTAGCGGCCAATCTGCGCTGCGGCCGCCATCATGACGGCCTGTTCGCCGCCGCCGCCGCACATGGCGCCTGTGCGGATATCGGACACTAGCGGTTTCGGCGCGAAGATGAGGGCCGCGCCGGGGTCCTGCAGCCATCCGGCCACATAAGCACAGTTATAAGTGGATTCTCGATATTGTCGCACAGTCTGCTACAGAATCTCTCTTCAACTAATGACGAGCTCAACTCCTCAAGAACTGAATTGATCAGGTCAGGCTATTAGTCATTCCATCTATCATTTTTAATACAACTCAAAAATCCGTTTGGATTGATTTCATTCCACATTCCATAATCTCCCTATAATTCATCGGAGCTGTTTGTTGTTTAGTTTTATTTCCCATTGCGCTATTGGCTCCATCAGTGTGTGAAAGGTCTCCGCTTTCTTACATAATTGGCTTGTTGTAGGCTGAGAGAAGAGCCTTTTGTCTAGCTGTGTGTCTAATCGTTGCCAATTAGTTCCTTCCATCTCACACTCAGCTCTTGTGAAATTCAGCACTCAAATATCTCTCTGAATCACA
>JBCCEL010000407.1:0-4830 GCA_039030315.1 Pseudomonadota bacterium
ACTGGAATGAACTGATCTCCGATCCAGAAGTCGTGGTGATCGACACGCGGAATGACTATGAAGTGGAGATCGGCACGTTCAGGGGCGCGGTGGATCCGCAAACCGCGAGCTTTCGCGAGTTCCCGCAATGGGTGAAGGATCATCCCGGGCTTGCCGCAAAGCCGAAGGTCGCCATGTTCTGCACAGGCGGCATTCGCTGTGAGAAGGCGTCCTCGTACATGTTGGCCCACGGCTTTGACGAGGTGTACCACCTCCAGGGCGGCATCCTGAAGTACCTGGAACACGTCCCCCGGGAGGAAAGCCTCTGGGAAGGAGAGTGCTTTGTCTTCGACGAGCGCGTCTCAGTGAAGCACGGTCTGGAGGAGGGCACCTACGACATGTGCCATGCCTGCCGCTTTCCGATCACCGATGAGGACATGCGGTCCGACAAATACGAAAAGGGCGTCAGCTGCCCACGCTGCTGGGCCGAAAAGTCAGACGCCCAGAAAAAACGCTACGCGGCCCGGCAGAAGCAGATGGACATCGCATCCGCCCGGGGAAAGATCCATCTGGGACACGTCGCAAAGTAACCGGAACGTTCGTTCAGCCGGACCGGTTCTCCGAAGCATGCCAGACTCTGACGACAACGATCTTTTGATCGGTCAAGCGATAGGTGAGCACATAGCCGCGAGAGCCGAAGGGAATAACAAGTTCACGAAACGCCAAATCGGGTTCTTTCGGTCTGCCTTTCTCAGGAAACTTTTCAAGGCCTTCCGCCGCGTCGATGATCGCGTCAACAAGGCGATACGCGCTGGATATGCTGTGCGGTGCGACGAAATCGTGTAACCGGCGTAAGTCCTCAAGGGCCTCTGGCAGCCATTCAAGGGTCCTCATGGAAACCAGTCGGTTCGCGCAGCCCGCGCGCCCACTCGCGCACTTCCGAATGCGGGACCGCTTCGTCGGTCAGTTCGTATCGTCGCCAGCGCTCTCGAAGCAGTTGCTTTTCATCTTCAAGTGCTTCTTCTGTTTGCAGATAGCGCTCGATCGCCACCCGCATCAGGTAGTGCGGTGACCGGTCGCGGATCTCGCCGAGGGCCTTCAGCCGTTCTCTCACGTCCGCGCTGAGCCGCAATCCCACCGTGCTATCGCTCATCTGTGATTGTCCTGGCTGATGGAACGAGATTGATTTGTAGTGCCATGTTGCACAAAGCGCAACACACTCGCCAGGCGACGTCTTTCTATTGCTTGAGCAGCCCCGGCCAATAGCCATCCGCCTTCTTGATGTTCTCGTCTATGTCGCTGGCCCACGTGCGGCGGACGCGGGGGGAATAATTGAGATAAAGCTTGTCCTTCCAGATGCGCCAGGCGAAGGGATCAACATCCGCGACGGCGTTCTGGCTGGCGGCGTAGGCGCAGTAGCCGCCATATTGCGGGGCATACTTCGCGGGGTTTGAGAGAAATTCCTCACGGTTCTCCCGGGAGACAAACACCCAGGTCGCCCCCCTGTGCTGCGCGGAAATCCCCTTTTGGCCTTCCAGAGGCTTGCCGCCACGCCAGTAGGTCATGACGTCGTAGCCGTTCATCGCCAGTTTGTTGAAGTATCCGAGATTGATCTCAGACGTCTGTGCATTCGCAGCCCCGGCGATGCTCAGAAACGCCAACACGGCCAGAACCAGTCTCATGTGACCAGGGCCCAGAAAAACACCAGAGTGGAGAGCGCGCCCAGCGTGCTTCTGATCGAGTGGAGCTGCCCCCACCGGCTCATGAGACTGCGAAGCTCGGGCGCCGGATCATCGGCAGACATGGCTTCCAGTTGCTTGTTGATCGGCAGGATTGCGAACAGCGTGAACGGCCAGTTCGCCCCAAGCAGCAGGCCGCCGGCCAGCCAGCGCCAGTCGCCGGTGGAGTAGGACGTCCAGACGCCGAGCAGGAAGCCCGCCATTGCAAGGCTCGCCTGCATCTGGAACCCGCGGGTGTAGGACGGTTTCCATTGGGCCAGCATGGGCCCGTCATCAAGCCCTTCGCGGGCCGGGTGCTCGGCAATCGTGATGTACGCAGCGGCCCCGGTGAAAAGGGCTGCGCAGACCAGAGACAAGACGCCGGCCAGGTCCATCGCATCATCCTTTCGCAGGAGCACGTGCTGGCTGGCTGGCCGCTGATGTGCGGCCGGGACCGATGCCGGCTCCCTAGCCGGGCAGTCTGCGCAATTCTGCCGTCAATTCCAAGCTCGCAGCTGATGAATTTCCCGAGACCGGTCGGCTTGCCGCCGAGCAGCCCGCGCCTATCTCTGACCGAATGTCGAGCGTGCAGCTGGAGCCGGGTAGCCGGGCAACTGGTGGCCGCCCGGCGCAGGCCGCGGTTGCGGGGTCGCGGGCGCTGCCCGGCCCTGCCGTCCGCCGCCGATCACACCCAGAAGCAACACCAGGGCACTCAGGATGCTGATCGCGCTGGACAGGACGATGGCCACAACGCGGTTCCAGAAATACTCCTGGCCGGCCGAAGACGTGAGTGCGCCGGTCTGCTGGCTTTTCATCAGGTACACGGTCTTGGGCGACCCGAACGCAAAGAGCAGATAGTTCTTGCTCTGGCTCTCGCCGCCGGCGCTGAACTTGAAACGGCAGTGATAGATCAGGAACGGCATGCCGGTGCATTTGCGGTCGGTGGTGGAAATGCCGGCCGGAACCAGCGTGTGGCCGCGCAGCTCATAATCGGAGACCAGATCATCGTTCATCCAGATCGACAATGGCCCTATCGCCAGCAGCGCAATGATGAAAAGTATTCCCCGCATGTGACCCTCCCGTAATCGCCGTATCCGGCAGTATGTACACGTTCGGGTTTAAATCGCCGTTAAACGCAATAGCGAGATTTTAGACGCCTTGCCGGACATCCTGGACGAAGCCCGGGCTGATGGCCCGCGCGGCTTTGTTGGGATTGGGACAGCGCGCGTGCTGCTTCTCAATGTCTTCCAGAATGTCTTTCGCAAGAGCAATACCGCGCGCCTCAATGCATTCGGCAAGCTGCGCCATGGTCGTGGCGCCGATGATCGTGGAGGTGACGTACTCCCTGGAATAGCAGAAGGCGAGGGCCAGCTGCGTGGGCGTCAGTCCGTGCCGTTCGGCGATCGCTGCATATTCTCCGGCGGCCCAGCGGCTCACCTGCGAATGATACCGCGGCTGAAAGGTCGGCCATAACTTGTGACGCGCATTCCCGCCGCCGCCGTTCAGATATTTGCCGCTCAGCGTGCCTCCGCACAGGGCGCCATAGACAAGCAGGCCGATATCGAGATGGCGCGGGGCGCAGGCCTCGGCCAGTTCCGGCTCGAACGTCCGGTCGAGCAACGAGAAATCGTTCTGGATGGAAACCGGGGGAGGCGCGCCCTGACTTTTCGCAGTCTCCGCGAACATGCAGACGCCGTACGTCGTCTCGTTGGAGAGCCCCCAGGCGCGCAGTTTGCCCTCGGTTATCAGATCGTGCAGGGCGCCGACCTGGTCCGCGAAAGGCACGACATCGGTCTGCTCGCGCGACCGGTCATAGCGGTAAGCGCCGAACATGGTACCGACATAGCGCTCCGGCCAGTGCAGTTCGATAAGGTCGATGTAGTCGGTCTGCAAGCGCTGCAGCGACGTCTCCACCGCGCCTCTGATCGAGGCCGGATCCATGCGCGTGACGCTTTCAGGCTGGGGGGGTGTCCGCCGCGGCGGGATCCATGTCTTGGGTGAGGGGCCGGTCACCTTGCCGAAGATGATGACTTCGCCGCGCTTGCGGCCTTTCATCCAGGACCCGACGATCTCCTCGCTGGCCCCTTGTGTCTCGGGGCGCGTGGGAACCGCATACATCTCCGCAGTGTCCAGGCAGTTCACCCCCTGGTCCCAGGCATAATCGAGCTGCCGATGCGCGTCGGCTTCTGAATTCTGTTCGCCCCAGCACATCGATCCGAGGCAGATCTCGGAGACGAGCAGATCACTTTGCCCCAGCTTGCGGTAGTCCATACGGTCCCGTCCCGAAAACAGCCCGGAACGGGAAACTCATCACGATCCGCGCGTCGCGGCAATGCCAAATCGTATGAGGCCGGTATGCAGGCGCTACCGTGAGGCCAGGAACCGAGCGACGGCAGCTTTCCCGGCGGCGGCCGGACCGATGTCCGGTTTCGCAAGATAGGGAAAATCCGCAAGCAGCGGCTTTCCGGGCTTGTCCACGCCGTCGCTTACGGGGTCACTCTGATTGTTGTTGATGTAGATGTTGTAGATGCGGTCCATCACATCGTCGCTCAGCTCGCGTCCGCCGCAGGTTTGATGCGCTTCTCCTTCCAGCGCCGTCCTCTCGATCTCCAGGTAGTTGTTGCCTTTGCAGGGCTTGGTGATGTCCAGGACAAGAAAATCATCAACGAGTACTGCAGTGAACTTCTCGATTTCGGGTTCCGTCCAGTTCACATTGTTGTCGTCCAGACGATCATAGAACCGGATATTCTCGGCAAGCCTGGTCCGGTATGCCTCGCTGTGAGCGGTTGCGATATTGAACGGAGCGTCCTGATTGTACTGGTCCCGCAGATCCGGCGCACCGCCGCGCGCGACCAGGCTGACATTTGTGATCTCCGGTCGTCCGACACGGTCGAGCGGTTTTCCGGCTGATCCGTCCGCGGCCAGTTCATAGGCTTCCGCCGCGACCGCCAGAAGGTCGAATGCGCCGCCGAAAACCTGTCTGCGGTCAAGTTCAACGGCAAAGGTAAGAATGTTCATCTTTGCCATGATGTTGCTGCCCGACTTTTCGGGGATGATCCCGTTTGCGGAGACCTCCTTGGACCACTTGCCATCAAAGAAGAACGGATCGGACCTCAGCCCGATGAAGAACTGG
>JBCCEL010000408.1:0-4828 GCA_039030315.1 Pseudomonadota bacterium
ACGCGCTCATGGCATCGATCAGCAGGCGCCTGCCGTGTTGGGCGACGATGGCCGCGATCCCCTGGACCGGATTGAGGATGCCTGTCGTGGTCTCGCAGTGCACGGCAACCACATGGGTGATGTCGTTGTCCTCCGCCAGCGCCTTGTCGAGATTGGAGACGCTTACCGGCACGTTCTCCGGGCATTTCTGCACCACCACTTCGCGGCCGTGATAGCGACAGATCTTCGCGATCCGGTCGCCATAGGCGCCGTTAATCAGCACCAGCACCTTGCCGTCGCGCGGCACCAGCGTCCCGAGCATGGCTTCCACCGCGAAGGTCCCGCTGCCCTGCATGGGCACGCATGTGTAGGCGTCCCCGCCATTGACCAGGGCGGCCAGGCGCTCGCGCACCCGCATGTTGATGTGAATGAAGTTGTGGTCGCGCGAGCCGAAGTCATGCTGCATGGCAGCTTTAACGGTTGGCGAGGTTGTCAACGGTCCCGGCGTGAGCAGCCAGGGATCGCCGGTCGGCGTCAGGGACGGTTGGTCGGTCATGGAAGGTGCTTGCCTCAGGTGCGAAGACGTTTGCGTCTGTTAGCGGCTGTCAGTATCATAGGTCCAATACATAAGTTCTACGTCTTCCATAAGACAGGCCTATGAATCATTCACAGCTTCGCGCCTTCCATGCTGTGGCCACGGAGGGCAGCTTCACCGGCGCCGCGCATGCGCTCCGGGTCTCCCAGCCAACATTGTCGGCTCATGTGCGCCTGCTGGAGGAAGGCTATGGCGTGGATCTGTTCGAGCGCCGTGGACGTTCGATACAGCTGACCGAGTTCGGGCGCAGCCTGAAGGAGATCACGAACCGCTACTTCTCCGTGGAACAGGAGGCTGAGACGCTCCTGCTGGGCGCCCGCGACCGGCTGAGAGGGCGGCTGCAGGTCGCCGCAGATTCGCCGTTCTACATGATCACTCTGCTGGCGGCATATGCCCGCCGCTATCCGGATGTGCGCCAGATCCTCACCTTCGGCAACAGCGAAACCGTGCTGAAGCGTGTTATGAACGGAAGCTGTGACGTGGGGTTCTTCGCCGAATTGCGGGGCGACGACAACGTCTATGCGCGGCCCATAAGCCGTGACCGGCTGGTCGCCATCGTGTCGAAGGAGCACGCCCTGGCAGGCATTCGCCAGATCGGCCTGTCGGAACTCCAGACGGAGACCGTGCTGCTGCGCGAACGCGGTTCCATGACGAGAACCATTCTGGAGGCTGAACTGGAGCGGCAGGGTATCGTCCTGCGACTCACCATGGAGATGGGAAGCCGCGAGGCGGTCCGCGAGGCCGCCGCCGGCGGCCTTGGCGTCGGCGTCATGAACTCAGGAGAAACCGGTGAAGACGGCCGCCTGCTGCAGATTGCCATTGAAGGCGATGGCCTCGAGCTGACGGAATACATTGCCTGCCTGAAGACACGAACCTCGACCCCGCAGGTCGCGGCGCTTATGGACATGGCCGAGGCGATGAAACCGGGCTGAGACGGCTCCCTGACCCGGAATACTCAGACCCCTTCGTAGGTCCGCAGGCCGGATGATCTGTGCCAGGTCCGGAACAGGTGACGTTTGAGCGCCGGTTCCGGGTTGTCCTGGAACTCACTGCGGTAGTGTCCGAGGGTCTGGTTGTTGAGATACTGCAATTGCCCCCGTTCGATCGGCGCCTCGTACCAGAGATCGCCTGAACGCGAGATCCTTTCCACAGCTTCCAGCGCTTCGGCCAGCTCATCATCCATCTGGCGCCCGGCAACCTCATAACCCTTGCGTACCAGCTGGACGTTGGCGCGGGACCGGATGCGCTCGCCGTCCCAACCGAAAAACGGCGCCCAGCTGGTCTTCGGAGCGCCCGCGTCGTGTTCTGCCTGGCGGTCGTAGAACATGGGCTGATAGAGGCGCTCGAGCAGCTGGGGAACTTCCTCAAGAAGCCGGTTATGCAATGTGTGAAGGCTGCAGAACCGGCTCAACCCGCCCTCGATCGCGGGATACTTACACAGCAGGCCGACATAGTCCGGCAGCACCGGGCCGAACGCGTTGTCCACATGGAACACCAGCTCGACATTGGTGGCCGAGCCCCGCACGCCATAGCCCCACTTCTTGCCCGTATCCGTTACATCGTAGAGCATGGTGCCGTCCCATTTCTGGGCGACCTGGGTCCCGAGCTTTTCTCCGATCACCCAGAAAACGGTGACCATCAGATCGATATCGAACTCGTCCATGGGAAGCCGGTCGAGCACCGTAAAGCCGCAGCCCGCGTCAAGGATGTGCCTCGCCCGGGCGACGGCTTCGAGCAGATTGGGGCAATCGAACTCCTCAATCCGCCGCAGCACAGTTGGCAGAGGCTGTGCCTCGATCTTCGCTGCCATCGAGCGGATTTCGTCGATAGCGGGCCGGTTCAGGCGAACAAGCCAGTCGTCCTCGGTGATGTCCCTGGCGAGCCATGCCCGGTCCCCGGCTATGGGTTTGCCGGGAAACTCGGTTGCCTCGCGGCTGAGATCGAGGGCTGCCATGCCCATGGTGCACGTCTCCACTATCGGGTTCTGGCAGATTTCTTAGCGCGCTCAAATTCAGCTGCCAAGACATCAGACCCGCAACAGAAGCTTGCCCCTGGTCTGCCGTCCTTCGATCAGCCGGTGGCCTTCCGCTGCCTCGGACAGCAGCAGAGTGCGGTCGATCGACACGTTCAGCTTGCCCCGGCGGTGGAAATCGAACAGCTCGCCTGCCCGCCACTGCCGCTCTTCCGCCGTTGCGATGTAGTCCGCAAGATGGGGACGGGTGAAAAACAGCGATCCGGCTTCTGCAAGATCGAGCGGGTCGAGCGCACCGATCGGACCGGATGCATTGCCGTTGTTGGAGACCGTGCCGCGGCGCCGGGCGGCGCGGAAGCTGCCCTCGATCGTGTCCCTGCCGACCGAATCGTAAACCACATGCACCCCCTCGCCGCCCGTTTTCTCCAGCACCACGTCGGCGAAATCTGTTTCGCGGTAAAGAATGACCTCGTCCGCCCCGGCGCTGCGCGCGATCCCGGCCTTTTCCGCTGAGCCGACCGTGGTGAACACGCGTGCGCCTTTCGCCCTGGCCAGCTGGATCAGGATCTGCCCAAGCCCTCCTGCGCCGGCATGGATCAGGCAGGATTGGCCTGCCTGCAACGGGAAAAGAGAGTTCGTGAGATAGTGCGCCGTGGACCCCTGGAGCTGCAGGGCGGCAGCAGTCTGGCTCGACACATCATCCGGCACCTTCACAAGCTTCCAAGCCGGCACGCACGCAAGTTCGGCATAGCTGCCGCGCTCGATGCACCAGGCAACGCGGTCGCCGAGAGCGACATTCGTCACGTCCCGCCCAACCGCTTCCACCACCCCGGCCCCCTCCATGCCGAGGCCCAGCGGCAGGCTTTGCGCATAGGTGTCCGAGCGGCTGTACAAACCGTTCCGCATGTAGACATCGATGAAATTGATACCGGCAATCTCTACCCGGATGAGGGCATCCTGCGTGCCGATTTCAGGCGCTGCGACCTCCTCCAGCACCATTTCCTCCGGCCCGCCATAGCGGTGGATCAGAACTGCCTTCATGAGCTGTTGCCTCCCTGTCTGGCCTGAAACAAAGCGTTAACAGAAGAAACCGTCAGCGCAATCAGCCTCAAACGTTGAAACGTCATTCTCACCCTCAACAGCAGCAGGGAAGAGACCCCGAAGCTGCCCACCAAAACCTGAAATCTGGAGGAACGAAAATGACCACGCTTTCAACCCGCATCGCCGCCGCCGCCGCAACAATCGCTGCGGCCTTCGCCCTGACGACCGCAACCGCATCGGCCGAAAAAATCGCAAACTTCAGTTCGGGCGGCTGGAAAGGCGGCGCGTACACCAACAGACAGAGCGGTAACTTCTCTCATTGCGCCGCGACAGCGCGCTACAAGAGCGGCGTCACCCTGGTCTTTTCGGTCACTGGCGGACGCCAGTGGTACATGGGCTTTGCACGCAATTCCTGGGGCCTGCGTCCGGGCACCAAGTATCCGGTTCGCTTCCAGGTCGACAACGGACCTGTTCTGAAGGCCGCCGCGAAGGCGAAGACCCAGAAGGTCGTCGAGGTGTTTCTGCCGCCGCGCGACAACCTGTTCCGCAGCTTCCGCAATGGCGGCGAGTTGAAGGTTTTGGTCGGCCGCAAGCGCATGGCGTTCAACCTGACGGGCGTCGATCGCATGCTTGCAAAGCTCTACCGTTGCGCCACCCACTACGCCAAGCGCCACGGCAACGACCCGTTCGCGAACACCGGCCGGGACCCCTTCACCACGCAGTCAAAGCGTGATCCCTTCGCCACGCGCTCCAGCCGCGCGGGCGGACAGGAGGTTGCCGGAAGCTCGTTCTTCTGAGAAAGTTACTCACAGCAAACGCAAGGGAGGCGGAGGCAGAATTTATGCCTTCGCCTCTTTCAATTCGCCACCCTTCAGCTCGTCGAGTTTTGAGCGCGCCTGCTCTCGGTGCTCCGGCTTCATGTGCTGGCGGATCTTCGTCAGCGCAATGGCGATCACCGCGGCATCATCGGTAAAGCCGAGGAACGGCAGAATGTCCGGAAGAGCATCGAGCGGCATGATGAAATAGGCCAGTGCGGCCAGGAGAATGCCTTTCACATAGGTCGGCGTGTTCGAATCCATCGCGCAGTAATAGGCTGCCAACGCGTCTTCCGCGAACGGAACTCTGGCGGCTATCCGGCCGATCTTGTTCCAGAACTTGGCCTTCACGGTTTTCTCGTTTTTGGCGATGGTTTCCGGCAAAACGGCGTCTTCCTCCTTCGGCGCATAGGCCGGCTCTTTCTG
>JBCCEL010000409.1:0-4827 GCA_039030315.1 Pseudomonadota bacterium
CGCAAGTGCGGGCGCTGCGCTCGACGCGCAAACTCACCCAGCTGATCCGCTACTCCATCCCGCTCAACGCCCGGCTCGAGGAGGAAACAGGCCAGGCCACGGGCTGGATCAACAAGGGTTCGCTCTCCATCGCCACCAGTCATGACCGTATGGTGCATACCCGGCGCCAGGAGGCCCTGGCGCATCTGTTCGGTGTCGCAGCGGACTGGATTTCCGCCGGCGAGGCCAAGGAGCGCTGGCCGCTGATGAACGCGGACGATGTCCTCGGCGCCGTCTGGTCGCCGGATGACGGCCGGGTCAGCCCGTCCGACCTGTGCGCGGCACTGGCAAGGGGTGCCCGGTCGCGCGGGGTGAAGATCTTCGAAGACACCGGCGTGACCGGCATCCTGACAGAGAGCGGCAGAATCACCGGCGTCGAAACCAGCCAGGGCACGGTCCGGTGCGACGCGATTGCCGTCTGCACCGGTCTCTGGAGCCGCAAGACCGCGGCCATGGCCGGCGTCGCGGCACCGGTCTGGCCGTGCGAGCACTTCTATCTTCTGACCAAGCCCGTGGACGGCATCACCGGCAACATGCCGACATTGTCCGACCACGATGCTCATCTCTATATCCGGGATGATTCCGGCGGGCTCCTCATCGGCTGCTTTGAGCCCATGGGCAAGCCGATCGACCCGGACCGGCTGGGCGAGGACTTCGCCTTTCAGCTCCTGCCGGAAGACTGGGATCATTTTGAACCCATGATGCTGAACGCCCTCAACCGGCTTCCCGTTCTGGAGACGGCGGAAGTGAAGATGCTGCTGAACGGGCCGGAAAGCTTCACGCCGGACGGCTCCTTCATGCTGGGCGAGGCGGCAGAGACCCGCGGCCTGTTTCTCGGCTGCGGCATGAATTCCGTCGGGGTGGCCACCGGCGGCGGCGCGGGCATGGCGCTTGCCCACTGCATCCTCAACGGCCACACGCCGACCGACCTGCACGAAGCCGACCCCAAGCGCTATCCCGACTGCTACAACTCGGCCGAAGCGCTGACCGCCCGCGCGCCGGAGGTGCTCGGCAAGCACTACGAAATCACCTATCCCGGCCGCGCCATGGCCACGGCGCGAGATCTGCGGCCGACGCCGCTGCACGACCGGTGGGAAGGGGCGAAGGCACATTTCCTGCCCGTCTATGGCTGGGAACGGCCTGCCTATTTCAGCAAGCGCAATGAGCCGGCGCTCACGTTCGGCAAGCCGGACTGGTTCGATCAGGTCGGGGCAGAGGTTGAGCAGGCCCATAACCGCGCCGCGATCTTCGATCAGTCCACCTTCGGCAAGATTGCCGTTGAGGGCCCGGACGCAGAAGCCTTTCTGCAGCGCGTCTGCGCCAACAACATGGCGCGTGCGCCAGGCCGGGCGATCTACACCGCCATGCTCAATGGGAAAGGCGGCTTTGAAAGTGATCTCACCGCCCTGCGCCTCAGCGATGAGCACTACCGGCTCTATGTGGGCACCACCGCCATCCGGCGCGATCTTGCCTGGCTGCAACGCCAGCTTCTGGAGGGTGAACGGGTCACGCTCCGGGACGAGACGGAAGACTTTGCCGTGATCGGGATCATGGGCCCGGATGCAGGTAGTATGATTTCGTCTGTGGGCGCCGCCGAATTAAACGACCTGAAGTATTTCGGGCACGGGGAAGCGGAGATCGCAGGCTGTCCCGTGCGGGCCGTCCGGCTGTCCTATGTGGGCGAGGCCGGCTGGGAGATGACCTGCAACGCCGGCGACGCCCCGAAGATCTACGATGCGCTTCATGGTGCGGGCGCCCGTCCGGCCGGAACACTGGCCCAGACCTCCATGCGGATCGAGAAGCGCTATCTGTCCTTCGGACATGATCTGGACAGCGACGTGTCGCCGATTGAGGCCGGGCTCGATTTTGCGGTTCACTGGGACAGCGAATTCATTGGCAGGGACGCCCTCATGCAGCGGCGGGATGCGGGCCCGGCGATGCGGATGGCGTCCATCCTTCTGGACGACGCCGAAGCTGTCCCTCTGGGCAACGAGCCGGTCTATGCGGGCGGCGAGATCATTGGCCAGACTACCTCGGCAGCCTTCGGCTACAGGGTCGGCCGCCCTGTGGCGCTGGCCTATCTGCCGGCGGAATTCCTGGCGGGAGCCGAAGGTGCAACGGTCGAAGTCGACATCGCCCGGGAACACTTCACGGGCAGGGTCAGTCTTGAACCCGTGTTCGATCCCGCAGGCCAGAGGATGAGGAGCCAGATCAGGCCATGAGCTGGATACGCGTTGTTCTTTTCACATTTGCGCTCTTCCTGACATCAGCTGCAGGTTTCGCGGAGGAGCCTGAAGCCGGTCATCTCCGGCTGATTGACCGGCTCGACCGGCCTGATGACGGCTATTGCCTTGATGTGCTGGGTGTCGGCGAGCTGATGCGGCTGGAGGTGCCGATCTTCGCCCACAACTGCAAGCCGGCCCTGACCCCGGACAGTGCGGTCGATCTCACGCCCGAAGGCCGGATTCGCTTTACAGCGCTCAATCTGTGCATCACCGCAGCCGGCGTCAACGGCCGCGCCCTGCCTGGCGCCTCCATCATCTTGAGGCCGTGCGGCCACAAGGCGCCCTTCTTCGAAAGCCCGGCGCTGCAGGCGTTCAAGATTGCGGCAGACGGCAAGGTGCAGCTCGAAGGCTCGGACCTGTGCCTTGCAGCCGGAGAACAGTCAGCCACGACTTATTCCACGCAGGATCGCTGGCGGGTGCTCACGGTCGAGACGTGCAGCGAAGTTCCGGCGGAGCTTGCGCGCTGGGAGTTTGTGTCCAGGCCCCGCCCCGGCGGTTAGGGCACTTCGCGCCCCTTGGAGCATGATCCACTCTTATTGAACCGTTTGACCGGTTTCTCGCGGCTGCTGACGAGGCGCGGTTCGCGCCGTGGTCTGGCGGACCACAAGCGGGCCGCAACGACGCTCAGCGGGCGCGAAAAACCGGCCTTCGGTGGGCCAAATCAGCCCATCTCCCGCGTTGCGAAGCTTGTCCGATACCCCGCATCGCACTGCGCTCCGCGCCTTGGATAGGGGCTGATTTGACTCCATCAAACGGTTCAATAAGAGTGGATCATGCTCTAGCCCCGCAGGTGGCGGGAGTGGATCCGGTAGATACTGTCCCGCCCCAGCAGCCATGCCCAGAACTTGCCGGAGGGAAAGACCGGCGCAAACGGCTCGGAGCGGACATTGAGCCCGCCGGTATAGGCGCCGAAGGCCGGCATGACCAGGCGCGTACCATCGCTGACGAAGCACCGCCGGCGCAGGCGCCGCCCCCGGCGCACGACCGCCGCGACGGGATGAAGGTGCCCGGCGATCTCGCCATGAAAGCCGAAACCGGACGTGGGCTCGTGCCGCAATTCAATGCCGGCAAGGTTGACCGTTTGCGTAATCTTGCCGCCCAGATCGTCCGGCGGCGCGGTGTCGTGGTTACCGGTGATCCAGGTGAAATCGACAGACCGCGTGATCGCGCGGATGCGCTCCGCGTCACCCTCGCTCATGCGCTGCCGGGAGGCATCATCGTGAAAGCTGTCGCCAAGTGAAACGACCTGCCCGGGCCGGTACCGGGCGATGGCGCGTTCCAGCAGGCCCAGGGTGGAGCCGGTGTCGTAGGGAGGGAGGTGCACCCCGCGCGCGGCGAAAGCCGAACCCTTCTCGAAATGAAGATCCGCTACCAGGAGGGTCCTTTCCTCCGGCACCCACAGCGCGCCGGAAAGATCCGGCTCAAGATGAAGATCGCCAAGCCGGATCGGCTCGGCGCTGTCCGGCTGCGGAGAGGCTTGCGGGCGCGGATCAAGCATGGCCCATGGCCTCTGCCGCCAGCATGGCTTCCGCTTCGGCGAGAAGGCTCTCATCCGCCTCGCCATAGACGGGCTCCTTGCCGATTTCCAGCATGACCGGGACGGCAAGCGGGGAGACCTGTTCCAGTGCGCGGTGGATGATCTTCCCGCGCACACGCTTCAGCAGTCCACCAAGACGGCGGATGTCGAGAAGGCCCGTCGCGGCATCATCCCAGGCAGCCTGCAGCAGCAGATGATCAGGTTCGTGCTCGCGCAGAACGTCATAAATGAGGTCGGACGAGAACGTCACCTGGCGACCGGACTTCTCCTGGCCGGGATGGCGGCGCTCGATCAGTCCGGAAATGATCGCGCAGTTCTTGAAGGTCCGTTTCATCAGGCTCGATTCCGCCAGCCAGGCATCCAGATCGTCGCCCAGCATGTCCTCTTCAAACAGCTGAGCCAGCGGCAGCCTGCCTGATTCGATCATCAGGCTCAAATCCCTGAGCCCCCAGATCGCCAGCGCATACTCCGACGCCACGAAGCCGAGCGGACGCGCGCGGGCCCGTTCCAGCCTCCGGGTGAGCAGCATGCCCAGGGTCTGGTGGGCCAACCGGCCTTCAAAGGGATAGCAGACGAGGTAGTACTTGTGACCGCGCGGAAAGGTCTCGACCAGCATCTGGTCCTTGCGCGGCAACACCGACTTGATGCGCTGCATGGTCAGCCAGTCGCGGACCTGGTCGGGCAAGCGCTGCCATTCGTTCCGGTCGCCCAACATGGCGCGCACCCGCTCCGCCAGATAGGTGGAGAGCGGAAACTTGCCGCCCATATAGGCCGGGATCTGCGGATCTTCCGCATGCGACCTGCTGGCCAGCGCGGTCAGTTCATGCAGACCTTCAAAGCGCAGGATCTGGCCGGAAAAGAGAAAGGTGGCGCCGGGCACCAGCTGGTCGATGAAGGCCACCTCGATTTCCCCGAGGACCTTGCCGCCGCGGGCCCGGGGCCCGCGCCTGCCGCGCTTGACCAGCC
>JBCCEL010000410.1:0-4803 GCA_039030315.1 Pseudomonadota bacterium
GTGCGGCGCGCTGCACGGCGGGCGCTCGCAGCAGGACCGCGAGTACGCGCTCAAGCGCTTCCGCTCGCGCGAGGCGCCCATCCTCATCTGGATCATGCTGAAAAACTGTTTGCCGAGATGTATTCCCAGGACGGCGTGCGTCTGCCGGGAGACCGCAGGGTTGCGGCCCGCGGGCGCACGCCGACGGAAGGCGTCCGGATTCCGAAAGCCCTTTACGACACCATCCAGGAGCTTGCGGCCGGCTGAGAGGCGGCCGGCGCAGCTCAGCCCAGCCAGCCGCCGCCCGAGGCGAAGCGTCGGGCAAGATCTGCAGGCTGCCGCTTGAAGCGGGAGGCGATGTTCTCCAGTTCCAAGTCCAGTTCTGTCGGCGTCGTTGACTTTGGCGGTTCGGGCATTTCAGCCTCAGTGAACGAAACGTTGGGCAAGCCGGACAGCCTGGTTTCGTAGAACGACATGCGCGTGAGCGCTTCCAAGGCATGCCAGAAGACGTGGCCGGCTTCGCCCAGCGGAACGAAGGGGCCGGGGTTGACGATCCGGTTGGCACTGTCCAAGGGCGCAAGTTGCTCGCGGCTGCCGATGGCTCTGGCCGTATTGAGAACGGTTTGGCGCAGCATGATGAATTCCACCGCGGCGTCTTCGCAGAAGAGACCGACGTTCTCCATCAGGCCCGAGAACAGCAGATCTCGAGAACTTGCCAGGAGCCCGGGCTCCACGCCGGAGCGCAATATCATGGCCTGGCGCCGCCAGTGGCGATGCACCGCCGGGCTGTTCCCCTCCATCAGAAAGTCGGCGGACGGTTCGCCAGGTTCAAGCTCACGGATTTCCCAGCTTTCGTGCTCACCGTGAGGGTCGGCCAGAAGTTTTTCACGATAGGCCTCGCAGGGCGACAGGATGAAGACGAACCGTTTCCGCTTGTCCAGCTTTCCGGCGCTTGATGCGCCCTGAAGCGTGCGAATGCCGCGCGGTTTGCGCACATGCTCGCTTGATCCGATATGCCCGCGGTGGGTCCCGTCGCCGCTGAAGGCCTCTCCTCCGGGAAAGGGCCTGGCGCCAAGGACCTGGAAGTTGCTGTCGTGCACCAGGCAGCTCTGGCGCGCGATGGGCCAGATCCTTTCGCGAAGGAATTTCTGGTCGCAGTTTGCCGTCTTGCCGGGATCCTCAAGATAGGCGGAAAATCCGTCCTTCAGCCGGCCGGGCAGACATCCGCCCACGCCGCCCCAGAGACCGGCCAGAATCGGGTCGGTATGGGTCAGGAAATCTCGCATCACGTGGAAATGGCATCCAGAGCTGATCCATTCCTCCACGGCCAGCCGCTCGCGGACGGATATGACGCTGTCCGCGTCGCGGATGAGGAACCGCTCGACATCCTTTTCGAGTGCGGGCTCGAAGCGCCAGAAGAGGCCCTCGTAAAGAGAGGTTTGCGGAGGCTTCATGACGACATGTGCGCCGGCGTCCAGAAGATCGGCGAGGATGCTCTCCGGGACCCCCTCCTCACAATAGAAGCGGGCGCTCCAGCCGGGATAGATGTGCGGCGCGAGGCGGGCATTCGTGACAGCGGCCGACAGGTAGCGCTCGTATGTTCCCCAGAGCGAGAAGGCGATGATGTTGCGTTCCGGGCGGGAGGCATCGAAGGGCCGGACTGCGCTTTGGCCGAGGTCGATGCCGTCCGGGCCGCGGGCTTCGGCTTCCTCATCTTTCAGCAGCAGCGCGCGCTCGCCGTGCTCAATGGCGCGCCCTTTGTCGCCCTGTTCCATGTAGAGCCGCGCAAGACCGTCATGCAGATTGGGCGCATCCGGAGAGACGGCAACGGCCTTCGTCAGCCAGTGCCCGGCCTTGTCGAAAATGTTCGCCCGCAGATAGCTGATGCCGAGGTTGGCCAGGAGTTCCGGATCGTCGGGCCAGCGCTCCAGCGCTTCTTCGATAATGTCGGCGGCGGCCTTCTCCATGCCGGCGGAAAAGTGATAGAGGCTGAGCAGCGCGAAGTCGTCTCGTTTCGCCGCCCCGCCAAGCAACTCGACAAGTTGCTCCTGCACCGTGCAGGCGGACTTGATGCGCCCGCGCCGGTAAAGCTCTGCAGCTTCGGCGCTGAGCGCGGCCGCGCGACCTGCGTCGAGACTGGTTTTTGTCCGCTGTGCCATCGCGGCGCAGGTTATTTACCAAATCTTAAGTCCGGGTGAACGGATCAACGGCGCGAGCGCAGGCCCTTGGCGGCGAGCGCCTTCTTCAGGTGCGAGAAGCTGGTGTGAAGAAGCACGTGCTTGGCGCCGAAGGGCTTGGGGATCTGCTTGCGCTCCAGTTCCGGGAGCCGCAGGGAAATCAGCTTGTCGTCGTTCCAGGCGTGGTCGGCCTCGTCGAGCACCCAGTCTGAGTCCGCGGAATTCGGGCTCCACAGGGCGAGGACCACACGGGCGGTGTCTATGGCCTGGTTGATCTGGCGGCGCATGCGGGCGCGTTTGCCAGCGTTCAGCTCCTTGTCGTACCAGACCGTGAAGCCTTCGTCTTCCAGCTTAACCACCAGGGCTTCCACATGGGCGCGGTCCTTGCGGGAATAGGAAATCATGATCTGGTGGCGCGGGTCCCCGGAGACGGCGGGGAAGATCTTCATGATCTTGTTTGAGTCGTAGATGAAATCGTCTTCGCCAGGAACGGGTAGGTCATGCTCATGGGCGTTCTTGACGGCCTTGTAGGAGATGTAATGGGGCTGGACCCCGGCAAAGCGTTCGAGCTGATCATCGATCCGCATGTCAGGGGTGACCTGCACTTTCTCCTGGTACTTCAGGTCCGGCATGTCGGAGATTGAATCCAGCACATTCTTGCGCAGCGAAGTGATGTAGTCGCTGGCATCCGCCCCTTTCACATAGATGTCGAGCTTCTGCTGGTTGCGCGTGCGGGCAATCACCAGGGCTTCCGCGTTATAGCCGCGTTCGGGGCGGAGCAGGACGCCATATTCCCAGACGACATCCTCCTCGTCCCGACCGTAGCGGGCTATGTCCTTGTGATTGTCGACGATGAGGGCGGGCAGGACGTGGGGCGGCAGCAGACCGTCGCAGTCGAACTGGAAGGCAAGGGCGCCGTCAAAGACGAAATCGTGGTCGGGCTGGGATTCCGGCAGGAGAGCCGGGATGATGATCTGGCTGTCGTCCCGTTCCAGCCGGTAGGCGACCTTGAAGGCGCCCATGGCATCGACAACGGTGCCGCAGCGGCTGCGGGGATATCTGAGCTTGCGGTCGTGGTCGGGGGGCTGAGGCGGGTTCTTGAGGATCTTGACCACATCGTCGAAGGTGATCCGGCCCTTCTTCTTCTTGCTGCGCTTGTCGAACAGCAGGGTGTAGACGCCGTATGTGAGCCAGCTCGGGTTTAGCAGGTCAGCATCGAGCCGGTGCAACTGGGCG
The DNA here is from genome assembly GCA_039030315.1 of Pseudomonadota bacterium. Lineage (GTDB taxonomy): Bacteria > Pseudomonadota > Alphaproteobacteria > Rhizobiales > CAJQND01 > JAAEUE01. The sequence continues at coordinate 3,393 of JBCCEL010000410.1, forward strand.
AAATGCATGATGATGCCGAGCTTGTCCATCAGGTCGCGCAGAGTCTCGCCGCCGGTCGGGCCGTCGAGGGGAAGATCCTCCTCGTCGCAGATCTCCTCATAATCGTCGAACGAGAGGAAATCCTGCTTCCGCGCTTTCTTCTTCACCGCCTCCATGACGGCGAACTGTTCAGCACTGAACATTTCCGAATGAACGCCGAGGGCTACGAGCTGCTCGGCCCAGACCCGGGTGAAGATCTTGAACTCGGGCTTGTGCTTGCCCCGCGCCTTGGTGGCGGAGACCTGGTAGAAGCCGACAATATTGGGGTAGCGCTGCTTCAGGGAATTGAGATCGAGGCTGACCTGATGAGGCCGGTCGCATTTGCCGCCGACCAGGATGACCGGGGCGCTGTCGCCGTAGGCGCGGACATGCTCGAGCCAGTATTCGGCTTCGGTATTCGCCGTGCGCTCTTCGCGGATAATCCGCTCGCTGCCGGCATCCAGCACGATGACATAGAGGCATTTTGAGCGCAGGAAGAACTGGTGCGTGGCATGGGCCATGACCTGCCCACCGAAATCCCAGAAATGCACCGTAATCTCTGTGCCTTCCAGCTTGTGCTCGAACACATCAGCGGCGGCGAGTTCTATGGATGACGCTTCGGTCAGATCGGCGCCTGGTGTTCGCTCCTGGTCTTTCTCCACCACCTTCTCACCTCGCATGGCGCGAATGAGCGAAGTCTTGCCCGCTGCGCCCGGGCCGATAAAGATGGTACGGACGCGGTTTAAGGGGCGGAGTGATGCGGTGCTTGCGAGCTGATCTGGGGAATGCTCGTTCCACAGCTGCTTGAGGTACGCATTTTTTTCTCTGGCATTTTGCCCTAAACGCTCTTGTGAAAGCGTGGTCCAGCTCAGTTCCCGGCGAAACTGCAACGGACTGCCTTGCAGTCGCTCTTCATACCAGTCTAACCAGACGTCAAATCCTGAATTGAATTCAGTGAGAGCCTGACGCATATTTGAGAACAACAATTGGGCTTCGGTTGCAAAGTCCTCTCGCCAGATAGGCAGCGAAACGAGATCAAATGTAAGTCTATAATCTTCATCTGTAGAAAAATCTGTCAAATTAGAGTTAATTCTGTTTTCTATAAAAATCACGTCAAACTCTGTTTGGTTTTCAAATATTTCCATATTTATGCTGGGAATGCAGAATTCTTCTTTTCTAAATCTAAATTCGTCAATTAATAGTCGTTTAGCAAAATTGATATCGTTTCCTTCTAATATAAAAAATACCGAATTAATCGCAAAATAATATATTCTTTGAATTTCACTCTTAGGTTCATTATATGACGAAAATTCTGGTTTAATTATACTTGAGATATGAAAGATATATTCGGATAGATTTTTATCAAATTCTCTTTGACTAATTTTGATATAAC
>JBCCEL010000411.1:0-4792 GCA_039030315.1 Pseudomonadota bacterium
CTGCTGAAGACCGCGGCGGACCCTTCGGGAACAACCTCGCTCGGTACCTGGAACAACTGCGGTTCAGGTCGCACGCCCTGGGGCACATACCTGGCCTGCGAGGAGAACTTCAACGGCTACTTCTCCTCAAGCTCCGAAGAATTCCAGCAGACCCCTGAGCAGAAGCGCTATGGCCTGAGGGGCAAGGACTGGGGTTACGGCTGGGGCAAATATGACGAGCGCTTCGACATGAAGAAGCATCCGAATGAACCTCACCGCGCCGGTTACATCGTGGAAATCGATCCGCTCGATCCGAACTCCACGCCCAAAAAGCGTACCGCACTCGGCCGGTTCAAACATGAGAACGCAGAAGTGGTTGTCGCACGCAACGGTCATGTCGTCGTCTACATGGGCGACGATGAGCGCGGCGAGTTCCTCTACCGGTTCGTCAGCGAGGGCAAATATTCCGCCGGCGGCGACAACAGTGATCTGCTGGAGAACGGTAAGCTCTACGTGGCCTGGTTCAATGACGACCAGACCGGAGAATGGCGCGAGCTTTCCGCCTCGGCCACGGGCATGGCGTCTGACGCCGAAGTCTGTGTGATGACGCGCCAGGCAGCTTCTGCCGTCGGCGCAACCACCATGGACCGTCCGGAATGGGTTGCTGCGAATCCGGCACGCAACGAGGTCTATTGCTGTCTGACAAACAACAAGAACCGCGGCAGGAAACCCAATGCGGGCGGAGACGAGACGCCGGTCAACGGGCCGAACCCGAGAGAAGGCAACAAGTACGGCCAGATCGTGCGCTGGATACCGAAAGGCGGCGACCATACGGCCGCCGGCTTTGAGTGGGACTTGTTCGTTGTCGCCGGCAACCCGGTCGTGAACCCGGGCGATGCGGCGGTTACACCCAATGTCACCGCTGAAAACATGTTCAACTCTCCGGACGGACTGGCATTCGACAGCACTGGTTTCATCTGGATCCAGACCGACGGCAGTTATTCCAACCAGGATGATTTTGCCGGAATGGGCAACAACCAGATGCTGGTCGGCGATCCCGGCTCAGGCGAGATCAAACGCTTCATGGTCGGCCCGAAGGAATGCGAAATCACCGGCATCACCTGGAGCCCGGACAAGCGCACAATGTTCGTCGGAATCCAGCACCCCGGCGAAAAGGGCGACAGCAACTTCCCGGACGGCGGCCAGTCCGTGCCCCGCTCCTGCGTCCTCACAGTCACGCGCGACGATGGCGGCCTCATCGGCTAACCATAGAACCCATGAAAACAAAACTTGCGGCGCTGGTCCCAACGGCGCCGCGTTGTTTTGCGGGATCCGGCGGGAACAAAGAGGCGCAGGTCAGGCAGGCAAAGTTCTCCGCCGGACTGACCTGGTGAACACTACGCGCGTTGACGCGCCTCCGATCCGGCCAACCACCCCCTGATCTTCTCGGTCAGGGCATCGGGACTGATCGGTTTGGACATGTAGTCGTCCATCCCAGCTTCAAAGCACTTGTCTGAATCGCCGTTCAGCGCGTGCGCCGTCAGGGCAATGATGGGCGTATGACCGCCCATGGCCTGTTCCAGCTCGCGGATGGCCTGTGTGGCCTCATATCCGTTCATCTCGGGCATTGAGATATCCATGAGGATGAGATCCGGCCGGATGGACTGAAATTGCTGAACGGCCAGACGACCGTTGGCCACAATGGTGTGCGCAAGACCTGCACCTTCGAGCGTAAACTCGATAACCATCTGGTTCACGTCGTTGTCTTCGGCGACGAGTATCATAACTCACGCTTCCTTTCGCTGAGCCAGCATCTGCAGAGCTTCTCTCGCTCCGTCATGCGGCTGGCGCGCCGGAATGTCAGGCCGGTGATTGCTCTCCACCCGGCCACCCTGCAGCGCCGTCACAATGGTTTGCAGCAGCAGTGCACTGCGGGCGGGTTTTACCAGGTGCCCCTGAATGCTGCGCTCCCGGATCGCAGCATCCGCCGCATTGTCGACCGACGTCAGCATGACGATAGGTGTCTGCTGGATGCCCGGTGAGGCCCGCACCTGATCAACAACTTCAATGCCGTCCATCCCGGGCATGTGGTAGTCAAGCACCACGAGAGCGTGCGGCTGGCCTGTAGCCGCGCCGCGATGCAGCGCGGTGATCGCTTCAAGGCCCGAGGAGGTCAGGGTCGGCTCGAACGACCAACTCTCCAGCAGCTCGTTCAGGATCGACCGGTTCACCTCGTTGTCGTCGACCACCAGGATGCGCGAGCCGGTCACATCCACGGGAACCGGATTGATCTTTTCGATAGCGCCGTGCACCGGCAGCGGCAGCGTGAACCAGAATGTGGAGCCCTCGCCAACCGCGCTCTCGGCTCCAATCTCCCCGCCCATCAGTTCGACAAGCATCTTGGAGATGGACAAACCAAGGCCGGTTCCCTCGTGCTTGCGGGTGGAGGATCCATCAACCTGACTGAACTTTTCAAAAATGGATTCGAGCTTTTCGGCGGGAATCCCGGTCCCGGTATCGCTGACCGAAATCCGCAGCAGTGCCCGGCTTTCCTCAGTCGTGTGCGCACTCACTTCACCGGAGATATCCACCAGAACATGGCCGCTTTCGGTAAACTTCACCGCGTTGCCCAGGATGTTCGTGACCACCTGCCGAATGCGTCCCACATCGCCGAAATAGGTTTCGGGAAGGTCGGGCTGAATGCGGACGATCAGCTCCAGCCGGTTCTCTTCCACCTTGGTCGAAACGAGCGTTGTGACGTCTTCGATGGCCTCCGCCAGCTTGAACGGTTTGGGATCGAGAACAAGCTGCCCGGCATCGATCTTCGAGAAATCCAGGATATCGTTGATGATCGTCACAAGCGATGATCCAGACTTCAGGATCACGTCGGCAAACATGGCCTGCTTGGTGTCCAGATCCGTTTTCTTCAGGAGTTCGGCCATCCCCATCACACCATTCATCGGCGTGCGGATCTCGTGGCTCATATTGGCGAGGAATTCACTCTTCGCCCGGTCGGCATCTTCGGCCCGCATGCGCATGTCCTGCAGGTCCGATATCATGCGATAGACCGCACGCTCGACCGGGAACAGGACCAGCATGCCGACAAAGAAAAGAGCCCCGAGGCAGGCGACAATGAACCAGTTGATCAGGGTGCTTAGTTCGCCGGCAATCGCACTGAGATGCGACCGGATCGAGTTCTGGATGTGCTGGTTGGAACGGGAGACGAAGCTGTCATAGACCGAAAAGGCAGCCTGCCCGGCCCAGCGCACATCGTCCAGTTCCTTGGCGTCGTCCAGCAGACTGGTGCGCAGGAACTTTCTGTGATGCTGGAACGGATCGGTGCCGGTGAGATACCGCGACCCGCGTATGATCGATGCGCGCAGCACCGGGTTGGTCCTCTCCCAGAGCGGAAGCACGACATCAAACTGTTTCTGCGTGCGCTTGATGCGAAAACTGAGAGCATTGCTCAAGGACGTCATCGAGGCATTGTCATCCGCCTTGTGGATGCGGTTGGCCTTTTCGGCCATTTCCCGCATCATCTGGTCCAGGATGGCGAACTCGGTTTCCAGGCTGGCAATATGCTCGAATTCTGCGCTTTTCTTCTCGGCGTAGTAGTAGAAGCCGAAGCAGACCGCGCCCACGATCAGAAGGCTGGCGACATAGCTGGAGCGCAGGAAGCTGATGATGTTCTGATTGCGATCCACGACCCAGGCGCCCATTCAGCGGCAGGCCTGCTCAGCGCTCAGTCACCACCGCGAAAATACATTCTTCGCGCGGCATGTTACAGCCATCTCGTTAACATCGCGTTCTAGCCCGCCCAACCATTGTCGGCGGCTGGGCCGGCGAGTTGGACCAGCGGCGCTGCAGAAACTCGAACTGGTCCTCGATGTTGGCGCCGTAGCACAGGAACATCAGGCCCCTGTCCAGCTTGGCCAGCTTCCTCAGGTCTCCCTTCGCGCCGATCAGGGGGCCCGTAAGGAATACCCCGCCGCATTATCATCCGGGCGATACTGTCGTGCGGCTTGCCCATTTCCGTTGCCGTGTCGCGCGGAGTGAAGCGCGAGCAAACATTTTGCAGTTTGAAAAGAACTCCGAAGGCCAATGGCCTGAGGCAAGCGCGACCGCGCGCCGCCGCCACTGCGGCGCACCCGCGTAGGCGCATGCGCAACAGCGCATGCTACCGTGAGCGCACAAGATCAGCCCGCGCGGAGTGAAGCGAGCACGGATAAGCTGATCGCCGAATAGAATCGCGAGGGGGTTTGCGTGGGTCTCAGGTCCGGCCGTCTCTCCTGGCCGAAAGTACGGGGTGCTTATTGGGCTCCCGCAAGAAGAATGCACTAGACGTCAGGGCTTGGGTTCTCGAGTTGCTCCTTTTGGCCAGACTATCTGACCCACGCATGTGATGTTGGAACCGGTATGGCGTTTTATCGATCAGCCCGCGAAACGGTCACTTAGAGTGACAGGACGTTACCCCGTCCGCGGGGGATGGACCTGGAGTCCTGCAGCGCGTCACGAACGCGACTGCGTTTCCCACAGGCAGTGCTGTTTCCGGTCCGAGCCCCGTCAGGAGTTACCCGTCAAAGGCAAGGCATCACAGGCTCTCCCCCACCATCAGCAACAACCTAGGACATTGCCCTCGCGTTGAGGAGAGTTATCAGAACATATAGCGAACATTATATGATATGTCAAGACATTTTTCTTATATAATACTTCCTCGACGAGCTGCCGCAAAAGCTCCCGCCAGTCCGGCAGCTCCTGCCCCGTTTTGCTGATCGCCTGCGCGCCGAAATACATATTGGTCAGCGCGATCGCC
>JBCCEL010000412.1:0-4782 GCA_039030315.1 Pseudomonadota bacterium
CTCGGCAAAGGAGCAGGACGCCCTGTTCGCGGGCACCGCGAGGCGCGTCTACCGGCTCTGAGAAAGTTCAACCCCGCTCACGGAGATCTCTCCCATGAAAATCGGTTTCATCGGCCTCGGCAATGTCGGCGGCAAGCTCGCCGGCAGCATCCTGCGCAACGGCCATGATCTCACTGTCCGCGATCTCGACAAGGACGTCGCCGAGCCCTTTCTGGACAAGGGCGCCAAGTGGGCCGAAAGCCCGAAAGAGATGGCTGAGGCCTGCGACCTCATCATCACCTGCCTGCCCTCGCCCGCCGCCAGCGCAGCCGTCATGGAAGCCGATGACGGCATTCTCGCCGGTCTTTCAGAGGGCAAGATCTGGGCGGAGATGAGCACCACCGACGAGGCCGAAGTGAAGCGCCTTGGCGAGAAGGTGAAAGCCAGGGGCGCCGCGCCCGTCGATTGCCCGGTTTCCGGCGGCTGTCACCGGGCGGCCTCGGGCAATATCTCCATCTTCGCTGGCTGTGACCGCGAGACCTTCGAGCGGATGCTCCCTGTCCTCACCACGATGGGCCGTCGCATCCTGCATACCGGCGAGCTCGGTTCTGCCTCGATCCTGAAGGTGGTGACCAACTTCCTCGCCACGGCCAATCTCGTCACCTGCTGCGAAGCCCTGGCCGTCTGCAAGCAGGCGGGAATGGATCTCAACACGTCCTACGAGGCCCTCAAGATCTCCTCCGGCACCTCCTTCGTGCACGAGACCGAGAGCCAGGTCATCCTCAACGGCAGCCGCGACATCAGCTTCACCATGGATCTGGTGGCCAAGGATATCGGCCTCTTCCAGTCCGTGGCCGACCGAGCCGGGGTACCGCTGGAGGTCAACCCGCTGCTCATCGAGATCTTCAGGGACGGCATCAAACGCTACGGCGAGCGGGAACTTTCTCCCAACATTGTCCGGCGCCTGGAAGAAGCCTGCGACGTGGACATTCTCGCGCCGGGTTTCCCGCCGGAGATGCTGGACGACGAACCGGAAGAGCCGGGCTACGAGATCGTGGTCAACCGCGGCTGAGGTGTCTCGGAACTCAGCCGTTATAGTGGCCGAAGACAAGGTGGTAGCTGCCGACAAGACGTTCGGTTCCGGCGATCCGCGTGATGGAAAGCGTGTCGTTCGGCAGCGCGCTGATGTCTGCACAGACCGGCGGGCCAGTCTGGGCGTCAGGCGAACTCAGCGTCACCGTGACCGCAGGCGTGCCGAGTGACTTCACCGTCACGGTTGCGTTTCTGGTGTGCAGGCAAACCCTGTAGATGGCGACGAACCGCAAAGCCGGCGTCATCCTGACCAGCGGGATGTCGGTTTCACCCTGCTTGATCACCCAGCGCCCGCAATTCGTAGGGAGTTTTGACTCGTCGCACTTGGCGTGAGCGTCGGTCGGGGCGACCATGGCAAGTCCTGCGGCGGCGGCAAGGATTATCGGAATTCTTCGCATTGTTGATCCCTTTGACTTTGCGAGGGGGAGTGCTCCCAATAAACAGTAAAACAATCTAAAATTGCAATTATATTTTTTACACTTTTATGCTTTGGGAAGCAGCTATGTGCTGATTGCGGAAAGCAACGAGTGGAATGTTCGCCCTTTGTGCTTTACCGCATTACGAATCGCTCTATGGTGACAGGTTATGGATTTCTCATCGATCATCTTGACCGTTGGCCATATGGCCGTGTCTCTCGGCGAAGCGTTAGCGGTTGGAGCGGGCGTGCTCCTGCTGCTGCTCCTGACCATTGCGGTTCAGCTCTGGCGAGCTTCCGCACAGCGCGAACTCGCAGCGTCCCGGGCCGGGCGCGAGGAACAGGAACTACAACGCCAGCTGGCCGAGATGACCGGACGGCTGCACACCTTCATGGAGGCCGCCAATAACCGCGATTCCCACCTGACCCGCACGCTCAACGAGCGCCTCGACGGCGTCTCGTTTAAACTTGGCCAGAACATGCACGAGAACAGCGAGCGCACGTCGGAGCACCTGCGTGCCCTGCACGAACGGCTGGCGGTGATCGACAGCGCCCAGAAGAACCTCACTGAACTCTCAACCCAGATGGTGAGCCTGCAGGACATTCTCGCCAACAAGCAGACCCGCGGCGCGTTCGGCCAGGCGCAGATGGAGGCCATCATTTCCGACCGCCTGCCGAAGGTGGCCTATGAGTTCCAGGCCACCCTGTCGAACGGCTCCAGGCCTGACTGCCTTGTCCGCATGCCGGACAGCGACCTCACCATCGTCATCGATGCCAAGTTCCCGCTGGAAGCCTTCAACGCCCACCGCGAAGCCAGGGAGGCCCATCACCAGAAGGCTGCCGCCCAGCAGCTGCGCGGCGACATGGCCAAGCACATCAAGGACATTTCGGAGAAATACCTCATTCCAGGCGAGACCCAGGACAACGCTCTGATGTTCGTGCCTTCGGAATCGATCTACGCCGACCTACACGAGCTATTCGAGGACGTGATCCAGCGGGCCTACAAGGCGCGGGTGATGATCGTCTCGCCCACCATGCTCATGCTGGTCATCCAGACCATGCAGACCCTGTTCCGCGACAGCCAGATGCGCGAGCAGGCGGGCCTGATACAGAAAGAGGTCGGCCTGATGACCGAGGACGTGCACCGCCTGCGTGACCGGGTGCTCGCCCTGCAGAAGCATTTCGGCATGGCCAACAAGGATATCGACCTCATCCTCACATCGTCGGACAAGCTCTCCAAGCGCGCCTTGAAGATCGGCCAGCTCGAACTAGATGAGGAAGCTGAAGCTCTGCCGGCGTCTGCTTCTCGGCCGGGCGGGACCAAACCCAAACTCGTCGCTGGCGTCTAGAGCAAATTCTAACTGAAGGGTCCGCGAAATCCTGCCTTCCAAGTTATTCCCGCGCAGGCGGGAATCCAGGGATTTCTCGGCCAATACAGTCGCTTCCCGCCCTGGACGCCCGCCTTCGCGGGTGTGACGATGATGGGGCTCAAATGTTGGATTGGAACCATTGGCCTCTTAAGCATACTTGCCGATTCTCCGGCTCCGGAATTTTTTTGGCGCCCGTTCGCTTGACATCTTCAGCCCCAATTCCTAAATCCTCGCCCAGCTGTTAGCACTCTCATCGTGTGAGTGCTAAAAAGCAGGGATGCGGGGCTTACTGCGTGGGTGCATTTCCCCTTAAATCCTTCAAAAACCGAGCAAAACTCAAAGAAGCACTTCGAGGAGTAATAGAGAGATGAAGTTTCGTCCTCTCCATGACCGTGTGCTGGTCCGCCGTGTTGAAGAAGACACCAAGACGGCTGGCGGCATCATCATCCCGGACACCGCACAGGAAAAGCCGATGGAAGGCGAGATCATCGCCGTCGGCAATGGCATCAAGGACGACGACGGCGACGTGACGCCGCTGGACGTCAAGGCAGGCGATCGCGTCCTGTTCGGAAAATGGTCGGGCACGGAAGTCAAGGTCAACGGCGAAGAGCTGCTGATCATGAAAGAATCCGACATCATGGGCGTCATCGAATAGAGGGCTTTACCCCTTCCCGAACCCGGCAAGCGGCTGGGTTTTTTCGTATGACATCCTGGAAAACTGAAAACGTAAGTGGACAAGAATTATGGCTGCTAAAGACGTAAAATTCTCTTCCGACGCCCGTGAGAAAATGCTGCGCGGCGTCGACATCCTGGCCAACGCGGTCAAGGTGACCCTGGGCCCGAAAGGCCGCAACGTGGTTCTCGACAAGTCCTTCGGCGCTCCGCGCACCACGAAGGACGGCGTGACCGTCGCCAAGGAAATCGAGCTTGAGGACAAGTTCGAGAACATGGGCGCCCAGATGGTGCGCGAAGTTGCCTCCAAGACCAACGACATCGCTGGTGACGGCACCACGACCGCGACCGTTCTGGCTCAGTCCATCGTGCGCGAAGGCGCGAAGGCCGTTGCTGCCGGCATGAACCCGATGGACCTGAAGCGCGGCGTTGAAATGGCCGTCGAAGCTGCTGTTGCAGACCTCGAGAAGCGCTCCAAGAAGATCAAGGGTTCCGACGAAGTTGCCCAGGTCGGCACCATCTCATCCAATGGCGAAGAATCCATTGGCGAAATGATCGCCAACGCCATGCAGAAAGTCGGCAACGAAGGCGTTATCACGGTTGAGGAAGCCAAGAGCCTCGATACCGAACTCGACGTCGTTGAAGGGATGCAGTTCGACCGCGGCTACCTGTCGCCGTACTTCATCACCAATGCCGACAAGATGATCTGCGAGCTGGAAGATCCCTACATCCTCCTGCACGAGAAGAAGCTCTCCAACCTGCAGGCCATCCTGCCGATCCTGGAAGCTGTGGTTCAGTCCGGCAAGCCGCTCCTCATCATCGCTGAGGACATTGAAGGCGAAGCGCTGGCAACCCTGGTTGTCAACAAGCTGCGCGGCGGCCTCAAGGTTGCTGCCGTCAAGGCTCCGGGCTTCGGCGACCGCCGCAAGGCCATGCTGGAAGACATCGCGATCCTGACCAACGGCCAGGTCATCTCCGAAGATCTCGGCATCAAGCTGGAAAACGTCACGATCGACATGCTGGGCTCCGCCAAGCGCGTCTCCATCGGCAAGGACGACACGACCGTCGTCGACGGTTCTGGCACCAAGAAGGACATCCAGGGCCGCGTCAGCCAGATCCGTGCGCAGATCGAGGAAACAACGTCCGACTACGACAAGGAAAAGCTGCAGGAACGTCTGGCCAAGCTGGCCGGCGGTGTTGCCGTCCTCAAGGTCGGCGGTGCAACCGAAATCGAAGTGAAAGAGCGTAAGGACC
>JBCCEL010000413.1:0-4775 GCA_039030315.1 Pseudomonadota bacterium
GTTCCGGAGGGGGTCGATTCTGCATCCGGCTGGATCGAGTTTCCTTTCACCGTACAGAGCAGTTCAGGGCCCAAGCAGCACAGCGCCCGCGCATTCTATGTTCAGTTGCGGGGCGGCTACACGCTTGTCGTCGGAAGGGACATCGAAGAGCTGCGCCAGTTTGCGACTCTGATCAGACGAACTGTCTTCATTGCCATTGGCCTCGCCCTGGTGTTCGGCGTCGGCGGCGGCATGCTGATGAGCCGCAACTTTCTCCGCCGGATCGATTCGATTTCTGCGACGACCAGGTCAATCATGGGAGGTGACCTCTCGGAGAGAGTGCCTGTCCGCGGCACGAATGACGAGATCGACCGGCTTGCGGACAACCTGAACAGCATGCTCGACCAGATTGAGCGCTTGATGACAGGCATGCGTGACGTGTCGGATGCAGTCGCACACGATCTTAGAACGCCATTGACACGGTTGAGAGCCCGCGTCGAAGCTGCGCTTCGCCAGGATTCTCCGGATGACCATCGCCAGGCGCTTCACGAAACGCTGGCCGAGGCGGACCAGCTTCTGAGCACGTTCTCAGCGCTGTTGAGCATCGCTCGTGCGGAATCCGGCCAGGCGCGCGATCAGCTGGAACCGCTTGATGTTTCGGAGGTCGCGGAGGAAATCGGCGAGTTGTACCAGCCGATCGTGGAAGACGAAGGGGGGCAGTTTGACACCCGGATCACCCCAGGTCTGGTGGTGCGCGGCAGCCGGCAATTGGTGGCACAGGCCATGTCAAACCTTGTCGACAATGCCCTCAAGTATGCCAGGCCCTCACAGGGCGAGGACAGACAGCTGGCCATCGCGCTCATTGTTGAGCCTGAACGCGGCAATGTCCGGATCACCGTTGGTGACAACGGGCCGGGGATCCCGGGTGCCGACCGTGAACGAGTCCTGAAGCGCTTTGTGCGTCTCGACACTAGTCGCTCCCAGCCCGGAAGCGGGCTCGGCTTGAGCCTCGTCGCCGGCGTCGCCAAACTCCATGATGGAGATCTGATCCTGGAAGACAACCAGGCGGGCTTTGGCGTGAGCCTGGTGCTTCCCGCCCTGCCGCATTCGCGCTAGCTTCGGTGCATGACTGAAAGAGTTTGGCCGGAACTGGGCGAGCGGGCCCCGCGATGCCCGCGGGATGAACAGGAGCCCGAATTGAGCGATCTCGCAGGGCTGTCACCGGCTCTGGACGATTTGCTTTCCGGCGAAAGCGGAGCGCGTGAGCTTCTGGCGGGCGTCTGCCAGGGGTCCGGCTATCTCAAGACTCTGATCCGGCGTCTGCCGGATTTCACGGCCTCTGCCTTCAACCAGAGCGGCGATGACCTGTTCGACGGCGTCATTTCGAATGCGGCGGCGAGCTGGCAGAACGCTGGTGACCAGTCCGAACTCATGGCGTGCCTCAGGATTGAGAAGTCCAGAGCCGCCCTTCTAGCGGCGCTCTATGATCTTGCCGGCTGGTGGACGGCTGCACGCGTGACGGATTTGCTGACGCGGTTTGCCGATGCTGCCCTGTCGTCGGCCCTGAACTTTCAGCTCAAGGCGGCCGCTGCGACTGGAAAATTCGTTCCAGACCAAGAGAGCGATCCGTCAGCGCGATGCGGCTACTTTGTTCTCGGCATGGGAAAGTATGGTGCGCATGAGCTCAATTACTCATCCGACATCGACCTGATCGCGCTGTTTGATTCCGAGCGGAACGGCTGCGCGGAGGGTGTTGAGGCCTCCGTGTTCTTCACCCGGCTCACCCGGCAGTTGGTGGCGATCATGCAGGACATAACGGGCGACGGGTACGTCTTCCGAATGGACCTCAGGCTCCGGCCCGATCCCCGGTCGACGCCGTTGGCGATCTCGATCAACGCGGCGGCTAACTACTATCAGTCCATGGGGCAGAACTGGGAGCGAGCGGCGCTCATCAAGGCCCGGGTGGTGGCCGGAGACCTGCCGCTCGGTGAGTCTCTTCTTGCCGAATTGCAGCCCTTCGTGTTCCGCCGAAATCTCGATTTTGCGGCCATTGCGGACGTGCAGTCGCTCAAGCGGCAAATACATGCACACAAGGGCCATGGCGAAGTGGCCATCGCCGGCCACAACATCAAGCTGGGCCGCGGCGGCATCCGCGAGATCGAGTTCTTTGTCCAGACGCAGCAGTTGATCGCCGGCGGCAGGGCGTCGACGCTGCGGGGCCGCCGCACGATCGAGATGCTTACTGCGTTGCGGGAAGCCGGATGGATCAGCGCCGAGGCCGAAGAGGAACTGTCGGAGTCGTACTGGTACCTACGGACGATCGAGCACCGGCTGCAGATGCAGGAGGACGCCCAGACCCACAGCTTGCCAGAAGATCCGGGCCTGCTGACCAGGCTGGCGGCGTTTTGCGGCTACGGGAACTTTGAAGACTTTTCCGGAGAGCTGCACGGACACCTTACCCGGGTCGAGGAACATTATGCGGGGCTCTTTGAAGAGGCCGGCGATCTGTCCGTTGAAGAGGGCAGCCTGTCGTTCACGGGCGCCGCCGATGATCCGGACACCCTGCAAACCCTGCAATCGCTCGGTTTCAGACAGCCGGGTGAGGTTTCCTCGATAATCCGCGGATGGCATCACGGGCGGTTTCCCGCAACCCGGTCCGAACGGGCGCGAGAACTCCTGACCGAGCTCATGCCCCATATCCTCAAGTCGCTGTCGAACAGCATCGACCCGGATGCTGCGTTTGTGACCTTCGACAAGTTCCTCACTGGTCTTCCGACAGGAGTGCAGCTTTTCTCCCTCCTCAAGGCGAACACGAACCTCCTCGATCTCTTCGGCACGGTCATGGGCTCGGCGCCGCGCCTGGCTGAGATCCTCGCCAAACGGCCGAGAACCCTGGATGCGATGCTGGATCCGGGGTTCTTCGAAGCCATGCCGGACGCCGAAGAGCTGATGCCATTGGTGACCGATGCGGTCAGCAGTGCCGGTTCACTGGAAGAGGCGCTCGATCTTGCGCGCGCCGTCGGCCAGGAGCAGATGTTCAGGATCGGCGTCCGTTTTCTCACCGCCACCGCCAGCCGCAGACAGGTCGGTGAGGCGTACTCGTCCCTTGCGGACGCGTTGATCGACAGCTTGCTGGCCGCTGTCCGGAGCGACATTCACGCCAAGCACGGTGCCATGCCGGGCGGAAAATTCGTGGTTGTCGCCATGGGCAAGCTCGGCGGACAGGAGATGACGGCCTCTTCCGATCTTGATCTCATGACAGTCTACGATGTGCCGGTAGACGTGATTGCGTCCGATGGCGCAAAGCCCCTCAGCCCGGCGCAGTATTTCGGTCGCATAACCCAACGCCTGATTGCGGCCCTCTCAGCTCCGACGGCTGAAGGGCTGCTCTATGAAGTCGACATGCGGCTTCGGCCCTCCGGCAGCAAAGGGCCAATTTCGGTGTCGCTCGCATCCACCAGATCCTACCACGCAGAGTCTGCGTGGACCTGGGAAAGGATGGCGCTGAGCCGGGCTCGCGTTGTTGCCGGTGATCCCGAACTGATGGACATGGTCAGCGATGAGTTTCGGGCCATTCTCACCGCGCAGCGCGACGAGGCCGACCTGAGGCAGGACGTGATCGATATGCGGTTGCGCATGCTGTCTGAGCTCTATCGTGGTGATCCATGGGATCTCAAACAGCGGCCGGGAGGGCTGGTTGAGGTCGAGTTCGTCGCGCAGTATCTGCAATTGAAGCACGCATGGGAGCGACCGGATGTGCTGCATCCGAATGTGCGGGCAGCACTTTCCAGGCTCCGCGACAACGGACTTCTTCAGCGCGAGCACAGCGACTGTCTCTCCGGCGCCTATGAGTTCTATCAGACCCTCACACAACTGTTGCGACTATGCGCGACCGGGCGGTTCTCGCCGGATGAAGCCAGCAACGATCTTAAGACCCTGATGACATCGTCTGTTGGAGAGGCGGACTTCGCACGGCTGGAAGTACGATTGGAGCTTACCTCCACCGCTGTACGCCGGGCTTACGAGGAGGTGCTGGAGGCGAAAGTTAACGCGGACTGAGCCGCGACAGGTTTCCCGACTTCAATCCGTCAGTCGTTTGAAGGCGCCGGAAAGGCTGGCGCGAAACTCTGCAAACGGAGGATTTGATGCTCAAATCGAAAACGGCAAAGCTTGTCGCCGCAGTGGTCTGTGTCACCGCAATCGCGGGCGTCGCTGTGACGGCGAATGCTGTCAGCCACTCCTGGCGCGGCGGGATGATGCTCCGCCATATGGATGCGAATGGTGACGGGCAGGTCACGCGGGAAGAGGTCATGCCCAAGCTCGTGCGCAAGTTCGACAGGGTCGATGCCAATGCCGACGGCAAGGTTACACAAGACGAAGTGTCTGAGCATATCCGCCAGCGGGTGGAGCGGCGTGTCGGGCACATGTTTGCGCGGTTTGATGCAAACGGTGATGGCATCATGACCAAGCCGGAGCTAGAGGCGCATGTGGATGCCCACTTCAAGCGCGTTGATACGAACAAGGATGGCATCGTAAGTCAGGAAGAGGCAGGCGCGTTCCGCGACGCCCTTCGAGATCACATGCGGAAGTTCTTTACACAAGGGGAGTAGCCGTCTCCCGCCATCGGTTTGACCGAAGAGCAAGAATGGATCAACCCGCACAGGCACAGGGCCCGGCAATTGCCGGGCCATCAACCGTCGATGCGCCCTCTGACGGCGCCTTGCTTGAGGCTGTCCGGAACGGGGACCAGGGTGCTTATCGTCAGCTGGTTGAGCGGTTGTTTCCCGGAGTTTTCA
>JBCCEL010000414.1:0-4773 GCA_039030315.1 Pseudomonadota bacterium
ATCTTTCCCCCGTAGGGATTATACGGTATTAATTCCAGTTTCCCGGAGCTGTTCCGTACTCAAGGGTAGGTTCCCACGCGTTACTCACCCGTCTGCCACTGTCCCGAAGGACCGTTCGACTTGCATGTGTTAGGCCTGCCGCCAGCGTTCGTTCTGAGCCAGGATCAAACTCTCAAGTTTGATTGACTTTGCTCAAGGAATGGCCGGCTAGCCATCCCCTGTTGTTCGCTAGGGTCCCAATCACACCTGAAACATTTCACCGAAGTGTCACATTTCAGATTGCGAGTTGAGAAGAAACATAAGCGAACATTGCATTCTGTCTGTCCAAATCAGCGATCGCTCGCTAACCTGAACCGCCAGGACTCCGCCGCCCACGTTTCTCTTTCTTTAATCAACAATGTCAAAGAGCCAGACCGACCAAAGCCAGTCAAACCGCCTCTGGAAGCCAGAGCCCATGACAACCGACGCAAAGTGCCCGAACATCGTAATGATGCCGGAAAGACTTTTGTCGTGCCATGGGAACCAGGACAGACCCTCGCGGAGGCGAGGCAGTACGTCCGCCCTCGTGCGGTGCGCTTTATATGAGGATCGGCACTCGGGTGTCAAGCGACAAAGCGCACTTTTTTCCGCACTGCAGCACTTTTTTTGCCCGCCCCAGGCGCCAGGCATTCTCTCGGGCAATTGCGCGTGTTCCAGCATTGCTGCGGCGCCATATATATAATGTAAATCCCTTAACCGGGAAGCAACAATTCTCCCGCTAAAGTCCACTGATGTTTAACCACCGGCTCGGCCGCTGGATGACGGATCGAAGTGGCACACGGCCAGGCCTTTGGCGGCGCCCTTCCTGCGATGTGAAAAGCGGTGCAAACATGCGCTTTCCTGATCGCTACGTCATGTTGACTTTGAAGGGACGACACGGCATGTTGCGTCAGTTTTTTGGGGTAGTGGTTTTCCTGGCCGATTCTCGAGCCTGGACTGCACCGGCACCTGAAGAAATCGCGATCGTTCGTGCTGAAATGACGTCACGTCTGGCGGGGGCCAGGGTTCTGTGAGCGGCTTTCAACACACTGGGACAATGAGGGTCTGGCCCGTGGTTGATGGCCATAACGCCAAAGAACTGACGAACTCGGGCGCGGGAACTGTCTCGGGCGCAGTACTGCCCGTAAGCAGTCAATCCGAACAATCCGAAATCTCTGATATTGCAGCCGGAGAGCAAGCAGCACCGGGCGGTGAAGCTGGCGGTTTGCGGTCGATGCAACAGGCCGATGACCCGTTCAACCCGTCCAGCATGCATGTCAACCGCTGGCTCGTTTCCGGCAGCATTGCCGGCGTCGCCTGTACTCTTGTCGTCGGAGCTGCACTGTTCGGCTCCATGACACGCGAGCCGGAGCGGCTTTCAGCGCCGGTCCAGGCGATCCTGCAGGAATCAGAATCGCATGCCAAGGGCGATCTCGTCCGCCCCCTGACTTCGGCACAGGTGACCGGCAGCATCCCCAGCCAGTCTGCCATCCGGCCCGGCTACAAGAAAATTTCGGTATCCTTTGCAACGAACTCGGGCGAACTGGATGACCAGGGGCTCCGCAGCTATCTGCAGAACGATCGTCTCGTCGGAACGCTTAGCCCGATCTATCCGGACACGGACGAGGTTGCTCTGTCCTATGACACCGACACCGATACCGAAGACCGCCAGGGCGGGTACTCAAACACCACGACCGTCAGCAAGTCAGCCCCTCCCGCCCCCTTTATCGAGATGGTTGAGGTCGGTGCCGGCGATACCCTTACCGGAATCCTGAAGCAGACTGGCGCCGACGACGGCACGGTGACGCCGATTGTCCGGTCCTTCAACTCCGCCTTCCCGGTCCGCCAGGTGAAAAAAGGACAGAAGTTCGAACTCACGCTGATCAAGCGCAAGAACTTCTATGGTGAGAACGAGGTCATTCCGCTGAAAATCGTGCTGCTGCAAGGCAGCCGGCCGCTGGCCGTGGCGGAACTCGATGCCAACGGCCAGTATGTTGCACTGCGTGAAGGACCGATCGCTCCCAAGGACGTCACCAAACCGCGGCGTAAACCAAGGGTCCAGACGGCGAAGCTTCCGGACCGGGTTCGCACCAAGGCCAAGATCCGCAAAAGCCTTTACATGTCGGCGCGCGAGCACGGGGTACCGGAGCACATCGTCGCCAATGTCATGCGGGTACACTCCTATGACGTCGACTTCCAGCGGCAGATCCACCCCGGCGATCAGTTCGAAGCCTATTTCGGCAGTCCAATCACAGGCAAGAAGTCGAAGCGGGCGGTTCTCCTCTTCAGTCAGTTGACCCTGAGAGGCAAGAAATCCAAGGGCTACTACCGCTTCACCACGCCCGATGACGGGATCACCACCTACTATGACAAGAACGGCAGGTCCGCGACAAAGTCGCTGATGATGACGCCGATTTCCGGCGCGCGGATCAGCTCGCGCTACGGCATGCGGAAGCATCCCATTCTCGGTTATTCGAAGATGCACACCGGCGTCGATTTTGCGGCACCCTACGGCACGCCGATCAAGGCCGCAGGGTCCGGTGTCGTGGAAGTGGCCCGCCGCGTCGGTGCCTACGGCAAGTACATCAGGATCAAGCACCGCAGCAGCTACAAGACCGCTTATGCACACCTCTCGCGTTATGCCCGCGGAATACGGCCGGGCAGGCGCGTGCGTCAGGGCCAGATCATTGGATATGTGGGCTCTACCGGCCGATCCACCGGGCCGCACCTGCACTACGAAGTCATACGTGGCAAGCGCCGGGTGAATCCGCTGAAGGTGCGGATGACGGAAGGCCGCCGGCTGCGCGGCAAGATGCTGGCAAAGTTCAAACGCACCATCGCGAAGATTGACTCGATGCGCGCCAAGGCACCGACCACGACCAAACTGGCGGCAAACGAGCAGTAAAGTGTTCGCCGGCAGGTCCCTGCCCGCCGTTTCCACCCACATCTGAGCCGCGCGGAGTTTTCGCGCCCTTCCCTTGTTTGCGTGCCAGGCAAATCCCACTTTGCAACCTGTAGGTTGCGCAGAATCAGACAGAAAGGGATTGGCATGACGGGAAAGTCCGGGAAAGCCAGGGCCGTGGGCATCAACCACATCGCGCTGGAAGTTGGCGACATCGAAGAAGCCCTCGACTTCTATGGCCAGTTCCTTGAGTTCGAACTGCGCGGCAAGAGCGACTCAATGGCGTTTATCGATCTGGGCGATCAGTTCATCGCACTGTCGAAGGGGCGCAAGCAGCCCCGGGACGACGAGCGGCACTTCGGCCTGGTGGTGGACAGCAAGGAAACGGTCGCAGCCCGGCTTGAGGAACTGGGCATCGAAATCGTTTCGAACCGTTTTCTCGATTTCATGGATCCCTGGGGGAACCGCATCGAAATCATCGGCTACCCCGGCATCCAGTTTACCAAGGCCCACCACGTGCTGTCCGGAATGGGTCTGGAGGAGCTGAAAAAGACACCGAAAGCCGTAGCGGAGCTCACGAACAAGGGCATGGCCCCGCCCGCGGGGAGCTAGGCCGGGTTGGAGCTGTCCTGCTGCATGGAGAGACGCTTGCGCGGCAGGAGACGGGCATTTTCAAGTGGTGTCGTCAACGGGGCTTCGCCGGCCAGCTTCGCCGCCTCGCAGACCAGAACCCAATCCTCTTTCGCCTCCCGTGCGGCAACGCGGGTGGCTTCCTCGACGCCGCACCTGGCAAGGCACACGATCCTCACCCGCGGATCACCCACGCTGAGCGCTACGGAAACCGTTTCGTCGGTCGAGTTCTGATCGGCTACGATCACTTCGCGCACCGCAGAGCCCTGATCAAGCACACGCTCGATCAGTTCGGCGATCCGGTCTTCGCAGTTGCGAACCGGAAGAATGACGCTGACCTGGTCCCGGCTTTTACCGTTGTTTGCCATCAAAACAGGTTCCCTGTCCGCTGACCCTCGCCCATCCGGATGCAAGGCTGGTGCCATCGGCTGAACGACCGGTTGCGAAGCACCCCTTTCAGCCTCTAGAGCCTGAGGTCATGGGCGGAAACCTCCTCACGCGCCGGATCGTCTACGCAGCGGCAATCATCTTCCTTGCCGTAAACGCCGCCCTGCTCGTCGCCATAGCCCGGACACATCCTGCTCTATGGAGCGAGGGGCAGGTCCCCGGTCTCGATTTTGCCGCTTTCTGGAGCGCCTCATGGATGACCCTGAACGGCGAGTTTGCCGACGCCTATGTCCGCGAACTGCTCAGGCCGGTTCAGGCGGAGGCGACCGGCGACACGGCCTTCTCCCCGTGGCTCTACCCGCCCACATTCGTGCTCTATATTCTCCCGCTGGCTCTGGTTTCCTACAGTCTCGCCTATCTCGGCTGGGTTGCCGCAACATTCTCCGCCTTTGCCGGCGCGGTGGCCCGAATTGTTCCGGGTGAGCGCACCATTCTGCTGCTCCTGGCCTTCCCGGGAACGGTGGTGAATGTCGCCGCCGGGCAGAACGGCTTCCTGACCGCCGCGCTTTTCGGGGCCGCCCTGGTCTGCCTGGAGAAACGACCAATTCTGGCGGGGGTGTTCTTTGCCCTTCTCAGCTACAAGCCGCAGTTCGGACTGCTCATACCGTTCGTCCTGCTGGCTGGCCGCAACTGGACAGTGTTTGCCAGTGCCAGCATCTCGACGCTGCTCCTGATCGCGGCGAGCCTCGGACTCTACGGCACAGCGCCCTGGCTCGCGTTCATCGAACGCATACCGGCGTCACGGGAACTCTACGAGATTCCGCAACTCTGGGAGA